>JBBQQJ010000009.1:0-27427 GCA_038216165.1 Gemmatimonadales bacterium | reverse complement strand
CGGGCCTTCCTCACTACGGACCCCGGCCGCTGCCGGGCGCTGCACTACGATGCCGTGTACAATGGCAGCGAACTCGGATCCGGGTCGATCCGGATCACCGACCCGGCGCTGCAGGCGCAGGTGTTCGCCTTCCTCGGACTCGGGCCGGAGGAGCAGCGCGTACGCTTCGGTTTCCTGCTTGATGCCCTCGCCAGCGGTGCGCCGCCCCACGGCGGCTTCGCCCTCGGGCTTGACCGGATCGTCATGCTGCTCGCGGGCGCTACGTCGCTCCGGGACGTGATCGCATTCCCCAAGACGGCCCAGGCGCGTGCGCTCCTCGAGGGCGCCCCCGTGCCCGTGACCCAGGCCGACCTCGCGGCCTTGCATCTCTCCCCCACCCATCGGAGCCCGGCGTGAACGCTGATGAGTCCCGACACCAGGTCTCGGCCGAGGGGGCCGATCCCCTTCTCTTGGCTGGTATCAACGACGCGAACTTCGTTGAGCTGCAGCGCGCCCTGGGCGTCCGGGTGTCGCAGCGCGGTGATGTGCTCACCCTGGTCGGTACCGTGGCGCAAATTGAGCGTGCCACGCCAGTGGTGCAGGGACTGATTGACATGGCGCGCAGCGGCGCCTCCGTCGGGCCAGAGGATGTCTTCCGCTTCGCCACAGAGGGGATCTCGCCTGCGGACCCGGGCAATGCCGGTGACTCGGGCAAGATCGTCATTCCCGGGATGCGTCGCGCCATCCAGGCCAAGACCCCCGGCCAGCGCGACTACCTCGCGATGATGGCCGAGCACGACGTCGTGATCGGGATCGGCCCCGCCGGGACCGGCAAGACCTACCTCGCCGTCGCCAAGGCGGTCGAGGCTCTCGCCCGCAAGCGCGTGCGTCGCATCGTCCTGGCGCGGCCGGCGGTCGAGGCGGGCGAGTCGCTGGGCTTCCTCCCCGGGGACCTGCAACAGAAGGTCGATCCGTACCTGCGGCCGCTGTACGACGCGCTCGAGGACATGATGCCGCACGAGAAGGTCCAGAAGGCGCTCGAGACGCGCGTGATCGAGATCGCCCCCCTCGCCTACATGCGTGGCCGGACCCTCAGTGACGCCTTCATCATCCTGGACGAGGCCCAGAATGCCACCGGCGCACAGATGAAGATGTTCCTCACTCGGCTGGGGCATAACAGCCGCGTGGTGGTGACCGGCGACAAGACCCAGATCGACCTGCCCCGGCGCGAGGACTCCGGACTCGTGCAGGTGGAGCGGGTCCTCCCGGGGATCGACGGGATCGGATTCCACTACTTCACCGACGCCGATGTGGTGCGCCATCGCCTGGTGCGCGACATTGTCCGCGCCTACGCCGAGGACCAGGCCGGCTGATGGAATCCTCCGAGGTCGTGGTGGCCGGCGCCCACCCGCTCCCGCGGCGGTTGCTCGAGCGCGTCGTGCGTCACGTGACCCGCGGCGAGGGCCGCGCGGCGGCGATCTCCCTCGCCTTTCTGGGACCGCGGGCGATGACGCGTCTGAACGCTGCCCACAAGCACCATGACCACCCAACCGACGTGATCGCCTTCGCGCTGCCACTCCCCGACGGTACCCTCGCCGGCGATATCTACGTCTGCCGCTGGTATGCCGCCCGTGAGGCGCGGGAGCGCGGTGTGCCGGTGCGCGAGGAACTCCTGCGGCTGGTCATCCACGGGACGCTGCACGTACTGGGACATGATCACCCCGAAGGGGCCGGACGCATGACCTCGCCGATGTGGCGTGCGCAGGAGCGCTACGTGCGGGAACTCGCCGCGTGAACCTCCTCATGCAGGCGGCCCTGCCCGCGCTCGCCGGTCTCGTGATGCTCTGGGCGGGCCTCGTGGCGCTCGCCGGCGAGGGCGACGGCGAGCTCGGGGCGCGTGCGCTGGCCCGTGGCCAGTTCAGCGAAGGGATCACCGCCGACCGGCTGCTGCACATCATCCACCTCGCCTCGCTCACGCTGGCGGCGGTGCTCGCCGGGCTCGTGACCACCTGGTGGCTCTTCCCGGCGGGGTTCGCCCTTGTCCGCGTGCTCCTGGTGATCCTGCTGGTGTGGGTCATCGGCGATCTCGCGCCGCGACTCCTCGCAACGCTGGCGCCCGAGATGGTGCCCGTGGCGCGTCGGATCGGGCTCGCCAGTGCCCCGGTGTTCGCCCCGTTGCTCTGGATGGCGCGGCGACTCGACAGCGCGCGCGGCCTCGAACCGCCGGTGGTACCGGCGCGGCCGGGGGCCCTCACGCCGCGCGAGATGGCCCTCGGGGTCTTTTCGCTGGCCGAGATGACGGTGGCCGAGGTGATGACGCCGCGCATTGACATCATCGCCGTGGATGTGTCGCACACCGAGGCCGAGGTGGTTCAGACACTGCGCCGGAGCGAGCATGCCCGGCTTCTGGTCTATGATGGCAACCCCGACGGGGTCGTCGGCGTGTTGCACGCCAAGGACATGCTCCCGCGACTCGGGGCCGGGGAGACCTTCACGGTGCCCTGGCAGGCCCTGATTCGTCCGGCCGCCTTCGTGCCGGAGGCCAAGTCGCTCGAACGTCAGTTGCGCGACTTCCAGCGCGGCAATGGGCACCTCGCGGTGGTGGTGGACGAGTTTGGGGGCACGGCCGGATTGGTGACCCTCGAGGACATCCTCGAGCAGATCGTCGGCGAGATCCAGGACGAGCATGATGTCGATGAGGTGGAGCCGATGCAGCATCACCCCGACGGGCACCTCACGGTGCAGGGCGGAGTGGCGCTGGTCGACCTCGAGTCGGAAATCGGACATGAGTTCGAGCGCGAGGATGTCGCCACGGTCGGTGGGCTGGTGCTCGCCGAGCTCGGCCGCGTGCCGCGCAGCGGTGAAAGCCTCACCGTCGATGGCTGGCGCTTCGTGATCGAGCTGGTGGTCCGGCGCCGCGTGCGGCGCGTGTCGGTCTGGGCCGTGACAGCGGATGGCGCGGGGGAGGACGACGCGTGAGTTCCCTCCTCCTCGCCATCGGCCTCCTCATCGCGGTGGTTGGCTCTGCCGGGGCGGTCGCGCTCGTGACGACCGCGCGCGCCGCGCTGGCCGGGGCGATCTCCCGGCGACTGCGGGGGGGGGACGAATCGCTCGCATGGCTTGCCACCACGGAGACGCTCGTCGTCGCCGCCACGGCGGCCACCTCCCTCGGTGTCACGATGGTCGGCGTCGCGATCCCCGCGCTGGTCGGGCGCCTGACGACGCCGATCTTCGGGCTGCTGGTCCTCCTCGTGGTGATCCCGGCGACCCTGCTTGGCGGCTATCTCCTGCCACGATGGATCACGGCGCCCCGTGCGGAGCGCGTCGTCGAGGCACTGGTCCCGGTGCTCACGGCCTGGAGCGGCCTGCTCGGTCTCGTCCTGCCCGCCGGTCGCCATGCGGCAGCGGCCGACGTCCGGCACCTGGCGCGCGAGGGCACCGCCAACGGGCTCGACGAGGGGGGCGAACTGGTGATGGTCGGCGGGGTGATGTCGTTTGCCGAACGGCCCGTTCGCGAGGTGATGACCCCGCGCACGGACGTGATCGCGGTGGCGGAAGACCTCGACTATGACCCCGTGCATGCCGTCTTCGCCGAGAGCGGGTACACCCGCCTGCCGGTCTATCGCGGGACCCTCGATGAGATCGTCGGCATGGTGCACGCCTTCGACCTCTTCAAGCTGCGGCAGGGCGAACCGTTCCCGATCCGCCCGGTGTCGTTCGCGCCGGAGCAGCGCCCCGCCGGAGACGTGCTCCTCGACATGCAGCGGGAGCGCCGCCACTTCGCGGTGGTGGTGGACGAGTTCGGCGGGACCGCCGGCATCGTGACGCTGGAAGACCTCCTCGTGGCGCTGGTCGGCGAGATCGCGGACGAGGACGAGGCGACGCCGGAGCGTGCGGAGGGGGTGCCGCCCCGGTCACCGGACGTGCTCGACGTGGACGGCTCCACCACGGTGCAGGAAGTCGAGGAACACTTCGCCCTCGCCCTGCCCCCGGCCGAGGCAACGTCGTTTGCCGGCTTGCTCATGGAGCTGACGGGGCGTATCCCGCTGGCGGGCGAGCGCTTCCTCCTCGCGAGCCTCGAAGTGGACGTGCTGGCTGCCTCGCCCGTTCGGCTGGAGCGCTTGCTGGTGCGCCGGCCACTCGGCCCGCCCCAGCGACTCGGGGATCTCGACTCGTGAGCATCCCGGCAGAGGACCGCCTCGAGGAACTGGTGGCCCTCGCGCGCGAGGGACGCGTCACCGCGTTCATCGAGCAGGCGTGGAAGCTCGAGCCGGCCGACCTCGCCGACGTCCTCTCCACGCTCGACGAGCATGAGCGGCTCGCGCTGGTGCGGGTCCTCCCGGCGGAGCTCTCCTCCCAGGCGCTGGCCGAGATGTCGGGGGACAGCCACCCGGCGGAGACGCTCGCCGCACTCGACCCGGTGCAGGCCGCCGAGATCGTCGAGGAACTCGAGGACGACGACGCAGCCGACCTCCTCGGCGAGCTCGAACCAGAGCAGCAGGAACGGATCCTGGCAGAGGTGGAGGACCGCACCGATGTCGACCGGCTCCTCCGCTATGACGAGGAGACGGCCGGGGGCCTGATGACGACGGCGCTCGTCACCGTCACCGACCTCGACACCGTCGGCCTCGCCCTCGAGGCAGTGCGGCGGCAGGCGGAAGATGTCGAGGACGTCACCGAGATCTTCGTCGTGGATACCGCACGGCGCCTGGTGGGCACCCTCTCCTTCAAGCAACTCGTCGTGACCGGGCCCGACGTGGTGGTCCGGGACGTCATGGAGGATGCCGAGGTGCGCGTCGAGCCCGACGAGGACCAGGAGGATGTGGCCCGACTGATGGCACGCTACAACGTGCCGAGCGTGCCCGTGGTGGACGTCTCCGGCCGACTTCTGGGGCGGGTCACCTATGACGACGTGATCGACGTCACCGAGGCGGAGGCGACCGAGGACCTGCTGCGCTTCGGCGGCGTCTCCCCTGACGAGGAACTCGGTGGCCGCTGGTCCAGCGCCGTGCGCAGCCGCTTGCCCTGGCTCTACGTCAACCTCCTCACCGCCTTCCTCGCGGCGTCGGTCGTGTACTACTTCGAGGCCACCATCGCGCGGATGACCACCTTGGCCATCTGGATGCCCATCATCGCCGGGATGGGCGGCAATGCGGGCACCCAGGCGCTTGCCGTCACGGTGCGCCGCCTCTCGCTCGGGCAGGTCCCCGCGGATCGGCTCCGGGCCGTGATCCAGAAGGAGATGCTCGTCGGGATCACCAATGGCTTCGCGATCGGCGTGGTGATCTCCGTGGTGGCGGTGCTGATCGGTTCCGAATGGCGCCTTGGTCTCGTGGTCTTCCTTGCGATGACCGGGAACCTCTTCGTCGCCGGCACCGCCGGGTCGTTCGTGCCGGTGCTGCTCGAACGGATGGGGATCGACCCCGCCGTGGCATCGTCGATCTTCGTCACGACCCTCACTGACATCTGTGGCTTCGGGTTGCTCTTGGGCCTCGCCACCGCGCTGCTCCTGTAGGCCGTCGGCACGACCGTCCGCAGCGTGTCAGCCGGTGTTCTGCAGCCCCTGCGCAATCCCATCGATGGTGCCGAGCAGGGCATCGAGCGACGCGCCCTCTGGCCGGCCAGCCGCGCGCCAGCGCGCGAGCAGCTCCACCTGGATAAGGCTCATTGGATCGACATAGGGATTCCGCAACAGGATCGCCCGCTGCAGCGTCGGGTCGTTGTCGAGAAGCCGGGTGGTGCCGGTCAGGGACAGCACGTGGTCCACCGTGCGGTCGAATTCCTGCGCCAACAGGTCGTGCAGCGCCGGGCCGACATCGGGGGCGAGTGCCGCGTACCGGCGGGCGATGGTGAGGTCGGCCTTCGCGAGGACCATGTGGAGGTCCTCGAGCATCGAGGCGAGGAACGGCCACTCCGCGGCCATCTCGTGCACCGCCTCGCGACCGTGGGTCCCCACGAGCACGTCGAAGCCGCTGCCCACCCCGAACCATCCGGGCAGCATGTACCGGTTCTGGGTCCACGCGAACACCCACGGAATCGCCCGCAGGCTGGTGACGCCCCCCCCCGACCGGCGCGCGGCTGGACGCGAGCCGATCGCCATCCGCTCGATGACGTCGATCGGCGTCGCGTTGCGGAAGAAGGGGAGGAAGCGCGGGTCGTCATGCACGAGCCCGCGGTAGGCGGCCCGGCTTGCGTCGCCCAGTGTCCCCAGCATCCCCTCCCACGTGGCGAGGCGGGCGTCCACGGCCGGCGGGGCGGTGGTGGCGCGCACCACCGTTGCCACGCTTCGCTCCAGGGTGCGGAAGGCAATGCCCCGCAGTCCGTATTTCGCGTCGATCACCTCGCCCTGTTCGGTCACCCGCAACCGGCCGTTGACGGTGCCGGCCGGTGCGGCCATCACTGCCCGGAACATCTTCCCGCCGCCGCGACCGACGGTGCCACCGCGGCCATGAAAGAACGTGAGGGTGATGCCCGCGGCCGCCGCCACGGCGGCCAGGTGTCGCTGCGCATCGTACAAGGCCCGGCGGGAGGCTGCCATCCCGCCGTCCTTCGCGCTGTCGGAGTAGCCGAGCATGATGACCTGCGTGTCCTCGCGACGAGCGAGGTGCGCCCGGTAGGCGGGCAGGGCCACCAGTGCGGCAAGGGTGTCGGCCGCCGCCTCGAGATCCGGCACAGTCTCGAACAACGGCGCCACATCCAGCGGCACCGCCCCGGTGTCGTCCGTGAGGCCGGCGGCGCGCGCGAGCACCAGCACCGAGAGGACGTCGTCCACGCCCCGGGTCATGCTGATGATGAATGACCCAATCGCTGCGGCGCCGTGGCGCTCCTGGCTTGCCGCGATCGCGCGGAACACATCCAGCGTCTCCTCGGTGCCCGCGTCAGGGGCAGCGACCGGCCCCGGGGCTGCCGCGTCGAGTCGTGCAGCGAGCTGCGCGGTGCGATCGGGGATCGTGCGGCCTGTCCACCCCGCATCTCCCAGCAGGTGTCCCACCGCCACGCGATGCACCCCGGCGTCTTGGCGCACATCCAGGGTGGCCAGGTGGAAGCCGAATGCGCGCACCCGCAGAAGGAGCCGACGCACCGCGAACAGCCCGGCGTGCGCTCCCCGGTGGGCGGCCAGACTCTCGACCATCAGGGTCAAGTCGTCGCCGAACGCCGCCGCATTCGGATACCGATGCGGCGCATCGGCGAGGGTCGCGACGAGTCGGGCCTCCATCAACTGGCAGAGTACCCGGTAGGGCATCCCCCGATGACGCGCGGGCACCGCTGCGAGCGCCGTCGGAAACCAGGCACCATAGCTGGCCACGATGGCGGGTACCGCTGGCGCGGTCGCCACGCGCCCCTCGGATTGCGAGAGCAGGACGCCCAGCTCGCCCAGTTCCTCACGGTGCCGGCGGATGATCGCTGTGCGGTGGGCCTCGAGGGCCTCACGGATGGTGGTGCTGGTGACGTTCGGGTTGCCGTCCATGTCGCCGCCGACCCACGACCCGAATCGGATCGGCGTGGCCTCGAGGGTGAATGTGGGCGCCGCCCAGACTTCACGCACCGCCTGCTCGAGCCCCTCGAGGAGCGACGGCAGCACCGCATACAGCGGTCCGAGCAGGTAGTAGAGCACATGGTCGCGCTCATCCGCCACCGTGGGCCGGACGGCGGGGTAGGGAGCCGTCTGCCAGGTGGTGGTGATCAGCATGCGGACTTGCCCGGTGAGTGACGCCCGTTCCACCGGGGTGAGGCTGCGGTCCCCCAGATCGAGGAGTGCCTGCGCGATCCGCTGCTCCTTGCGCAGGATCGTGCGCCGGGTGGCTTCCGTCGGGTGCGCGGTGAAGATCGGCTCGATCCGGAGCCGCGTGAGGAGTGGGCGCAGCTCCTCCAGCGTCATCCCCCGGGCGTGCAGGGCGATCACTGCCTCCAGTATGCCGCCCGGGGGGGGGATCGCGGGGTCGCGGTCATACTCCCGCCGCCGGCGGATCCGGTGCACCTGCTCGGCCCGGTTGACGACCCGGAAGTAGGTCGTGAACGCCCGGACCAGGTCGGCCGTGTCCGTGGCATCGCCGCCCCCGAGCACCCGCTGCAGCTCGGCCTCGGCGTGAGGATCCCCGCCGCGGTGGGCGACCGCCGCCTGCCGGGCCGCCTCGACCCGGCGGAACAGCGCATCGCCCTCCTGCTCGCGGAGCATCTCCCCGACCATCGCGCCCACCATCCGCACATCGTCGCGGAGCGCGGTGTCCTTGTCGCTGAAGAGAATCGGGTGGGTCACAGGGATTCCGGGGCAGGGAGCGGTAGGGGCCCTCGAAGGTGTCCCGGGCGGGTGAGCGGAGTCAAATCGGACCCCTGTGGCGGCCTGCGCGACCTGCCTTAAGTCCAAGATCCGGTGTAACTTCAGACATGACCGATCCCGCACTCCTCGAGGACCTGCTGGCCGGCAGGATTCCGGCCGTGGCGAGGGCCATCTCCGTCGTGGAAAACGGTCGTCCCGGCTTCGAATCCCTGCTCTCGAGCGTCCATGACCGCCTCGGGCGGGCGCGCCGGATCGGCATCACCGGTCCCCCCGGCGCCGGCAAGTCCACCCTCACCGAGCAGCTGGTGCATGCCTGGCGCGCGGCCGGGCTCAAGGTGGCGGTCGTGGCGGTCGATCCCACCTCGCCGTTCACCGGGGGAGCGCTCCTCGGCGATCGGATCCGGATGGAGCGTGTGGCGCTCGATCCGGGGGTCTACATCCGCTCCATGGCCACGCGCGGCTCGCTCGGCGGGCTGGCGACGGCCACCCGCGAGGTCTGCGACGTGCTCGATGCGGCGGGTTTTGACCGACTGCTGATCGAGACGGTCGGGGTGGGCCAGAGCGAACTCGATGTGGCGCGGATGGCCGACACCACCGTCCTGGTGCTTGTCCCCGAGTCGGGCGACGGAATCCAGGCGCTCAAGTCGGGTGTGATGGAAGCCGCCGACTGCTTCGTCGTCAACAAGGCGGATCGCTCTGGCGCGGAAAAGGTGCGGCGCGAGGTGGAGCTGGCGCTCGACCTCAGGATGGGAAAGGCCGCGCGCAACGTGCCGGCGCACCACGGTGCGCTGAAGGGGCCCCCGCGCGAGCGTCCCCCAGCGGACACGGTGGACGAGCAGGCCGACTGGCGTCCGCCGGTGCTGTTGGCGGTCGCGGCCAAGGGGGAGGGCGTGCCGGAACTGATCGCCGCCCTGGATGCGCACTGGGACTGGATGGCGGCGTCGGGCGCGCTCGAGTCGCGCCGGCGCGAGCGACTGGCGCGGCGGACGCGCGAGGTGGTCGAGCGGGCGGTGCGGCGCTGGCTCTGGGAGGACACGCCGGCCGGGGCCACCATCGAGGCCCGGCTCGACGAGATCACGGAGGGGGGGGCATCCCCGTATGACGTGGCCAACGACTTCATGGCGACCTTGAGGGAAGGGGTGAGGGCATGAGCACCACGGCCGATCGGAGCGCACTCCTGGAGCGGCTCGCGGCGCAGGATGCGGAACTGGCGCGCCTGCGCCACGACCTCGAGGCCTGGAAGGCACGGGCGGCCGCGCTGCCGGTGCGACGCGATACCGACTTCACCACCATCAGCGGACGCGAGGTCGAGCCGGTGTACACCGCCCTCGACGCCCCGGACGCGCCGCCGCTGCCGGGCGAGTATCCCTACACCCGCGGCATCCACCCGACGATGTATCGTGGCCGGCTCTGGACGATGCGCCAGTTCGCCGGCTTCGGCACCGCCGAGGATACCAATCGCCGCTACAAGTTCCTGCTCGAGCGCGGGCAGACCGGGCTCTCGGTGGCCTTCGATTTCCCCACGCTGATGGGCTATGACGCCGACCACCCGCGCTCGGAAGGCGAGGTTGGCAAGTGCGGTGTCGCGATCTCCTCGCTCGCCGATATGGAGACCCTCTTCGACGGGATTCCGCTCGACCAGGTCTCGGTCTCGATGACCATCAACGGTCCGGCCGCAATCCTCTTCTGCTTCTTTGTGGCGGCCGCCGAGAAGCAGGGCGTCCCGATCGCCAAGCTGCAGGGCACGATTCAGAACGACATCCTCAAGGAGTTCGTGGCCCAGCACGCGTGGGTGTTTCCGGTCGAGCCGTCGCTGTCCCTGATCACTGATCTTTTCGAGTGGACCAGCGAACACACGCCGAAGTGGAACAGCATCTCCATCTCCGGCTACCACATTCGCGAGGCGGGTTCGACCGCGACGCAGGAACTCGCCTTCACGCTCCTCAACGGCTTCACCTACGTGGAGCGCGGCCTGGCGCGCGGTCTGGCCGTTGACGCCTTCGCCCCGCGGCTGTCGTTCTTCTGGGATGTCCACAACGACTTCTTCGAGGAAATCGCCAAGATGCGCGCTGCCCGTCGCATTTGGGCCCGGCACCTGCGCGAGCGCTTTGGGGCGTCCGATGAGCGGTCGCTGAAGATGCGATTCCACTGCCAGACCGCCGGTGTCTCGCTCACCGCGCAGCAACCGCTCAACAACGTCGCCCGGGTGGCCTATCAGGCGCTCGCCGCTGTGCTCGGCGGCACCCAGTCGCTCCACACCAACGCGCTCGACGAGACGCTCGCGCTCCCGACGGAGACGGCCGTCCGCGTCGCGCTGCGCACCCAGCAGATTCTTGCCCACGAGACCGGCGCAGCCAACGTCGCCGATCCCCTCGGCGGGTCGTACTACGTCGAAGCGCTCACCGACCAGCTCGAGGCGGAGGCGGAGGCGATCTTCGCCCGCGTCGACGAGATGGGTGGCGTGGTGGCGGCGATTGAGGCCGGGTGGTTCCAGCGGGAGATTGCCCTGTCGGCGTCACGCTTCCAGGTCGAGGTGGAAACCGGCAGCCGCACCGTGGTCGGCGTCAATGCCTTCGTCGAGGACGAGGAGCAGGCGATCGAGATCCTCAAGGTGGACGAGGCAGCCGAGCGGGCGCAGCGCGCCCGGATGGCCCGGATGCGCGAGGCCCGCGACGACGCCCGCGTGACGGAGTGCCTCGGCGCGCTGGCCGCCGCGGCCCGAGCGGGCCACAATGTCATCCCTGCGATGCTGGATTGTGCGCGGGCCTACTGCACGCTCTTCGAGATCCGGCACGTCCTGGAGGAAATCTGGGGCTCGTACCGCGAACCAGTGTTCTTCTGACTCGCCAGGGAGGCGAACCGATGGCCATGACCCGCAAGGCCGCGACCGGCCCAGACCTGCTTCGCATGAAGCCGGGGGCCCACCCCGTCGTCACCTGCTACCTCAAGATCGAGTCGCGTGATCGCGCACGTCGAAAGTACCTCACCAAGGTCCGCAATCGCGTCAAGGCGCTGGAGTACGGCCTGCCGGCACTGGGCTGGGACAAGGCCGGCCAGGAAGCCATCCGCGCCGACTTCGCCCGCATCCTCGAGTATCTCAGCGATGCCGACAACCTCCCCGAAACCCAGGGGATCGCCATCTTTGCCTCCCGCGGGCAGAAGCTCTTCGAGGTGCGGCCCCTGCCGCGCGTGCACCGCTCACGCCTCGCGGTGGATCGCACCCCGCTCGTGCGCGAGCTGGCGGCGAGCGAGGAGGAGTTCGGCCGCCTCTTCACCGTCGTGCTCGATCGCTCCACGGCACTGATCTGGGAGGTCACGGCCTACGGCGCCCGGATGCTCCGCAAGGTCGAGACGGAGGTGACCCGGGGTGGGCGCTATCACGG
The DNA here is from genome assembly GCA_038216165.1 of Gemmatimonadales bacterium. Lineage (GTDB taxonomy): Bacteria > Gemmatimonadota > Gemmatimonadetes > Gemmatimonadales > GWC2-71-9 > Palsa-1233. Next base: position 15,787 of record JBBQQJ010000009.1, on the reverse strand, counting down.
CACGGCCGCGCGCAGCAACGCCACCGCCGAGCATACCTACCACAACCGCATCCTCAACGAGAAGAAGCAGCATCTCGAAGCGGTGGCCCGCGCCCTCTTCGAGGCCGATCGCAAAGCCCCTGGTCACCAGATCGTCCTCGCCGGGATCGGCAACGACGCCGGCGCCCTCGAGCCGTTCCTCCACAGCTACCTCGCTGACCGCCTCATCGGGCTCGCCCGCCTGGCGCCCAAGGATGCCTCGCCCACGGCCGTGCATCACCTCACGATGGATATGCGCGAGGCCCACGCGCGCGCCTCCGAGATGCGCCATGTGGAGGAGCTCGCCGAGAGCCTCGGCACCGGTTGGGCGGTCAAGGGCGTCAAGGCCACACTGCGCGCCCTCGGCAACGGCCAGGTGCGCACCCTGCTGGTCGACGGCGAGTCTGCGCAAGCCGGCTTCCGCTCCCTGGCCAGCGGACGACTCGCCGAGGGGGCTGTGGAGTTGCGTGGCGATGGCGAAGTGGTCCCCGTGCTCGACGTGATCGACGACGCGATCGAGGAAGCGCTGCGGCAGCGGGTCGCCCTCGACGTGGTCTATGACGAGACGGCGCGTGAGGCGATCGACGGCCTCGCCGCCCTCCTGCGCTTCAAGTGACGGAAGGAACGTACCCATGATGGTGACAGCCGATGCCCCACCGCTCGCGCGCCCGATCCGGGTGCTGGTGGCCAAGCCCGGGCTCGACGGGCATGACCGCGGGGCCAAGGTCGTTGCGGCCGCGCTCCGTGACGCGGGGATGGAGGTGATCTACACCGGCCTCCATCAGACGCCCGAGATGATCGCCTCCGCAGCGGTGCAGGAGGATGTCGATGTGGTCGGGCTCTCGATCCTCTCGGGGGCGCACCTCACGCTCTTCCCGCGTGTCCGTGTCCTGCTCGACGAGGCAGGGCGTCCCGATATCCTGCTGACCGGTGGGGGGATCATTCCCGAGGAGGACGTGTCCGCCCTTCGGGATCGCGGCGTGGGCCGACTCTTCGGCCCCGGGACGCCCACGGGCGCCCTGATCGAGTACATCCGCGAGTGGGCCCGCACCAACCTGCGGAACTAGGCGCGTGGCCGCCAATCGGCCTTCGCGCCTGCGCACACTCGTCGTCGAGTATCATGCCCTCGCGGCTCGCCTCCGCGAAGGAGGCGGGGCGAAGCGCGTGGCCCGCATGCACGAGAAGGGGCAGCTTGCCCCGCGCGAGCGGGTCGCGGCGCTCCTCGATCCCGACACGCCCTGGTGCGAGATCGGGCTCCTCGTCGCCTACGACCGGTACGATGGTGAGGCCCCTGCCGCAGGGGTGATCACCGGGGTCGGCATGGTGGCCGGCCGTGAGGTGGTCGTGGTCGCGAACGATGCCACGGTGAAGGCCGGGGCGTGGTGGCCGGAGACGATCACCAAGATTCTCCGTGCCCAAGAGATCGCGATGCGCCAGCGCATCCCGATCATCTATCTCGTCGACTCCTCCGGCGTGAACCTCCCCTATCAGGAGGGCGTCTTTCCGGGGCAGTACGGGGCGGCCAGGATTTTCTATTACAACTCGCTCATGCGCCGCTTTCTGCACGTGCCGCAGATCAGCGCGGTGATGGGGAGCTGCATTGCCGGTGGCGCCTATCTCCCCGCGTTGTCGGACGTGATCTTCATGGTCGAGGGCACCTCCTTCATGGGGCTTGGTGGCCCCAATCTGGTCAAGGGCGCAACCGGGCAGACCGTCGATGGCGAGACACTGGGCGGGGCGCGCACCCACACCGAGACGAGCGGTGTGGCCCACTACCTCGCCAGTGATGACCGTGATTGCCTCGAGCAGATCCGTCGGTATGTGGGCCGCCTGCCACGACCGTCCGGGATGCGCCCGGCATTGGCCGAACCCACAGCACCCAAGACCGACCCCACCGCGCTCTACGAGATCCTGCCGCAGGACCACCGGATGTCCTACGACATGCGCCTCGTCCTGGACTGCCTGCTCGATGGCGGGGAGTTCGCCGAGTTCCAGCCGGCGATCGCCGGCGAGATGCTCTGCGGACACGCGCGCATCGAGGGGATTCCAGTGGCGGTGATCGCGAATCAGCGTGGCGTGATCAAGGGCCGCGCGGGAGAGCGACCCCGATTTGGCGGCATCGTGTACGCCGAAAGCGCCGTCAAGGTTGCCGAGTTCATCGAGATCGCCAATCGCGAGCGGATCCCGATCCTGTTCGTTCAAGACGTAAGCGGGTTCATGGTGGGCGCCGATGCCGAGCACGAGGGGATCATCCGTGCCGGAGCGCACTTTGTCGAGGCGATGGCCACCACCGTGGTGCCGAAGCTCGTCCTCACCGTCAATCACGCCTCCGGCGCCGGCTACTACGCCATGGCGGGGCAGGGATTCGATCCCGACTTCATCCTCTCCTGGCCCACCGGTCGGATGGCGGTGATGGAGGGCGAGAGCGCGGTGATGGCGGTGCACGGTGCGGCGATCCAGCGCGCGCAGCAGGCGGGCGAGCCGCTTGACCCCGCCACGCAGCAGGCCATCGACGGGATGCGCACCGATTACGAGGCCCAACTCGACGCGCGCTATGCGGCGGCGCGTGGGTTCGTCGACGCCATCATCACCCCCGAGGAGACGCGTGATCAGCTCGCCTTCCTCCTGCGGGTCTGTGCCAACCACGATGGCCCGCACCTCGGGCCGTTCGTCCTCGACGGCCTGCGATGAGCCATTGGTGTGCACTGCTGGCGCTCGGTGTGGTCGCCTGCGCGCCATCCCGGCCGCCGGTCTCGACCCCGCGGCCCGTGCCGGTCCCCGTCGCGGTCGCGCCCGAAGCGATCCGTCCCGTCGGCCCGGCCCCGGCGGTCGATCCCCGTCGCGCCAGCGCCGAGGCGGCGTTTGAGGCAGGGTGGATGCCGCTGATCCCCACCGGCGTGCCGGCCTTCGCTGCCGCGTACCCGGACGCGGACGGCCGTGGGGTCCTCATCGCGATTCTTGACAGCGGGATCGACCCCTCCGTGCCGGGGTTGCAGCGACTGCCGACCGGCGGCGCGAAGCTGCTCGACCTGCGTGATTTCTCGGGGGAGGGGCGGATCGCGCTGGCGCCGATCAGCCGGCAAGGGGACACTCTCCTGGTGGCGGGACGGCGCGTGGGGGGGGCAGCACGCGTGGCCGCCCTGGCGAGCGGCCCCTACTGGGGCGGCACCATCGCGGAAGTGGCCCTCGGCAAGGCGCCTGCGGCCGACCTGAACGTGAACCATGTCCTCGGTGACACCCTCCTGGTGGTGGTCGGACGCGGTCCCTCCGGCTGGGTCCTCTTTGCCGATCGCCATGGCGACGGTTCGCTCGCCGACGACGCCCCCGTGCGGGACTACGCCGTGGCACGCGAGTGGTTCGGCTGGTCGCCAGCGGGCTACGGCCCCGCCCTGAGCCTCGCCGTGAACCTCGCCGATTCGGCCGGGGTGCCGGTGCTCGACCTGCTGTTCGATACCAGCGGCCATGGCACCCATGTCGCCGGGATCGCCGCTGGGCACGATCTCTACGGTGTGACGGGTTTCGATGGTGTCGCGCCGGGCGCGTCGCTCATCGGCCTCAAGATCGCCAACAACGCCGACGGCGGCATCACGGTGCCCGGCTCGATCGTGCGGGCGCTGGATCACGCGATTGGGGTGGCACGGGCGCGCACCATGCCGTTGGTCGTCAACCTCTCCTTCGGTGTGGGCAACGAGGAGGAGGGCGCGGCCCGCATTGATGCGCTCGTGGATGCCGTGCTCGCCGCCCATCCGGACGTGGTGATGACCGTCGCCGCCTCCAACGACGGCCCCGGCCTCTCCACACTCGGGTTTCCGGGCAGCGCCGTCCGGGTCCTCTCGGTCGGGGCGACCCAGCCGCTGGTGTTCACAGGGCTCGCCCCCGATGACCCCACGCCCGACCCGATCGCCTACTTCTCCAGCAGGGGGGGGGAGCTTGCCGGGCCCGACGTGGTGACCCCCGGCACGGCCTACTCAAGCGTCCCCGCGTTCGCCATCGGGGACGAGCAGAACAACGGCACGTCGATGGCGGCACCACACGCGGCCGGCCTCGCGGCGCGCCTGGCCGGGCTGCTCCACAGCCGAGGCACCCCGGTCCGCCGGAGCACCATCCTGCAGGCCCTCCGCGCCACCGCGCAGCCCGTGCCAGGGGCGACGGGGCTCGATCAGGGCAGCGGCGTCCCTGACCTCGCCCGGTCGGCGCGATGGTTGGAGGCACACTCTGCGGTGCCCGAGCTGGTGGCGGCCCACGGCGGCCGAGCGGGGCGCGCGGCCATCCTGATCGATGCCCCCGGCACCACCGGCCGTGGCGAGATCACTCTGCGCCGTCTGGACGATCCGGCACCGTTGCCGATCCGGCTCCGTACCAGCGCCCCATGGCTCACCATCGAGGGACCGCTCGAGCGAGTGGTCGGACCCTCCGGGAGCACCGTATCAGTGCGGGTCGCCGCGGATTCGCTCGTGCCGGTCGGTGTCCGCAGTGCGAGCCTGATCGTGGAGCATGCGTCGGATGAAGGCCTCGGCCCGCTGGTGACCGTGCCGGTCACGGTCCGCATCCCGCTCGGCCTGCGCGGCCTTGCGACGGCCATCGTCCAGGCCGGCCCCGGCGCCGCGGCCCGCGTGCCGATTCTGGCCGACACCGGTCGCGGGCTCCGCATCACGGTCGCCACGCTCACCCCGCAGATGCTCGCGCTGGCCGCGCTGCACGAGCCGGGTGGGCAGCCGTTCCGCGACGGCAGCATCACGGCGGCCGGATACGCCGACGGCGCGGCGCTGTTTGAGGTGGACGCTGGGGACGTGGTGGCGGGGATGTACGAGGCCATCGTCATTGCCCCCCCCACCGGAGCGACCGCTGCGCGGGTGACGGCCGAACGGGCCCCGGTCCGGCTCGGGGCGATCCTGCTCGGCGACTCGCTCGAGATTCGCGCAACGTCCCTCACCACCACACCGATCCTGACCCGGCTGCGCACCGCGCTTACCGGGGGGGCGCGTCGCATCGCCGCGCGCGGTGACGGTCGCGAGGTGGTCCGGGTCGTGGTACCGGTGCCGGCGTGGGCGGCGCGCATCACCGTCGATGCCGCCATGCCGCGAGCCCTCTGGCCGTTGTTCACCGATTTCGGCATCACGCTGCGCGAGCCGACCGGCCTCCTGCTCGAGGCGGCCCCGCTCACTTTCGCCTTCGGACGCCTCACGACCGCGCTGCCCGAGCGGCTCCGCGGCGACACCCTGGTGCTCGTCCTCTCGCCGGCATCGGCCGCAACCGATGCCACCGCACCGTGGGAGCTGACGCTCGGCATCCGCTTCGGGACAGATCGGCCCTGGGCGCTCGATGACGGCGGTACCACTCGCGATACACTGGCACCGGGCGCGGTTCGTCGCGCCCGCTTTTCCGTGGCCACTTGGCCGCTTGACCTGGGAGCGGGACTCGTCCCGCTCATCACGGTGGTGGCCCTCGAAGGCGATGACGCCGTCTGGACGAGGGAACTGCCGCTCGGGGGCGCTGGAGGCCCCATCTGATGACCACGCGAAAGACCATCCGTATTGCCGCCGGCCAGGGATTCTGGGGCGACTGGCTCGACGCCCCCGTGCGCCAGGTGCAGGGGGGGGAGATCGACTACCTCGTCCTCGACTACCTGGCCGAAGTGACCATGTCCATCCTGCAGAAGCAGCGCACCCGGAACCCGGCCCATGGGTATGCGCGCGACTTTGTGACCCTGATGGAGCGCATCCTGCCCGACGTGGCGGCGAAGGGGATCCGGGTGGTGTCCAACGCTGGGGGCGTGAATCCGCGGGCCTGCGCCGAGGCCGTGCGCGCGGCCGCCGACGCGCTCGGCCTCGGCGGCCAGGTGCGCATCGCGCTGGTGGGCGGCGACGACCTGCTGCCGCGCCTCGATGAGCTGGCCGCCGATGGCGAGGCGTTCGCCAACATGGACACTGGCCGCCCCCTCAGCGACGTCCGCGATCGCGTGCAGAGCGCCAATGCCTACCTCGGCATGCAGCCGGTGGTCGCCGCCCTGGCCGCGGGGGCGAACGTCATCATCACCGGCCGCGTGACCGACACCGGCCTCACGCTGGGGCCGCTCGTCCACGAATTCGGCTGGTCCGCGGACGATTGGGACCGGATCGCCGCAGGGACCATCGCGGGGCACATCCTCGAATGCGGCGCCCAGAGCTCGGGCGGCAATCTGCTCAAGGACTGGCGCAACGTGAAGCGGCTGGAGGAGGTCGGCTTCCCGATCGTCGAGGCCGAGGATGATGGCACCTTCACCGTCACGAAACACGCAGGGACCGGCGGGGTGGTCAATGTCGCCTCGGTGACCGAGCAGCTCGTCTACGAGATGGGCAACCCGCACGAGTACATCACCCCCGACGGCATCGCCGACTTCACCTCCATCCGGCTCGACCAGGTCGGCAAGCACCGTGTGCGGGTGAGCGGGATCACGGGTGGCCCCCGTACCCCGATGCTCAAGGTCTCGGTGGCCTACAGCTACGGCTGGAAGGCGGTCGGGACCCTCGTCTACTCGTGGCCCGAGGCGTACGACAAGGCGAAGGCCGCCGACAAGGTGCTGCGCAAGCGCCTCAAGGCGCTGGGTCTCGAGTTCGAGCAGATCCTTACCGAATTCGTGGGCGTCAATGCCACCCACGGACGGCTCGCGGGCGAGCCGGATCCCGAGATCGCCGAGGTGATGTTGCGGGTGGGCGTGCGGGCCGCGGACCGGGCCGCGGTCGAGCGCTTCACCCGCGAGATCGCGCCGCTGGTGCTCACCGGTCCGCCCAGCGTCACCGGCTTCGCGGGCGGACGCCCGCAGGTGGAGGAGATCGTGGCCTACTGGCCGGCGCTTGTCGCGCGCGAGCGCATCGAACCCTTCGTCCACGTGGAGATGGTCTGATGGCGACCGAAATGCTGCAGTTGCGCTGGCTGGCGCACGCCCGCTCCGGCGACAAGGGCGACACCGCGAATGTGGGGCTGATCGCCCTGCACCCCGAGCACTACGAGCTGCTGGCTGCCCAGGTCACCGCCAAGCGGGTGGCCCGGCACTTCAAGGGGATGGTCTCGGGCGTTGAGCGGTTCGAGTTGCCCAATCTGCACGCGCTCAACTTCCTGCTCCACGGCGCGCTGGATGGGGGGGGGACCCTCTCCCTCCAGACCGACGCCCAGGGCAAGGTATACTCCACCGCGCTGCTGCGGATGGAGATCGAGGTCCCGCGCAAGCTCGCCAAGAAGCTCCGGGCGGCGGCGTGAGTGGCGTCCTGCGGAGTGACCTCGCCGCGGGCGTCCTCACGCTCACCCTCGACCGCCCCGAGAAGCGCAATGCCCTCTCGTCCGCCGTGATCGACGGGTTGGCCGAGGGACTCGCCCGGGCCGAGCTGGACGCGGCGGTCCGCGTACTGGTGATCCGTGGGGCCGGGAAGGATTTCTGTGCCGGGGCGGACCTGGAGGAACTGCTCGCGTCAGCGGACCACGGTGTGGAGGAGAACGAGCGCGACGCCCTTCGCCTGGGGGAGATTTTCCTCGCCATGCGCCAATTGCCGAAGCCGGTGGTGGCGGTGGTGCATGGTCGGGCGCTGGCCGGTGGCGCCGGACTGGCCACCGCGTGTGATCTGGTGCTCGCCAGCGCCAGCGCGCGGTTCGGGTATCCCGAGGTGGAGCGCGGCTTCGTGCCGGCCATGGTCATGACGATGCTCCGCCGGGCGGTAGGCGAGAAGCGCGCCTACGAGCTCGTGGCCACCGGGCGCATTGTCGATGCCCCGGAAGCGCTCGTGATGGGGCTGATCAGCCGCGTGCTGCCGGATGAGGGATTTGAGGCCGCGGCAGGTGGAATCATTGCAGCCCTGGCCACGCGCCCCGCCACGGCGACGGCCCTGACCAAGCAATTGTTTACCGATCTCGACGGCCGACCGTTTCGCGATGGCATCATGCTGGGCGCGCGGGTCAATGCGCTCTCCCGGACCACCGCCGACTTCCGCACCGCGATCGCCGCGTTCCTTGCCACGTGAACCTCGATCGCGTGCGCCTTGGCCTGTCCGCCGCCGGGCTCTGTCTGGCCGTCGCCGCCATCGCCCTCGATGAACGCTGGCTCATCTGGGCCGCCATCGGCGTGTTGGCGGTGTCCCTCGCCGCACGGCTCATTGCCCGGCGGACCCCGCCGGCCTGACCGGGGCGTTGCGGCCCCGCGACAATCGGGCCCCCACTGCCACGGTGTGGACCGCCACGTCGGCCCCGCCCGGGCGACACTGTCGGCATGCTCGCCCATGCCACCGCCCTCCTCCGCCGTACCTTCGGCCACGACGACTTCCGTCCGCTCCAGCGTCGGGTCATTGAACCGGTGCTTGCGGGGCGGGATGTCCTCGCGGTGCTCCCCACGGGGGGGGGGAAGTCGGTCTGCTTCCAGCTTCCGGCACTCGCCGACCGCGGGCTCACCCTGGTGGTCTCCCCGCTCATTGCGCTGATGCAGGACCAGGTCACGGGGCTCACCGCGCGCGGGGTCCCCGCGGCCGCGCTCAACGGCTCCCTCGATGCGGCCAGGCAGGCGGCGGTGATCGCCGATGCGGCCGCCGGCACGCTCCGCCTCCTGTATGTCTCGCCTGAGCGGTTGCCGCGGGCTGCCGATGAGCTGCTCCGGCGTGGTGGCACCGTCTCCCGGCTGGCCGTGGATGAGGCGCACTGCATCGCGGAATGGGGACACGACTTCCGACCCAGTTACCGCGTGCTGCGTCGTGCCCGGCAGGCGCTCGGCCGCCCACCGTGCGTGGCGCTCACCGGTTCCGCCACCCCGCTGGTACGGCGCGAGATCCGGGAGGCACTGGGGATGGGACGGGATATGGTGGAGGTGGTCGGATCCTTCGATCGGCCCAACCTCCGCTTCCGGGTGGTTCCGGTGCACGGGCGCGAAGATCGTCTGGCCAAGCTGGTGGTGATGGTGCGCACCACGCGTGGGGCCGCCGTGGTGTATGCGCCCACGCGGGGGCTGGTGGAGGGATTGACGCGCACGTTGGTGGAGAGTGGTGTGCGTGCGGCCCCCTATCATGCGGGACTCTCCATCGATACGCGCCGAGAGGTGCTCGAACAATTTCTTGACGACCGAATCCGTGTGGTCGTGGCGACCTGCGCCTTCGGGATGGGGATCGACAAACCGGGCGTGCGTCTGGTGGTGCACTGGACCTACCCCGCCACGCCGGAATCATATTATCAGGAGGCCGGGCGCGCGGGGCGCGACGGACAGGTGGCCCACTGCGTGCTCTTCCACCACCCTGCCGACGACCAGCTCCCCCGACGGCAGATCGCCACCACCTTTCCGGAGGAACGTCTCGTGGAGGCGCTGTGGCGCGACCCATTGCTGCGTGCCCGACAGCCGGCCGCGGTCGTGGCGGCGGCCGATCGGTTCGGGGCCGAGCTGCGGCCGGAGCGGGGCAGGGCGGACTGGTCGCCGGTGCGCAAGCGCCGTCGGGCGGCGGAGGAGCGCCTCGCCGCGATGCGCGGCTACGCGCTCACACGGAGGTGCCGACGGGCGGCGCTGATCGGTTGGTTTGGCGAGCGGCTCCACCGCTGCGCGGGATGCGATCGCTGCACCCCGTGAGCGGACGGGTCAGTTGTGGGGCACGAACTTGCCGTCCGGCAGCCACTTCCCCTCGGGAGAGCCGAGGATCTCGATGATTCGCGTGTCTCCTGGCGAGGGCACCGGGGTGCCGTCGGCGCGCAGCAGCCCGGCAAAGAACGGGTCGGAAGCATTCAGGTTCACCACATAGCCCAGGTCGATGAGCGAGGCCGCGGTGAGCACGCTCAACGGCATGAAAATGCCAGCGCCTTCGATAAAGCCGGTCATCAGTTCCCGATCCAGCACCGACTCTCGCCAGTGCACATCACGCGTGCCCCCCCCACCGGTGTTCTCGATCGGCACCAAGGGGCCGGCGTATGCCAAGCCCAGTTGTGGCCAGGCGGCGATGGCCTGCTCCCCCGTGAAGATCGGGTCGCTGCCCCCAGCGCCTTGCCGCAGGTTCTTTGGACCCCAGAGAGTTCCAATGCCGAGGACGTGTCCCATCTCGTGAAGGATCAGCGGCAGGAGCCGACCGGTCGCCTCGTAGACAGGCAGGTCCACGATGTCGAAACTCATGCGGCCCACCAGCGGGAGTCCGGACCCGACGCGCGTGGGGGAGCAGATGAACGCCGAGCCCAAAATGTTACCCGGGCCGTCCTCCGTCTCGACCGCCGCAAAGATGAGCACATCATCAATCGTCTCGTTGATCGCCGGATGCGTCTCCCCGAAGCAGGAACTGTTGGCCGCCCGGACGAACGGTGTCGCCTGAAGATCGCCCTGGATCACGTCCATCCAGCGCAGCGCGGCGGCGATGAACACGTCGCGCTGATTCGGCGTCATGGGGGTGATGAACCGCACGTCGATCGTGAACGGCCGGGGCGTGGCCGTGGAGCGGAACTCCAGCGGTGGCCCAGCGAAGCCGGGCACCGTCGCCTGCACCGCATGATTGGGTGCGATTCCCAGGCGCCAGTCACCAAGTGCCGCGATGCCGTTGTTGTCGGTAGCCGCGGTCTCGCCCTGCAACACGCCATCCCCCAGCGTACGGGTGAAAACGACCGCCACGCCAGCAATCGGCTGGCCCTGCTGGTCACGCACCAGCACACGTGGCACCACAGGCACGCCGAAGTTGGTCACCCCCGCCTGGTCCACCGGCGATGCCGGCTGCACGCTGGAGGGAATGCCGACACCGGTCGCGTTGAACGTGGCGATGATGCCATTGCTTGTCCGCGCGATCAGCCGGTTGTTGCCCTGCAGCGGCCCCAGCCGCCAGCTCCCGACCGTGGCCCGCCCCTCGGCGTCCGTCGCGGCGGGGCTCCCCGTCACGGTGCCCCCCCCGAGCGTGACCTCGAAGGTGACCGTGATCCCCGCAATGGGGTTGCCGAAGCCATCGCGCACGCGCACCGCCGGCGCGGGGAAGACCAACTGGTTCACGATGGCGGACAGCACGCCACCGCCGGAGACCGCCTGGATCGAGGCGGGCGGTCCTGGCCCTGCCGTCGCCTCGATGAACAGCTGCAGCGGGAAGTTGACCGCCTGCGCCCGCAATTGTTGCAGTCCCGGCTGTGCGCCAAGACGCCACTGACCCACCGTGGCAACCCCATCGCTGGTGGTCACCACGGAGTCACCGCCCGAGATCGTGCCGCCCCCACTGGCGATGTCGAACCGCACCGTGATACCAGCCACTCCGCGGCCGTTGGCGTCGGCTACCCGCACCGATGGTGACACCGCGAGGACGGAGCCAACGACGCCGTTCTGTCCGTCACCCAGCGCGGCATCGATGCGCGCTGGCGGACCGATCTGGACGCCCGGGTCGCCACCCCCGCACGCGGCAAGGAGCAGCGCGGCGCCAAGCACGAGAGTGCGTCGGTGCGACGGAACTGGATGGTGCATGCGTCCTCGGTTCGGCAAGGTGTGATGTTACGTCACGATCACCCGGAAAATAGCATGACGCGGCGCGACTATCGTCCCCGCGCCTGCTGGGGGGATGGACTTTCTCTGGACCTGGTGGAGTATCGGCTCGGCATGATCGCGCTTCCGTACCTCACTCCAAAACACCATGCCCACCGCGAGTTGGTGCGTGCCTTCGCGGAGCAGCATGTGGCTCCTGTGGCCGCCGACCTGGACCGTACCTCCACCTAGCCGTGGGCCAATGTTGCCCGGATGGGCCGCCAAGGATTCCTCGGCATCCCGATCCCGACCGCGTGGGGCGGGGCGGGCCTCGACCAACTGTCCTCATTGTGTGACGCTCCACGAAATGGCCAAAGTGGACACCTCGCACGCGGTCATCATCTCGGCCCACACCAACCTCGTGACCAGTGCACTTCACCTCCTTGGTACAAATGCGCAGCGCCAACAGTTCCTGCGCCTGCTCGCCAGCGGAACAGTGATCGGCGCGTTCGGCCTGACCGAGGCCGAGAGCGGGTCGGACGCCGGGGCGATGGCCACCACCTACCGGGACGCCGGCGAGTTTCTCAAGCGACTCGATGGCGGCCGGATTGGCATCGCCGCCATCTCCCTCGGCATCGCGGAGGGCGCGTTCGACCTCGCCGTGGCATGGGCCGGAACCTCCTTGGGGCGATTGCCAACGGCTGAGTGACGAGGCCGTTACGTATTGCCGTAAGTCGCTGTCGTCCATAGATTTCTGGGCATGCCTACCGAACGCCGATCCTCAGGGGTGCGCGGAGCGGACCGGGAACCTCATCCCGTCCGCCGGCTGGCAGCGTCCATTCGTCGTGTCCTCCGCCGGCTCGTGCCGGCTGCCGCCGATCCTCATCCCCATCTGTCCCGACAGCCTCGTCCCCCGGCTGGTGCCGGCACGGCATCGGGCGCCCGCGAATCGACCCCTCGCCGCGCGCCCCGTGTCGTCCGTGTCCTTGCCGTCCGGCCGAGGCTCTCGCCGATGAGGTCACTCCGCCTGCGCGCGGTGTGGCAGCCCCAGACGAGCCGACTTCCCGTGCGCCCCATTGGCGCCCGGTCGATATCCCTCCTTGCTGCGGTGGGCCCCGTGACCCGGGGCCGTCATCCCGCCCAGGACTCCAGTGAAGCGCGAAATCCTTATCTCCGGCACCCCGCGCGAGACGCGGGTGGCAATTCTCGAGGACGATCGGCTCGTCGAGCTGCTCGTCGATCGGGTCGATAACCGCCGTACCGTCGGCGACATCTACCTCGGCCGCGTCGACGCGGTTCTCCCCGGCATCCAGGCGGCGTTCCTCGACGTGGGCCTCGAAAAGTCGGCCTTCCTCCATGCCTCCGACCTCCTCGAGCCGGAGGAGGACGAAGACCCGTCCGAACACGATGAGGACGAGGACGACCTGGACGACCTGGACGATCAGCCCGCCGGCGAGGCCGATGCCGCAGTCGAGGGCACGGCCGAGGCGGGGGGCGAAGGCGCACCGGTGGCCGTCGCCGTCCGCAAGCGCCGCGGGGAAGGGGGCCGACGGGAGGTCGGCGCTCGCCGTGCCGTGCCCGACATCTCCACGATCCTCAAGAAGGGCGACGTGCTCCCGGTGCAGGTGACCAAGGAGCCGATCAGCACCAAGGGGTGCCGCGTCACCGCGCAGATCTCTATCGCCGGGCGCTTCCTGGTCTACATGCCGTATGCCAGCAAGGTGGGCGTCTCGCGCAAAATCGAGAGCCGCGAACAGCGCGTGAAGCTCCGCGAAATGGTCTCCGAGCTCCTCCCCCCCGATGCCGGGGGGATGATCATCCGGACGGTGGCAGAGGGGGTCACCGAGGATCATTTCAAGCGCGAAGTCGAGTCGCTCCTGAGCACCTGGCAGAAGGTCAAGCGGAAGCAACACTATGTGCGCAAGCCGCCCGCGCTCCTCCATCGCGAGGCCTCGCTGACGCGCGCGCTGATCCGCGACGTGTTCAGCGCCAAGGTCGACGCGCTGTGGATCGACTCCAAAGAAGTGATGAACGAGGTCACCCAGTATCTCGAACTGATCGATCCGGACCTGATCGAACGGGTGCACCTCTACGAGGAGCCGGCGCCGCTGTTCGATGCCTTCAAGATCGAGCAGGAGATCCGCGACCTCTTCAAGCAGCGGGTGGATCTTCCGACCGGCGGCTACCTGATCATCCAGCCGACCGAGGCGCTCGTCTCGGTGGACGTCAACACCGGCCGGTACACCGGCAAGAGGGACCCCGAAAAGACGATCCTCCGGACCAACGTCGAGGCGGCCCGCGAGATCGCCCGCCAGATCCGGCTGCGCGACGTGGGCGGGATCATCGTGGTGGACTTCATCGACATGGACACCAAGGCGAACCGGGACCGGGTGCTCCAGGAGCTGCGCCAACACCTCGGGCGGGACCGTGCCCGCACCCGGGCCTTTGCCGTGTCGGAGCTCGGACTGATCGAGATGACCCGGCAGCGGGTCCGCCCCTCGCTCTGGGCCTCGCTCACCCGCGACTGCCCCACCTGCTCAGGCAGCGGCCGCGTGTTCGCTCCCGAGGTGGTCACCCGACGCCTTGAACGCGCGCTCAAGCGCGCCGGGATCGAGAAAAAGGAGCGCAAGCTCGCCATCCGGATCCATCCGGACGTGGCCATCTACCTCCTCGAGGAGGAGCCCAAACTGGTCCAGACCCTCGGACGGCTGGGGGGGATCGAGCTGGAGATCCGCGACGACCCGATGCTCAAACTCGACGAGTTTCGCCTGATGTCGCGCCCGGCGGGCCGGGACGTGACCGAGCTGTACGCCGTGGCGTGACGGCGAACCATGACCAGCGACCAGCGAACGGCGGGCGCCACCTCAGACGCCGCTCGCAGGTCGCAGGTCGCTGTCATTCCCCGACTTGCGCCCACGCAACCCCGCCACTATCATTGGGGGCTAGGCGGTACCCATCGAATCCGGACCAGAAGGCGCTATGTACGCGATTTTCAAGGCTTTGGGCAAGCAGTTCCGCGCCGAAAAGGGCGCCACACTGCGCCTCCCCTACATGGAAGAGCGTCAGGGTGGCGACACCCTGACGTTTGACGAAGTCCTCCTCACCTCCGATGGTGACACGATCACCGCCGGGGCGCCGAACGTCGCGGGGGCCAAGGTGGCCGTCGAAGTCGTCAAGCACGGCAAAGAGGACAAGATCTACGTGTTCAAGTTCAAGCGCCGGAAGGGATACCGCCGCAAGACCGGACATCGGCAGAAGTTCACCGAGGTTCGCATCACTGACGTCGTGACGGGTTGAGGTAAGAGATGGCACATAAAAAGGGCGTCGGCTCCAGCCGCAACGGTCGCGATTCCAACCCCCAGTACCTGGGTGTCAAGCACTTCGGAGGCGAGGCGGTCACGGCCGGCGCCATCCTCGTCAAGCAGCGCGGCACCAAGTTCCATCCGGGGAAGAACGTCTTCAAGTCCAAGGACGATTCGCTGCACACCTACATCGACGGCGTCGTCAAGTTCGAGCGCCGCGACAAGAACCGGCTCAAGATTTCGGTCTACCCGGTGGCCGCAGAGAACTGAGCCCGCTACGGCGCAGATCAATATGCTCCCCGGCCGGCACCCCCAAGGTGCCGGCCTTGTTGTTTCTCCCCTCCCCAGCCAACAATGTGGACAAGTGCGTGTGGGTTGCTATGGAGAGCTGTGTACAACGTGGAAGTTACCTTAACTCACACTATCCATCCACAATGTGGGTAACGGCTTGTGGGTTTTGTGCACAATAATGGTGTAGTGGCAGTAGCCGCCTGAGGCCAGCAGCACATTTCCCGAAAGCGAGCTGTGGACAACCTCGGCTTCTGGAGCTGAGCCAGTATCGGCACCACACCGCGCTGGCGCGTGCTCGACTTAACACTCTCCTCCTCAGGCTGTCCTTGTCACCATGACCGCTCTCACCGACGATCCCCAGCTGGTGGCCGCCTGGCGCGGCGGCGATGAAGCCGCCGCGGCCACGCTGGTCCATCGGCACGCGGGGCTGCTCGGACGGTTTCTGGTCTCCCGGGGGGCCGACGGCGCGGATGTGGACGACCTCCTCCAGGAAACATTCTTCCGGGCGTTCACCCATCTGGAGACATGGCGGGGTGAGGGATCGTTCCGGGGGTGGCTGTTCCGCATCGCGGGCAATCTCCTCAAGGATCGGTACCGACGGAACGGCGGCCGACAGTTCGTGGAACTGGCCGAGACCGATCGTGTCGACGCGGCGGATCCCGAGTCGGACCTCGATGCCGACGAGACCGCCCTGCGCATTCAGGCGGAGTTGGAGCGGTTGCCGCGGTTGCAGCGCGAAGTCTTCAAGTTGCGGGTCGAG
>JBBQQJ010000008.1:0-28552 GCA_038216165.1 Gemmatimonadales bacterium | reverse complement strand
ATCGTCGATCGTCTCCGTGATCTCGCGAAAGCGGGCCTCGGTCGCGGCGAGGATGCCAGGCGCCTCCACTTCGCGGGTCACGTCCTGCACCGTGCCGGCAAGGATCGGCCCGCGATCCTCCCGTGCCGGGAAGAAGCGGGCGCGTTCATGCACGTGGGCGATGGTGCCATCGGCACGGAGGATGCGGTGGATGACGTCGAGGTCACCGCGGTCGGCGAGGGTGTGTTCCTGGGCGGCCAGCATCATGGCGCGATCATCCGGGTGGATGAACGCGGTGAAGCTCTCGAAGGTCTCGCTGAACTGCGCGGGCACGGTCCCGAAGATGCGGTGGACCTCCGCCGACCAGGTCATGTGGCCGGTGCGCAGGTCCAGATCCCAGCGCCCCACGCCGGCGATCTCCAGAGAGGCACGGAGCTGCTCTGCCTCACGCGCCTGACGCCGGAGTTCGTCCAGGTCGTGGACGGGATCGGGTGCTGGGACGTCGGCGCGCGGATTCATTGAATCCATCCGGGTAGCGGGTCCCAGTAATCTACCGTCTCGGCATGGTTCGGGGAAACGACGACGGGCACCCCGGCGCACCGGGATGCCCGCCATGGAGGAGGGAGTGGGACTAGAAGCTGTAGCCGATCATCCCAGAGATGAACGCCGTGGTGCCGTCGGCGATCGAGGCCGTGGTGTAGCGGCCCTCGAACCAGATCTTGCCCAAGGAAACCCCGGTACCCCCGAAGAAGGCGGCGCCTCCCTCGGTGGCATCGATCCCTCCGATGTCGATCTTCTGCGAGAGGTAGCCACCACCGGCGACCAGGTACGGCACCGCGGTGGACTGCGCGGTCAGGTCGTAGGTGCCGGAGACGAAGCCACCGATGATGGTGCTCTTGCCATCAACCAGGTCGGAGTCGAGGTTGTTCTGGCCGAAGAAGCCCTCCACCCAGAGCTTCGCCCGCTCATTGCGGCTCTTGAGCAGCGCGACACCAGCGGTGACGCCAAAACCCGCCTTGAAGCCGTCCCCGAAGTCACCGCTCGGTGCCGTCAACCCGGCGCCCACGAAAAACTGGGCCTGGGCAGGCGCGGTACTGAGCGCGAGGGCGGCGACGAGGATGGTCAGGGAACAGACGAAACGACGCATGGAGCCTCCTGTGCATAGGTTCGGGCACGCGACGCGGCCCGTGGGACCAATATCGGGACCGGGGCCCGATCGCGCCAGATGGTGGGGGGGGGTGGGCGCACTATCATCCCGACCGCGCGCCGGAGGCGCGAGTGGAGGGATCCCGTGCCAGAGCAAGAGATCCCTCGACTGCGGCGCTGCGCGCCTCCGCTCGGGATGACAACCAGGAATCCCAAATGGCTATATTCCCTCCGTCGCCAGGGGCATCCCGGCCCACCTCGGGGCCGGGATTGAGACGCACCCTTCGAACCTGACCCGGCTCATACCGGCGGAGGGAGGCGACCCAGCACCGGAGGCCCGATGGCCACCACCGCTCTGCCCGAGGCGTCGTTCGCCGACGCGTTCCCCTGCTCTGCCAAGGTCCATCTCGAAGGCCCGCACGGCGTGCGGGTCCCCACGCGTGAGATCACGCTCGCCGATTCGCCCGACGGCACGCCCAACACCCCGTTCCGCGTCTACGACACCTCGGGGCCGCAGGGCCACGATGTGCACGAGGGGCTGCCCGCACTCCGCGAAGCGTGGATCGCCGCCCGTGGCGTGACCGCGCATCCGGAGCGCGACCAAGCGCTCGGCGTCGCGATGCCGCCGGGCCTGCGGCGCACGGTGCTGCGCGGCACCGGTACCGTGACGCAGATGCACTACGCCCGGCGCGGCGAGATCACGCCGGAGATGGAATTCGTGGCGTTGCGCGAGGGACTGCCCGTAGAGTTCGTGCGCAGCGAGGTGGCGCGCGGTCGCGCGATCATCCCCGCGAACATCAATCACCCGGAACTCGAGCCGATGATCATCGGCCGCGGCTTCCACGTGAAGATCAACGCGAACATCGGCAACAGCGCCGTGGTGTCGTCCATCGAGGAAGAGGTCGAGAAGCTGCGCTGGTCCACCCTCTGGGGCGCCGACACGGTGATGGACCTGAGCACTGGCAAGGATATTCACGAGACGCGGCAGTGGATCCTCCGCAATTCGGCGGTGCCCATCGGCACCGTGCCGATCTACCAGGCGCTCGAGAAGGTTGACGGGATTGCCGAAGACCTCACCTGGGAGGTCTACCGCGACACGCTGATCGAGCAGGCCGAGCAGGGGGTGGACTACTTCACGGTACACGCGGGCGTGCTGCTGCCGTATATCCCGATGACCGCACGGCGGATGACCGGCATCGTCTCACGCGGCGGAAGCATCATCGCCAAGTGGTGCCTCGCGCATCACAAGGAGTCATTCCTCTACACGCACTTCCGTGACATCTGCGAGATCATGGCGGCGTACGATGTGTCGTTCTCGCTGGGAGACGGGCTGCGGCCCGGCAGCATCGCCGACGCCAATGACGAGGCGCAGTTCGCCGAGCTCAAGACGCAGGGCGAACTCACCAGCATCGCGTGGGAGCATGACGTGCAGGTGATGAATGAGGGGCCCGGGCACGTCCCGATGCACCTCATCAAGGAGAACATGGAGAAGCAGCTCGAGTGGTGCCACGAGGCGCCCTTCTACACCTTGGGCCCGCTCACCACCGATATCGCACCGGGATACGATCACATCACCAGTGCCATCGGTGCGGCGATGATTGGGTGGTACGGCACCGCGATGCTCTGCTATGTCACCCCCAAGGAGCACCTCGGCCTCCCCAATCGCGATGACGTCAAGACCGGGGTGATCACCTACAAGATTGCGGCGCACGCCGCCGACCTCGCCAAGGGGCATCCGCGCGCGCAGCAGCGTGATGATGCACTGAGCAAAGCGCGCTTCGAGTTCCGGTGGCGTGATCAGTTCCACTTGGCACTCGACCCGGTGACGGCGATGGCCTATCACGACGAGACCCTCCCGGCGGAGGGGGCCAAGGTCGCGCACTTCTGTTCGATGTGCGGGCCGAAGTTCTGCTCGATGCGGATCTCGCAGGACATCCGTGATGCCGCGAAGCTGGCGGAGGCCGAGGCGGGGATGGCCGCCAAGGCGGAGGAGTTCCGCGCCAGCGGCGGACAGATATATCAGTAGGCCTGCCATACGGGTGGTCACTGGTGGTTGATCGGCGGGGTCCCATGGGAGGGACCCCGCTTGTCATGGCACCCCTCTCTGTTGACAATATCAACACTTGCTCATATACTTGTTTTTATGACGACACATTCTCTCTTCCGCTTCGCAGCCCTGCTCGCGCTGGTCCCTGTCGGGATCAGCGCCCAGGCGCCGCTTTCGCTGGGCGAGGCGCTGCAGCGGGCGGCGGGGTCGGCCTATCCCAACCGTGTGGCGGAGGCCGGGTATCGGGCGGCCATGGCGCGGTCGGCGAGCGCCAATCAGGGGTTCCTCCCCGGGGTCCGGGCCGAGGTCGGGGTGCTGCGCACCAACGACCCGTTGGCTGGATTCGGCTTCCTCCTCCGGCAGCGCGCCGTGACGCCACAGGCCTTTGACCCATCCAGACTCAACAACCCGTCGCCCCGCACGGATGTCGGCGCGGCTCTGGTGGCTGAGGTCCCGTTGGTGAATCTCGATGCGTGGGCCGGGAAGCGTGCCGCCACCCATGCCGCGACGGCCGAAGGGTACCGGCGTGACTGGTCGGCCACCGCGGTGCAACTCGATGTGATCCGTGCCTACTACGGGGCGGTGCTCGCCGGCGAGAAGGCGGTGGTGTTGCGGGCCGCGGAGGTTGCAGCGGGCTCCCACATGCGGCGTGCCGAGTCGGCACTGCGCAACGGCCTGGTGACGCGCTCGGATGTACTGCTCGCGGAGGTGCGCGTGGGCGAGATCGAGACGCAGCGCATCTCCGCCGAAGCCGATGCGATTCTGGCACGGCAGGGACTCGCCCTCACCCTCGGCACACCGCGCGACACCATGTTCTTGCTGCCGGCCGCGATTCCGATGGCAACGCCCGCTGCTGCAGCGGCCGGTGTCGCTGGCACGCGCGCGGATGTCGCGATGGTGGCAGCGCAGGTTGAGGCGGCGAGCGCGGATGCCTCACGCCGCGGCCTCGCGTTGCTGCCGCGGATCAATGGTTTTGGGCGCTACGAGTGGCATGACCGCGAGGCGGTCTTCAGTGGCACGCCGATGTGGACGGTTGGCGTGATGGCGAGTTGGTCGCCCTTCAGTGGTGGGGCGGAACTGGCCGCGCGTCGCGAGGCGCTCGCGAATGCGGATGCCGCGCGTGCCGGATTCGAGGCGACCGAGGGAATGGCCGCGCTCGAACTCGCTGCAGCGGAAAGCGCCGTGGTGGTCTCGGTGCAGGCGTTGGCGATTGCGATGCGTGGCGCGTTGCAGGCCACCGAGGCGCACCGGATCGTCGAGCGGAAGTACGAGGGTGGGCTCGCGACGGTGGCAGAACTCCTCGAGGCCCAGGCGACCGAGATGGGGGCGCAACTCGCCGAGGCGAAGGCGCGCTATGACGTGATTGTGGCACGCGGCACTCTGGCGCGCGTGCGGGCGGAAGACCTTGCGATGCTGGCGTCGGCACTCGATGCCGCCACGGCGACCCGGGAGTGAATGCAATGACGCGGACAGTGATGATGACAGTGCTGGGACTGGGTCTGCTCGCGAGCGCCTGTTCAGACGATGCCGCCGAGGCGAAGACGGACGTCGCGGTATCGAGCGGGACGGCAGTCGCGGTCGTGGACACGGTGATCGCTGCCACCACGGATGCGACCGGGATGGCGTCACCGCTCGAGAGTTCGACGTTGTCCACCAAGTTGATGGCCAGCGTGGAGCAGGTGCTGGTCCTCGAGGGCGCGCGGGTGTCCCGGGGGCAGTTGTTGGTGCGACTCGATATGCGCGATCTGGCCGCGAAGCGGCTCCAAGCGGAGGCAGCGCTCGCGGATGTCGAGGCCCAGCGGGATCTGGCGCTGGTCCATGCCACGCGGATCCGGGCGCTCTATGCGGACAGCGCTGCACCCAAGGCGATGCTTGACGCCGCCGAGTCGGGGTTGAACCGGGCCGAGGCGGGGGTGCGTGCTGCGAAGGCGGGACTCACCGAACTCGCGGCCGTGACATCCTATGGTGCGATCACCGCGCCGTTCGACGGTGTGATCGCGCGTCGCTTTGTGGATCCGGGGGCTTTTGTGGCGCCGGGCGCGCCGCTTCTGACGGTGGATCGCGTCGGTGCATTGCGGGTGACAGCCACCGTGCCGGCTGCGGCCGCGCGGGCGGTGCAAGCTGGTGATCGGATTACCGTGCTGCTCGATGGTGCGGCGCATGAGGCGCGGGTCGAAGGGACCGCGCGTGGGGGGGCGGGGACCTGGATGGTCAATGCGATCCTGACCAATGCCGACGGGGCCTTCGCGGGCGGGACCGCTGCCACGCTGCGCCTCCCGGCGGGCGAACGCCCCGCGCTGCTGGTGCCGACGGGAGCCATCACGCGGCAGGGGGACCTCAGCACCGTGCAGCGCCGGACGGCGCAGGGCGACCTGCTCACCGTGGTGCGCACCGGCGTGACGGTGGGTGATCAGACGGAAGTTATCGGTGGCCTCGTCGCCACCGACAGCGTGGTGCTGGCCGCGCCCACCGGGAGGCCGTGATGGGCATCGCTGGACGGGTCGCCGCGAGCTGGCTCAAGTCGAAGCTCACCCCACTGGTGACGCTGGCGTCGCTGGCGGTGGGCGGGATCGCGATCGTCGCGACGCCACGCGAGGAAGAGCCGCAGATCTCGGTGCCGATGATCGACGTGATGGCCCAACTCCCCGGTGCGGGGCCGGCCGAGGTGGAGCAGGCGCTGCTGCGGCCGATCGAACGGCGGATGCGCGAGATCAGCGGGGTGGAGCATGTCTACGGGATCGCGGGTGACGGATGGGCACTTGCCACGGTGCGCTTCGAGGTCGGGCAGCCGCAGGACCTCAGCGTCGCGAAGGTCCATGCCAAGCTGATGGCGGCAATGGACCAGATGCCACCGGGAATGATGCCGCCGCTGGTCAAGCCCTATGCGATTGATGATGTCCCCGTGCTCGCGCTCACGTTGCACGGTGGCGGGCTCGACGCCGCAGCGCTTCGCCAGGTGGCGACCCATCTCGAGGATGAGCTGCGGACACTGCCGGATGTGGCCCGCACCTTCACGGTGGGGGGGGCAGCGCGTCAGTTGCGCGTCGCGCTCGACCCGGCGCGGCTCGCCGCGGCCGGCGTCTCACCGGGTGAGGTGGTCCAGGCGCTGCAGGGTGCCAGTGCGCGCACCCAGGCCGGCGAGCTGACGACGGCCGGTGGGGTAGTGCTGGTGGAAGTGGGTGCACCGATCGCCACGCCGGAGGATGCCGCGCAGGTGATCGTCGCAAGCCGTGGTGGCCGACCGATTCCGTTGGGTGCGGTGGCCACCGTGACCGAAGGGCCGCCCGAGGCCGAGCACCATGTGACCCATGCCGACAGCGCCGGGAGCGCGCCGGCGGTGACGATCGCCCTGGCCAAGCGGGCTGGGGCGAATGCCACCGTGGTGACGCACGCCGCCCTCGAGCGGCTGGAGGAGGCGAAGGGTCGCATCGTCCCCGCGGGTGTCATCGTGGACGTGACGCGCGACTATGGCGAGACTGCCTCCGAGAAGGCGTCGGAACTGATCCTCCACCTCATCATCGCGACCGTCTCGGTGACCCTGCTGATCTGGCTCTTCCTGGGCTGGCGTGAGGCGCTGGTGGTGCTGGTGGCGGTGCCGGTGACGCTCGCGTTGACGCTGTTCGTCTACTACATGCTCGGGTACACCCTCAACCGGATCACGCTCTTCGCGCTGATCTTCTCGATCGGCATTCTGGTGGATGACGCGATCGTGGTGGTGGAGAACATCTACCGTCACCTCGCGATGGGCGGGAAGGACGCGGAGGCCGCAGCCCTCGAGGGCGTGGATGAGGTCGGTAACCCGACGATCCTCGCGACCTTCACCGTGATCGCCGCGATCCTGCCGATGGCGTTCGTGTCGGGGATGATGGGGCCGTACATGCGCCCGATCCCGATTGGCGCATCGGCTGCGATGCTCGCCTCGCTCGCGGTGGCGTTCGTCGTGACGCCGTGGCTCGCGCTCAAGCTGCTGAAGGGACATGTCGCCACGACCGGGCATGGTGACGGTCACGCGGCGGCCCCTGCCGACGGTCGCTATGGTCGGCTGATGCGTGGTCTCATTGCCACCAAGAGCCGGCGCACGATTGTGTACGTCGGCACCATCGCCCTGCTGATCGGTTCGATGTCGCTGGTGGCGGTGCGGTTGGTCCAGGTGAAGATGCTGCCGTTCGACAACAAGTCGGAGTTCCAGGTGATCCTCGACTTCGATGAGGGCACCCCGCTCGAGACCACGATGGCGGTGGCCGAGGAGGTCGCGGCGGTGCTGCGTGAAGTACCCGAAGTCGTGAGCACGCAGACGTACGCGGGGGCCGCAGCGCCGTTCAATTTCAACGGTCTGGTGCGCCACTACTTCCTGCGTCGCGGCAGCAATGTCGCCGACGTGCAGGTGAACCTCGCGCCGAAGCACGATCGCGATCGGCAGAGTCACGAGATCGCCGTCGCAGTGCGACCGCTGGTCGAGGCGGTGGTGTCCCGCCATGGCGCGCGCGCCAAGATCGCCGAGATTCCACCAGGACCGCCGGTGATGAGCACCCTCGTGGCGGAAGTGTATGGGCCGGACGACGCCACACGCCTCGCCGCGGCGGAGGCGGTGCGCACGGTGATGGAGCAGACACCCGGTGTGGTGGATGTGGACTGGACCGTGGAGGCACCGCAGCTGCGCCTGTCACTCCGCGTCGATCGCGCCCGCGCCGGTGCGGCCGGGGTGTCGGTGCAGCAGGTGACGCAGGTGGTGGCGCTCGCCCTGCAGGGAATGCCGGTGGCGATGGCCTCGCAGCCGAGTGCCCGTGAGCCCGTGGCGATCGTGCCGCGGCTCGGCAGCGGCGCGCGCGACGATCTCGCGGCCGTGCTGGCCCTCCCGGTGGCCACGCCCACCGGGCCGCTCCCGCTCGGCCAGTTCGTGCGGGTGGATTCGCTGGTGCGCAGTTCGGCGCAGCACTCGCGCAACCTGCGGCCCGTGGTGTACGTGACAGCCGATGTCGCGGGTGAGATCGAATCACCGGTCTATGCGATCCTCGCGATGAATGCGACGCTCGACGCGATCCGGATCGGCGGGCAGCCGATCGCGATCTACAACGCGGTGCAGCCCGCGCGACTCGATGAGGTGGCGATCAAGTGGGATGGCGAGTGGCAGGTGACGATCGAGGTCTTCCGCGACCTCGGCATTGCCTTCGCGGTCGTGCTGCTGCTGATCTATGTGCTGGTCGTGGGGTGGTTCCAGTCGTACACGATTCCGCTGGTGATCATGGCGCCCATTCCGCTCACCCTGATCGGGATCCTGCCGGGCCACGCGATCATGGGGGCGTTCTTCACGGCGACCTCGATGATCGGGATGATCGCGCTCGCGGGCATCATCGTCCGCAACTCGATCCTGCTGGTGGACTTCATCCAGCTCGCAGAGGAGCGTGGGCAGTCGCTCGAGGATGCAGTTGTCGAGGCCGGCACCGTACGCTTCCGCCCGATCGCCCTCACCGCGGCAGCCGTCGTGATCGGTGGCCTGGTGATGGTGCTCGACCCGATTTTCCAGGGGCTCGCGGTGGCGATGATGTTTGGCGCCGTGGCCGCCACGGCACTGACGATGGTGGTGGTGCCATTGCTCTATTGGGAGTTGATGCGCCGTCGGCGCAAGGAGGTCGCGTGATGAAGCTCGTGCTCTTCCTCTACCACGGTCCGGACCCCGAGCGGCTGCACATGCTGGTCCACACGCTCGGACTCCCCGGCCACACCGATCTTGGCGAGATCCATGGTGCCGGCAGCACCGGCCGACGCGAGGGGACGCGCGCCTTTCCCGGCGGCGGCTCCGCGATGTTCAGCGTGGTTGCGCCGGCACAGGTGTCCGGCGTGCTCACCGCAGCTCGTGCGCTGGCTGAGGGGCTGCCAGATGGAGAACGACTGCACGTCTTCGTGCTGCCGGTGGAAGCGGCGCTGTAGGGGGAGTGGCAGCGCCAACGCCCCAGCCGGCGGCGTCAGCCGCCGACTGGGATGACACACAGAGTTCAACGCGTTCACGGAGGCTAGACCATGTGCCCTGACAAGATCATCCGCCGCTTCGCCGGCGTCTTCATTCTCCTCTCCGTCGCGCTCGGCATGTTCGTGCATCCGGCGTGGTTCTACTTCACAGCCTTCGTGGGCTTCAATCTGGTGCAGTCGTCGTTCACGAATTTCTGTCCCCTCGACAAGGTGCTGTCGGCCGGGCGGCTGTTCGGGTGTGGGAAGCGAGCAGGCTAGCCAGCGAAACGGCGAGAAGAGGTCTGTCATCCCGACCGGAGCGACGGCGAAGCCGTCGCGAAGTGGAGGGATGACAGTGCTCTGTTCTCTGTCTACGCCACGATGAACATCCCCGCGATGGCGAGCACCGCGTCCTTGGTGAGCGGCTCGTCAAACGCCTCGGTGGCGGCGTTGGCGTTCACGAAGGTCGCGGTGTTCACGCCGGCCTGTGTCGTCTCGCCGTCGCCGGCGTAGACAGCGGCCAGGGCGGCGACATCGGTGGTGGCGTTGGTGATCCACCCCTTCTGCCCCCGCATCCGACGCACCTGCGCGGCGTGGCGCGCCTCGACGGAGTGGATCTGCAGCGCCACGGTCAGCGTCGCATTGTCACTGATCAGGTTGGCGGCCTGGCCCTTGTAGGCCCGCACGCCCGTGTCCTCGAAGCCCTGCGACAGCGCCAGGAACGTCTGGTAGTTGGTGAAGACGTCGGCGAAGGCGCCGCCTGCGGTGAAGTCGAACGACGGCTTGGCGACGGCGCTGCTGCCGAGGACGCTCTTGAGCAGGTTCACGTGCGCGGTCTCGTGCTTGCCGATCTGGGTGAAAACCGTGCGCGCGCTCCCCGGGATCAGCCCCTGGGCGGCGAGGCCGGCCTTGTAGAATTCATCCTCGAGGTACTCCAGCGTGAGGGCGAAGTTGAGCACGTCCTGGATCCCCTGCGGAATCCCGCCGCTGCCCTGCGCGAAGGCCGACTTGGCCATGACGCCGAGCATGAGCGGGGCCGAGGCGATCGCAACCTTGGCGACGGAACCGCCGAGGTTGCCGAGGGCGCCACGGCGCGAGACGGTGTGCTGGAGCAGCTCGGGATCGAGTGCGTCAAGGACGCTGGTGGTCTGGTTGGTCATCGGAGGCCTCACGAGGTGGGGAGCTGGGACGCGGTGATCGGCGTCGTGATGAAGGGGCCCGCGGCACTCAGCACAGCGGCCGGCGTGCGGACCACGTCGAGGCCTGTCGATCCGACGACGTCATCCCCAGCGAAGTCGGCACTCCCGGGGTTGAGCAGGTCGCGAATGGTGGAGGCGTGGCGCGCCTCGACCGAGACGATCTTCCCGGCGATCCCGAGCAGCGCGGCACTGGTCAGCAACTGGCCGGCCCCGTTGTAGGCGCTGACGCCCAGGTCCTCATATGTCTTCGCGGTACCGAGCACCGAGGCACGGCTGCCGAAATTGACCGACGTGAAGTCGAATTCGAGTGTGCTGATCGCGTTGGTACCCAGCGCGGCCTTGAGGAACTCGCGGTGGATGATCTCGTGATCGCGGATGTCGGTGAGGACCTGAAGCTCCGCGCCGGACATGCCGCTGTACGGCATCGAGACGGCCCGCATATAGAACGCCGCTTCGAGCTGCTCGAGGGCGTAGGCATAGTTGAGGATCCCGTTGTCGCCGGAGCCGAGGTTCACGCCACCCGGTGGGGGGTTCGGGCCGGTGCCGTTGTCGTCGGAGCAGCCGATGGCGGCCACGCCGACCGTCAGGCCGGCCCACTGCAGAAAGACGCGTCGGTTGGTGGCGCGGGCGAGGGTGGCAACGAAGCCGAGGGCCTCGTCGTCCCGTGGTGTGGTGGATGTCATGAAGTCTCCCTGCTGGGGTCGTGATGGTCACCCCCGGAGGTGGGGGCTTCACAGGGGGTACGACGGCAATCGGCAAGTGGATTGGTCTGGGGTGAGGGGGACGCCGCTTCGCGGCGTGGGGTGAACGGTGAACGGGAGTCTACGGCCTGCGCACCCGCCGTTCGCTGTTCCCCGTTCGCTGCCATACATTCCGGTATGCCTATAATTCGTCTCGCCTGCCTCCTGCTCCTCGCCGCCCCACTCGCTGCCCAGGCGCCCGCCGACTCGGTGGTGCCCGATCTCGCTCTTTTGATCAGCGCTCGACAGAGCGAATTGGCACCGGTGCTGTCGCGCTGGGATCTCGATGCGCGGGCTCTTGGCCGCCGCTACAGCGTGACCTACTCGCCGCAACAACAGCAGCGGCTCGGGATATTCCAGGCGGCGTGGCAGGCTCAACTGGAGCGGCTCCCCGTTGCGACGTTGAGCCGCGAGGCGCAGGTGGACGCGGTGCTGCTGCACAACCGGGTGCGCTATGAGCGGCAGGTACTGGCACGCGAGGCACGGCTCTTCACCGAGATGGCGCCGATGCTGCCGTTCGCGGACACGCTGTTCGCGATGCTGGAGGAGCGCCGGCAGTTGATGCGTCCGGAGCCGGCCGTCGCCGCGCGCCGCCTCACGGCCATGATCGAGGCGATCGCGACCGCGCGCCGGACGCTCGGGGCCAAGGACGCCGTCCGTCCTGCGCGGAGCGCGGCACTGCGCGCGGCGGAGACCACGGGCGACCTGCGCCGACAGTTTCAGGCGTGGCAGCGCTTCTATGTGGGGTACGACCCCGAGCTCACCTGGCGGCTCGCCGAGCCGGCCAAGCGCCTCGATGCCGAACTCGAGAAGTGGCGCACCTTCCTGCGGGAACAGCTCGTGGGCGTGAAGGCAGGAGAGGATGAGCCGATCGTGGGCGATCCGATCGGTGCTGATGGTCTGGCTGACGACCTCGCCAATGAGATGATCGCCTACACGCCAGCCACACTGCTGCAGGTGGCCGAGCGGGAGTTTGCGTATCTGGAGCGCGAGGCCCGCCGCGCTGCGCGCGACATGGGGTTGGGCGATGACTGGAAGGCCGGGCTCGAGCGGACCAAGCAGGACTACCCGGACGTGGGTGGGCAGACCGCTGCGGTGCGCGACATGGCATGGGAGGCGATCAACTGGGTGGAGTCGCGCAACCTCGTGACCGTCCCGCCACTCGCCAAGGAAGTGTGGCGGATGGAGATGATGTCAGCCGAGGCGCAGAAGACGAATCCGTTCTTCCTCGGTGGTGAGGTCATTCAGGTGAGCTCGCCCACCGATGGGCAAACCGAAGATGAGAAGGCGATGGCGCTCCGCGCCAACAACCGCCACTTCTCGCGTGCCACGGTGCATCACGAGCTGATCCCCGGGCACCACCTGCAGGGCTTCGCGGCGGCACGGAGCAACACGCACCGTGGCATCTTCTACACGCCGTTCTACGTGGAGGGGTGGGCGCTCTGGTGGGAGATCCACATGTGGGACCTCGGCTTCCCCCAAACGCCCGAGCACCGGATGGGGATGCTTTTCTGGCGGATGCACCGCGCAGCGCGCATCATCTTCTCGCTCAAGTTCCATCTCGGCGAGTGGACCCCGGAACAATGCATTGATTTCCTGGTCGATCGCGTGGGCCACGAGCGTGCCAGTGCCACGGGTGAGGTGCGCCGCTCGTTCAACGGCAACTACTCTCCGCTCTACCAGGCCGGCTACCTCCTCGGCGGGATGCAGCTGCGCGCATTGCATCGTGAAGTGGTCGGCAGCGGCCAGATGACGGAACGCGCCTTCCACGACGCCGTGCTCGCCACTGGCCCGATGCCGATCGAGATGGTGCGTGCCCTCCTGATGCCGACCGTCCCCCTCCAGATGGGCCAACGCGCGAGCTGGCGCTTCGCGGAGTGAGTGAGCGCGCGCGCGCCCGCCAGATCCTCGCCTTCCGCGAGGAGGTCACCGCCCTCGAAGCGGAGGGTGTGGTCGCGCACGACGCAGACGTGCTCGCGACGGTGCGCACGCATCACGATGCCTTGCTGGCGAGTATCAGCGCGCGCGAGGAAGTGGACCTCACCCGCGACGAGGCGCGTCTCTCCACGGGGATGCGCATCGCCACCGTGCTCGGTGCCGCCGCGCTCTCCGCCGCGTGGGGGTTCTTCGTGGTCTCCGCGTGGGACGACCTTGGTCGGGCCGCAAGACTCGCGCTCGTCATCATTCCACCGATCCTGCTCGCGTTCGGCACCGCGATCGCGGCGCGCCGCGAGCCGAGCGGGTATGTGGCGAACATCGTCGGCACCGTGGCGGTGATTGCGCTCGGTGTGAACCTCGCCGCGATCGGGGTGCTCTACGACCTTCCCGATTCGCGGCAACTGTTCTTTGCTGTCGGCTTGTTCGCGATGCTGCTCGCCTATGGTTACGGTCTCGCGATGCCATTGCTGATCGGGATCGCGGGCCTGGGCGGCTGGCTCTGGTCGCTCGCGGCGATCCCGCAGGGGCGTTGGTGGGACGGCGTGTTCGGACAACTGGAGTTCCTTGCCCTCCTCGGCATCAGCGCGATGCTGCTGCCCGCCATCACACGGAAGGGGCCGCCGAGCTTCACGATGGTGTGGCGCGCGGTCGGTGCGGCGGGGCTGGTGTTCGCGCTGCTCTTCCTGGGCCTCACCGCCGATGCCTCGTTCTTTGACGGCGCGACGAACGACCTCGTGGAAGGGATCTACCAGTTGCTCGGCGCGGTGGTGTTCACGGTGATGGTCTGGCAGGGACTCGCGCGCGATCGCACCGAGCTGGTGCGTGCGGGTACCATCGGGCTCGCGCTGTTGCTGATGTTCCGGATGGTGGACTGGTTCTGGGACTGGATTCCGAAGTGGCTCTTCTTTCTGGTGGTGGGTGGCATCGCCTTTGGTGCGCTGCTCTTGCTGCGCCGGTTGCGCAGCTCCGCGCGGGCGGCCGCGTGAGGGCGGCGTGGCTGGCGGTGGGCGTGGTGGTGATCGCGAACCTGATCGCGATTGTGCCCGCTGAGCGGGAGCGCGCGAACCCTGTGGGGGAGTTCACGCTGGCGGTGTGTCGGGATCAGGTGGTGGGCGGGTGGCGTGACGGCGAGTTGCCGATGCTGCAACTACCGCTCGTGACGCGCATGGGTGGGATGGGCGAGGTGATTGACGACGCGGTGCTCGCGGCGATCGGCTTCAGTGCGGAAGCGCGCGGAATGGTCGGCGACACGACGAGGGTGGATGCGAGATGGCCGATGCCGCGGATGGCGTGGCTCGCGCTCCGGCAGCAGCCGGATTCGTTCCGGATGCTCGAGGTGCTGCGCGTGGCACCGACTCGCGAAGCGCTGGCACCAGTCGCTGGCGAGTTGGCGATGCGGGGGTTGATCGGCTTCGAGTGGGTGTGGGAGCCACCGCCGCGTGATGCAGACTCCGTTGCAGTGGCTACTGCAGGGCGTAGGCCGCAGCGGATTGGTGTGGGAGTGTCGCGGCTGTTGCCACCGCAGCTGGGGCTCGATCGAGAGCAGGCGGCGGCACTGTCAGTGCTGCGGAATGATCAGCGGGAGCCGTGCCGTATGACGGTGCCGGTGAAGTTGTTGATGGGGGGGCAGGGGGGGGTGTGGGTGGGCAGCGAACGGCGAGCGGCGAGCAGAGGTGAAGGGTGAACGGGGAGGACGCCGTCTCTTTTCTACCTTCGACCTACGACCTACGACCATTCCAACTCCCCCCTCAGCCGCTGCAACTCCGCCACATGCTCCGGCGTCGCTTCCGGATAATCCACCTTCAAGTCGCGCAGCGTCTGGATCAACACCTCGGAGATGATCAGCCGCGCATTCTTCTTGGCGTCGGCGGGGACTGCATACCACGGTGACTCTGCGGTGCTCGTCGCGGAGAGCGCCTCCTCGTAGGCGTGCATGTACTCGTCCCACTGCGCACGCGCGGCGAGGTCGCCGGTTTCGAACTTCCAGTTCTTGTCGGGTTCGTCAATGCGCGCGAGGAGACGCTCGCGCTGCTCCTCCTTGCTCATGTGCAGGTAGAACTTCACGATCGTGGTGCCGTTGCGGCGCAGGTGCCGCTCGTGATCGCGAATCGACTCGAAGCGCTCCTGCCAGATGGTGGTCTCGTTGACGCGCTCCGGCGGCAGCCCCTGTCCCTGGAGGATCGCGGGGTTCACGCGCACCACCAGCACCTCTTCATAGTAGGAGCGGTTGAAGATCCCGATGCGTCCGCGCTCCGGGAGGCAACGTGCGGTGCGCCAGAGAAAGTCGTGGTCGAGTTCCTCCGCGCTGGGCCGCTTGAACGAGAAAACCTGACACCCCTGCGGATTGATCCCACTGAGCACATGCTTGATCGCGCCGTCCTTCCCCGCGGCGTCCATCGCCTGGAAGATCACCAGCAGCGCGTGCTGGTCCTGCGCGTAGAGCTTCGATTGCAGTTCGCGCAGCTCGAGGGTGCGGGCGCGGAGCTGTTTCTCGTAGTCGCCATTGTCGCCGTACCACTTCTCGACCTTGGTGGGCCGCTCGGCGAGGTTGGCGGGGCCGCCTTCTGGAATGCGGTACGGGGTGATGTCGTGGGGCACGGGGGGCTCCATCAGGTCGAGGAGGTGGGGAGTATTGCCAGACGATAGCCTTAAAGCTATCATATGGCAATGACCTCCGACCTTTCCAAGCTGCTCCGAACTGCTCGACTGAGGGCTGGACTCAGCCAGCGCGCCCTCGCAGCACGAGGGGGAACGACACAATCTGTGGTTGCTCGAATTGAGCTGGGAGAGGTCTCGCCGACGTGGGGGACCATGGTCAAGCTGTTGGCAGCGGCCGGGTTTGGTCTTGATGTTTACCTCGCGGAGCTGCCGGTTCCCGGATCCCACATGCTGGACGATGTGGCCAGAATTCTCTCGCTCACGCCGGAGCAGCGCCTTGCCGAGGTGCGCAATGCGGATCGCTTTCTGAAGGCGGTGCGTCGTGGCTGATCTGGCCCCCTTCGATCCGGAGCGCATCTTCGGTGCGTTGATGGCGCACGCCGTGGAGTTCGTCCTGGTCGGTGCCCTCGCGGCTCGTATGCAGGGCTTCCCAAGGATGACCGCGGACGCGGACCTGACGCCCAAGCGGACACCGGAAAATTTGGAACGACTGGCTGCTGCGCTCCGCGGGTTGGACGCGCGTGTGTACACGGAATCTGTGCCGGAAGGACTGGCATTCGATTGCTCTGCCGCTGCGCTAGGTAGGGCCGACCTGTGGAACCTCGTGACGGACGCCGGGCGTGTAGACCTGATCTTCACACCATCGGGAACTGGTGGATTCGACGACCTCGCGCCGCGGGCCCTGACGTTCACGGTGTACGGCGGCACACTTCGGGCTGCCCGACTTGAGGACATTCTGCGCAGCAAGGAAGCCGCCGACAGGCCGCAGGATCGACAGGATGCGCTCGTGTTGCGGGCGATGCTGGCGCGAAGCGCCCGATCCGAAACGGACTGAGCACGTCATACCCTCATGCTCGCGCATTCCGAACGCGAGGACCCCCCGCCGCCCTTCCAACATCCAACATCCAGCGACCAACTGCTTGTTCATTCCTTCAGCGAGGAGACCCCGCCGCCCTTCGCTGCGCTCAGGGGGCGGGGAATTGTCAGCTCAGTCGAGCCGCGGAAAGCAGCAGCGCATCCCGCCTAGTTCTCGGTCGGTACGCACCCCTCCGGTCCCAACATGGTCTCGCCGCCAGTCTTCCCTCCGCCGAGCAGCGCCTCCCCCGTGCACACCGGAATGCTCTGATAGGCGCGATACCCAACGGCTCCACCCACGATGTACGGCTGTACGTCATACAGAAGCGTGTACGAGCCAGCACCGATGTCCATGTAGTGCGTAGTGCCAAATACCTCGATCGTATCGGACACGCTCGGGGTGCGGCTGTCGGTGATGATCCAGCGGGTCTTGAGTGTCCCGCTCGGCGCGTTCGATACCGCCGAATAGACGTAGGCCCAGCCTGGTGTGGTGAAGGGCTGGGGATTGGCCCAGATCGAATCCACCTTGAATGGCGGCGGCGGAGGTGGGCCACCCACTGTCACTGTCACACTGTCGCCCCGCAGCGCAAATCCGGACCACAGATGGTATCCTGACGGGACAGCCCCCGACTTGCCCTTCAGGAACAGCTTGGCGGACCCGCCGGAGTCCACGCCCGTCGCAATTCCAGCCTGTGTGACGGTCACGGCATTCGTGTTGTTGCTGGACCACGTCACACTGGAGTTGTTCTGGCTGGCCGACCCGAAGGGCTGGGCGAGCCACGAGGTCAGTGTGAACGTGGTGTCGGTGCCCTCAGGAAGGACAACCGACCTCGGGTTGACATTGGTGCCGCTCAGGATGGGTTGGCTGAAGTAGGTCGAGCTGGACATCGAGCCTGATCCGATCTGCGCACGGAGGATCGCCTCGACGTCATGGTAACAGACGCTGCCACTGATGCCGCCGCCTTCGGACGGCTTCGGGATGAAGGTCGTGCACCCGGTGTTGGTGAGCGACGAACTCCGCGCCGGGTCGCCACCATGGCTGGCGTCCCAGCCGAGGACGTGCGACAGTTCATGGACCAGAATGGTTGGGAGGCTAGCATTCTGCTTACCCACACAGTTGGCGTCCCCTGATGGCCACACCTCCACCCGATCCACACGCCCGGAACCCTCGAAGGTGCCGCCACAAAAGTTTCCGTTTGTCGTCGACGCGTTGATGTAGAAGGGAATCGTGGAGGCGATGACAAGTTCCTTTGCTCCCTACCCAGCGGCTTGGCGGAGTAGCACGTTCCACGAATCGATCGCTCCCGCGAGCGCAGCGTCAGCACCGCTTGGGCCGGAGGCCACATATACCTGTACCTGAGAAACAGCAGAATTGCAGGAATGATCGATGCCAGGGTCCTGTGACTGTGCTCCGCATAGGGCATTCTGCCCGCCACCTTCAACGTAGAGGCTAGGGCCAGCCGCATTCGGCGGAGCTGCTGACTCGGGATCCGTGCCGTCGCTGCACGCGAGAGCGCCGACGAGCAGAACGAGGTACAGTGATCGCGGTGGGTGACGGTGGGGCATCGTAGACCTCCGAGAGAACTAGGGAAGTGAGTTGATCCAGCTCGGCATAGTGATGAAGTCGTCTGCGTCGATCAGCGTCCAGCGCTCCCCAGACTGCACCTCGATGACCTCGAGGTCGATGGTGGTTTCAGGTGATACGCTTGGAATGTGGACCAGATATCGCTCGTCGGGCGACCACGCGATCCTGCCGGCGCGGTGGGGCATCACAACCAGAGTGCGGCGCTCTCCCCGCTGCCGATCGAAGAGCCACATGGTTCTGGAGGACGGTTCCCCGATCTGGCCACTTCCCGAACCTGCGAGATATCGCCCGGAGGGCGAGATCGCGACATTGGCCATCGCATGGATACCGTCCACATCCAGCTCGCGCATTGTCCAGCCGTTGCGATCAACCACGAAATACATCGGTTCGGGCCCGGCATCATGTCGCCGGATCAGGAGCGAATCACTTCCGGGAAACCACGCCACCGCCCGCACTGCCGCCACCCCAGCCGGGGAGATTGCGACCACATGTTCCCCCCCCCGGTCGGTTCGGGTCACCCGAAGTTCAAACCCTGCATCATCAGGGCCCTGCCACTCCGAGGCCACGTATCGACCATCGGGGGAAATCAGTGGAAGTGCGCGCTTCTGGTCGTACGTCACATCAAGCCATGGAACTGGACCGGTCAAGAAGGCAACGATCACGTCCCCGGACTCATTGAAGGCGATTCGGGTTCCGCTTGTGTCCACACTCGCACCGCCAACCAGGCGAAATGGCTGCGCAACACGTTGAAGCCCGCTCCCGTCGGGGCGGATGCTCCACGGCTCTGACACCGGGACGTCCCGAATCTTGCGATGAAACACAATGACTCCATCGTCCGCGCTTGGTGGCGGAGTGGCTTCGGGGCCTGTTGGCGATGAGCATGTTGCAGTGCTGAATAGCAGCACCGCGGCAAAGCAGGCACGCATACGAACTCCATGCAGAATGCAGAGGTGAGTCAATGATCCATCTCAGCGTATGCTTTCAGCCACGCAGGCGCAACCTTCTGTTTCAAGGTGCGTCGCGGTGCGTGCAATACGGGGCGCTGAACTGCGAGTGTAGGCGAATGGAGGTGGGTGGGGATCGGCGAACGGCAAAACGGCGAGCAGAAGTGAGTGGCCAGCGGGGATTGGCGAGTTGCGATTCTCTGGCTGTCACTCCGACCGGAGCGACGGCGACGCCGTCGCGAAGTGGAGGAATCTGCACTGCGTCGCACTGCTGAGGTGCAGATCCCCCTCGACTCGCTACGCTCGCTCGGGGCAGGCTCTCGACATCACACCCCTGCGGGGTGCTCGCTCGGGATGACATCGCTCTCACGACCAACGACTAACGACTCACGACTCGCTGTCTGCGCATTCCGACCGCGAGGAGATCCCTCGACGTCGCCCCCCTGCGGGGTGCTCGTTCGGGATGACACCTCTCTCTCGACTCACGACTAGCGACTCACGACTTCCCTGAACCTCCCCATGAACCCCCGATCAATCCGGTCCTTCCACCGCATCGCCCACTCACCCTCAAGCACAATTCCGTTGCGACTCGCGATCGCGCGGCCATCACCGGTGTTCAGGAGCGCGAGCCAGTTGCGCTGTGGTGTGTACGCAGCGGGGAGTGGTCCCTCCCCCAGCGCGTGGCGGATCGTGTCCACGAGCCTCGGGCCCATCCGCACCGCATAGACGCCGGCCTTGTCGGTGTCGCGATGCCCATTGAGGGTGGCGCAGTCGCCGGCCGCGAGGACGTTGGCGTCGCCGATGGTGCGGAGGTGATCGTCCACCAGCAGGAAGCCACGGGCATCGGTGACCAGGCCGCTGTCGGCGAGCCATGGCGCCGCCGCGGGGCCGGTGGCCCAGATCACGAGGTCGGCGGGGATGGTACTGTCGGCGGTTGCCACGCTGTCCGAGGTGATCGCGATGACCTCGGTGTTCGCGAAGTAGGCAACATCGTTGCGCGCGAGCGCGCGCTGCACACGCCGAATCACCCGACCGCCACGATCCATCGCCGGGGCCGGCTCACGTCCGACAATGCGCACCGCCACGACATCGTGTGCGCCGAGCAGTCGCAACCGAGCCGCAATGCCCAACGCGATCTCCACGCCGGCCACGCCGCCACCCACCACCACGACGTGCCCCCCCCCTGACGCAGCAAGGGCCTCGAGCCGCTTGAGGATGTGGTGGATATTGTCGAGCGGCTTGAGGGGCACCGCGTGGTCGCGGGCGCCGGGGAGGTCGAGTCCGGCGGGAATCGATCCGACCGCCACCGAGCAGAGGTCGTAGCGCTCGGTGCTGCCGTCGGCGAGGGTGACGGTGCGGGCAGAGGGGTTGAGGTCGGTCACGTGGGCCTGCCGCCAGATGGCACCAGCGGCCTGCACCAGCGGGGCGATCGGGAGCGACACCTCGCTGGCCTCGTACCGCCCGCCGAGCCAGCCGGGAACCATGCCACTATACACATGGTGCGTCTCACCGGTGCAGACCACCAATTCGCACGGCGGCAACTTCCCCTGCACGGCCGCCTCCAGCACGAAGAGGTGCGAGTGGCCGAGTCCGGCCAGCACCAGGCGCGGCTTCATCTCAGCGCACGGGTTCCACGGGGCCATTCCAACGGTTCATCCCGCCGGCGAGGTTCCGCACCTTGATGAAACCGCGCTCCTCGAGAATCACCGCCAGCTCGTCGCCCATCGGGCCGCCATGGCAGACCAGGACGATGTCGTGTGACGGGTCGAGTTCCACGGGCGCACGCGTCTTGGCATCAGGCCACGGCATGTTGATCGCGCCCGGAATGTGCCCCTCGGCGAAGCGCTCCGGCTCGCGGACATCCACGATCACTTGCGGGGCGGCGTCGGCCGGCCGGCCGGCAGCGAGCTCCGCGGTGAAGGTCGGCCCGTCAATGCGGGTCCAGGTGGACTCTGGGCCGGGCGCCTTGCCGCAGGCAGGGAGGAGGGCGAGGGTCAGAAGGGCAGGAAGACGGGACATGCGGACGCTCCGGAGCGAGGACATGTCGAATCCTAATGGGTGGGTCGGGGACAACCGCATTCCTGACGAGCCGCTGGATATCCCGGTCACCGCCGGGTAACGCGCGGTAGCCGTGGACGGGATCTGGGCGCATCTTTCCCGGATGCGCCCACCTCTCTTGCTTGCCGCCCTCGTGGCGGCCTGTGCACCCGCCGCTCGTCCCGCTGGTGCTCCTTCGCCTGCCGCCGAGCAGGCGGTCGTGCTCGTTTCGCTCGACGGCTTCCATCCCGACTATCTCGATCGCGGGGTGACGCCCAATCTGGCGGCGCTGGCGCAGCGCGGGGTGCGCGCTCAGTGGATGACGCCGTCGTTCCCCACCAAGACGTTCCCGAACCACTACACGCTGGTGACGGGATTGCTGCCGGACCACCACGGCATCGTCTCCAACAACATGCTCGACGCCGAACTGGGGCCGTTCCGGATGTCGCTGCAACGCGCCGTGCGGGATGCGCGCTGGTGGGGGGGGGAACCGATCTGGGTCACCGCTGAGCAGCAAGGGGTAACGGCTGGTGCGATGTTCTGGCCCGGGAGCGAGGCGAAGATCAAGGGGACCTACGCGACGCACTGGATGCCATTTGATGAGGCCTTCCCCGACGAGACCCGCGTGGACTCCGTACTCTCGTGGCTCGCGCCCCCTCAGGGAGCGCCTGCGCGGTTCGCCACGCTGTACTACAGTGATGTGGATGGCGCTGGGCACCGGCACGGCCCGAATGCCGGCGTGGAACTCGACGACGCGCTCCGCAATGTGGACGCGATGATCGGGCGGCTTGTCGCCGGGATCGCGGCGCGCGGGATGACGGACCAGGTGAACATCATCGTCGTCTCCGATCATGGGATGAGCGAGGACTCGAAGGATCGCCTCATCCTGCTTGAGGACTACATCGACACTGGCGATGTCACGATCGTGGACTGGGGCCCGTACGCGCTGATTCAGACCAAGCCCGAGCAGCGACAGGCGATGTATACCGCCTTGAAGGACAAGCATCCCAACATGCAGGTCTACTTCAAGGACCAACTTCCGGCACACCTGCGCTACGGCACCCATCCGCGCATCCCTGACCTGATTGCGATCGCCGATGACGGCTGGATCATCATGCCGTCGGCTGGTACCCGGACCTGGCCGCAGGTGGGCGGAAGTCACGGATATGATCACACCTTCGCCAGCATGCGTGCGCTCTTCGTTGCCACGGGCCCGGCGTTCCGTGAAGGCATCGTGGTGCCGTCATTCCAGAACATCCACGTCTACGAATTGATGACGCGCATCCTCGGCCTCGTCCCCGCGCCGAACGACGGCTCGCTCGACAGTGTGCGGGTGATGCTCCGGGCGGGCGAGGTCACGACCGTGCCGCAGGGTGAGCGCATCGCGGCGCATCTGCACACGTTGGCATCGGATGCGTTCGAGGGACGGCGGCCGGGGACACCCGGCGATACCCTCACCACCACCTACCTGCGCAAGGCGATGGCGGCCGCTGGCCTGGTGCCGGCCGGCGCGGACGGCGGCTGGTTCCAGCCGGTGGCGCTGGTGGCCCGCAGTACGCGCGGAGCAGTGGCACGCCGCCTCGACGACCACGAACACACCTTCGCCGAGGGGGAGGAGATCGCCTACGGCGCGGTGCCGGCCGACCTGCGACTCGCCAATGCCGCGCTGGTGTTTGTGGGGCACGGCATCGATGCGGGGAACGGGACGTGGGACGATTACAAGCACGTGGACGTGCGCGGCAAGGTGGTGGTGATGTTTCAGGGCACCCCGGGCTCCGCGGACTGGCGTGCGTCCGGTGCCCAGTTGCCCCCGGGCGGCAAGCTGCAGGCAGCCGTGAGCCGCGGCGCACGTGCGGTGGTGACGGTGGTGCCGACCGCCATCCTCGGCGCCACGGGCGAGCGGTTGCGTCGCGAATCGCTCGCGCTCGACACCGCGGTGACCACCACGGTGGTGCCGAGCATCGTCCTCGGCGACGCGGCCCTGGCGCGCTTTGTCGGTACCGGGGAAGACGCGGCCGCGCTCCGCGCGCGTGCGGGTCAGGCCAGCTTCCGCCCCGAACCCCTCCCCGGGCAGCTCGATCTCGAGTTGCGAGTGCGTGCCCGGCGCTTCACCAGCGCCAACGTGGTGGGGATGATCCCGGGACGCGACCCGGTGCTGCGCGACGAGACGGTGGTCGTGAGCACCCACTGGGATCATCTCGGGCGCGACACCACCCTGGCGGGCGATCAAATCTTCAATGGCGCGCTCGACAACGCCTCGGGTACCGCGACGGTGCTCGAGATCGCACGGGCGATGGCCGCGGGACCCGCCCCGCGCCGCACGGTCCTCTTTCTCGCGACGACGGCGGAGGAGGCAGGGCTCCTCGGGGCACGCTGGTATGCCGCTCGGCCGCTCCGACCGCTGGGGAACACCGTGGCCGCGATCAATATCGATTTCGTGGCACCGTGGGGCCGTGGCGCCGAGCTGACCATGGTCGGGCATGGCTATACCACGCTCGACAGCGTGGCGGCGCTGGCGGCATCGGCGCGCGGCCGGTCGATCATCCCCGACCCCAAGCCGGAGCAGCAGTTCTATCGCCGTTCGGACCACTTCGCGTTCGTCGAACGCGGCGTCCCGGGCTTTTTCAGCGGCCCGGGCAATGCCTATCCGGGTGAGGCGGCGGGGTATGGCCTACGCCGCTTCGACGAGTATCTGTTGGTGGACTACCATCGCCCGAGCGACGAGGTGCGCGAGGGGTGGCGCTACGATGGGATGGCGGACGATGCCGCGCTCTACCTGGACCTGATCCGTCGCGTGGCGGATGG
The DNA here is from genome assembly GCA_038216165.1 of Gemmatimonadales bacterium. Taxonomy (GTDB): domain Bacteria; phylum Gemmatimonadota; class Gemmatimonadetes; order Gemmatimonadales; family GWC2-71-9; genus Palsa-1233. The sequence goes on along the minus strand of JBBQQJ010000008.1, from coordinate 4,673 downwards.
CGCCGATCGCCCGAGGTGGGTGGATCGCCCGGAGACGGCCCCCTACCGCGAGGCGGCGGCGGCGCTCCGGGCCGGCGCGCCGTAGGGACTCCGCACTACTGCGGAGGCGGTGTCCGCAGTTTCGCGCATTACGGGCGTGCACCCACTCCACGATTTTTGGGTGATGCACGTCTTCGAGGGACTCCAGCAGATCGGCCTCGCGCATGACCACGCGGACCTCGCCACCCGCGAGCGGCTCACGCCGGTCCTGCGGGCGTTGGTGATCACCGCTCGTACGCTCGATGTGCCGCACGTGGAGTTGGCCACCTGCCATCGCCACGAACTCTACTGGCTGGGTGACCTCCCGCTCGAGAGCGTGGCGGACGACCTTGTCGAGGGATCGCTGCAGCATCGGGGCGGAGAACCGGCCGTCGCGCATCTCCTCGCGGTCGCCAGCGGACGCGCCTCGGTCGTCCTCGGCGAAACCGAGATCCTCGGGCAGGTGCGTCGTGCCTGTCATGCGTCGCAGGATGCCGAGGCGAGCAGCCTACCGCTCGACGGCCTCTTCGAGCGGGTGATCGGGGCGGCGCGGCGCGTCCGACGCGCGGTGGCGAGCGCCGGGCCTGCCGACACGATCTCGGCGGCAGGGGTGCGCCTCGCGATGACGGCGATCACGGCACCGATGCCGCGCGTGCTCATCCTGGGGGCGGGGGACGCCGCGCAGGCCGCCGCGCGCGCCGTGCGTGCGGCGGCGCCCGAGGCGCGGATGCTGATCATGGCGCGCCGGCGCGAGCGCAGTGCCGCGCTCGCCTCGGAGGTGGGCGCGACGGTGGGTGTGTGGGAGGAACTCGCCCCGGCGATCGGTGGGGCCGACCTGGTGGTGGCCGCGACGAGTGCGCGGACCCCGGTGCTCACGGCAACGACCTTCCATGCCCGCCGTCCTGGTCTGGTGTTGCTCGATCTCGCCGTGCCCCGCAACATCGAGCCGGTGGTCGGCAGCTTTCACGGCTTCACCCTGCTGGACCTCGACGACATCGCGCGGGATTGTCATGCCATGGCCGCGCCGACCGCCGCGTGGGACGCCGCGCTCGCGGAGGCCCTCACCCGGCTCGGCCGCGCCACCACCGTGGATCTCCTGCCGGAGGTGTTGAGCGCGCTGCATGCCCGGGGTGATGCCGTGGCCGAAGCCGATGCCGACACCCTGGCCGACGCACTGGGGCTCGACGACCTCGGCCAACGGGCGCTGGTCCGGGATGCCCTGCGCCGCGCAGTCCGCCGGGCGCTCTTCCCGGCCTCGCGAGCGCTGCGCGGCGAGACGGCTACCCTTGCCTGCCCCGGGGAGGCGCAACGCGACCCACCTCGCTAGCTTGGAGGGAGTGGTCCGGACGTTCCCCTCCTGCCAGAGACGCCGCCATGCTGCCACGCTCCGACCCACCGACCACCACCGCATGACTGCCCCCGCCTGATCGTCCTGACCGACGTTGTCACCCCCCTTGCCGGAGGTGCGTGTGGGATCTTCTGCCCGACCCCGACTGCGGTATGCCGATGGTGATGTCTTCCAGTTTCGCGTTACCCTCGTCGGGATCCTCCCGGTGGTCTGGCGACGGATCACGGTGTCGAGCCGCGCCTCGTTGCACGAACTGCACGGCGTGATCCAGCGTGCGCTCGGGCTCGAGGAGGCCGACGCGTACTGGTTCGCGATCGATGGCGTGCGCTACCATGACCCTGGCGAGACCGGCACGATCGGCACCGCCGCCAGCGACAGCATGGCGCTGCAGGGGCTCGATCTTCATGCGGGCACCAGCTTCACGCACATCGCCGAGACCGAGGGCGAGCCGTGGCAGCACACCGTCACGCTCGAGCAGGTGAGCCCGCGCCTCGTGGGCCAGCGCCTGCCGATCTGTCTGGCGGGCGGACGCGCTGCGCCCCCAGATGACTGCGACGGTCCCACCCGGTACAATGCGCTGCTCGCCGCACTCGATGCCCCACTCGATCCGCGGGCAGCGGAGTTGCGGGGGTGGCTGCCCGACGAGTTCGATCCCGAGTGGGTGGACCTCACGGCGATCAACGCGCAGCTGGCACGGATGCCGAGACATCGACCGGCATGAGCCGGTGAACGGTGAACGGTGAACGATGAACGATGAACGATGAAAGGTGAGACCGTGCGCGCTCTGAATATCCGGTGTCTTCCCGTGGTGCTCCTCCTCCTCGCCGTCGCCTGCGCCAGCGAGCCCTCCGCCCCGACCGATCTGGTGCTGCGCAACGGGACGATCTACACGGCTGATGCGGCGCTGCCGACAGCGACCGCCGTGGCAGTGCAGAACGGCAAGATCGTGTTTGTCGGCAGTGATGACGATATCGAGGCCTACGTCGGTGAGGGCACGCGCGTCGTGGACCTCGCGGGGCGCTTCGTGTACCCGGGCTTCGTGGATGCCCATGCGCACTTTTCGGGGATCGGCGAGCGGGAGCAGACGCTCTCCCTCCAGGGGATCAACAGCAAGAGCGAGTTCCTTGCCAAGGTCGAGGCGGCCGCAAAGGTTGCCCAGCCCGGCGAGTGGATCGTCGGGCGCGGGTGGATCGAGACCTTCTGGGATCCGCCGATCTTCCCGACGCGATTTGATCTGGACCGCGTGGCGCCGAACAATCCGGTGATCCTCACTCGTGCCGATGGCCATGCCTCAATCGCCAACAGCGCCGCCCTCGCTCTGGCCGGAATCACCGGCACGACCGATGCCCCCCCCGGTGGCGCGATCAACCTCGACGTGGATGGCCAGCCGACCGGAATGCTGATTGACCGGGCCCAGGGGCTGGTGCGGCGACTGATGCCGCCAGCCGACGAGGCCTCGATGGAGCGCGCCCTGGAACTCGCCTCCGAACGGTCCGCGCGGCTCGGCTGGACCCAGATCCAGGATGCGCACGGGAGCTGGCCCGAGATCGCCCGGATGCGAAAGCTCTACAACGAGGGACGCATCAAGGTGCGGCTCTACAAGACGGTCTCGGGCCCTGGTGCCGGTGCCGACTCGCTGATCGCGATGGGTCCGCTCGCACCTGAGTTCGACGACATGCTGACCATCCGCGCCATCAAGGTGGTCTTCGACGGTGCGCTCGGCTCGCGCGGTGCCGCACTCCTCGAACCCTACAGCGACGACCCGCACACGCGCGGGCTGATCGTCTCCGACACCGTCGAGTTGAAGGGCCTCTTCGAGCGGGCGCTGCGCGCGGGGATCCAAATCGAGGCGCACGCCATCGGGGATCGGGCCAACCGCGTGTTGCTCGACATGTTCGAGGTGGCGATGCGCGAGGTCCCCGCGAGCGAGCGCAGCATCGCCGAACCGCGCTGGCGCAACGAGCACGCGCAGATCGTGCATCCCGATGACCTCACCCGCTTCAAGACGCTCGGCGTCATCGCCTCGATGCAGCCCAGCCACGCGATCGGTGACCTCTTCTTCATTCCGGCGCGCATCGGGCTGGAGCGGACCACGGGCACCTACGCGTGGAAGACCTTTCTCGACATGGGGGTCGTCGTGGCTGGCGGTTCCGATGCGCCGGTGGAACTTGGCGAGCCGATGATCGAGTTCTACGCCGCGGTGGCGCGGAAGTCACTCGACGGCAAGGACGGCCCTGGTTGGCATCCGGAGGAGAAGGTGTCCCGCGCCGAAGCGTTGAAGCTGTTCACCGTCTACGCGGCGTACGCAGCGTTCGAGGAGGATCGCGCGGGGAGCATCACGGTGGGGAAGCGCGCGGACTTTACCGTGCTGGATCGCGACATCATGACGATTCCGGAGCCGGAGATCCTGCAGACGAAGAACGTGATGACGGTGGTGGGGGGGACGGTGGTGTACGAGGCGAATGGTGCGCCCTGACATATCCCAACCGGCGGCGTCAGCCGCCGGAGAATCTTCCGAGCGGATCCGGCGGTTGACACCGCCGGCGGGATGCTGCTGCGATCGGCCCGCGCCGCCGGTACTCCCCGACACGCCGCCATAGCACGGACTCCATCCACAGGTGGCGCATCCCTGTTCCGGCGCGTGCGGTCGGTCACGATGCGCTTCGTGCTGGCGTCAGTGATCGGGCTTATTGGCCTTGGATGCGCTGAAGTCTCCGAGCATTCCACACCGATTACCGGCGAGGGCCTTGGTGTCAGCGCCAACATGTCGGATGGCGGAATCACCCCGCTCTGCGTAGCAGGCTGCCTTGATCCTGATCCCGATCCCAGTGCTCCAGGCATCTACATTCCCGGCACGGCCTACACTGGTGGTTTTACGACAACGGCGACGAGAACACCAGCGCCTACACTGACATTCTTGCGACATACGGATTCTCGGTGAAGGGAGCATAGATATGAGGTTCCAGGTTTGTGGGGGCGCACTCCATGGATCCATTGGCCTTCTGTCGTGCGGTCTCCTCCTCACTGCCCCGCTCCCGCTCGTCAGCAGGCCGGCTCCTGGCGCTCGGCTGTGATCCTTGGTGCGGTGGTCGGCGTGATCGCGATTGCCTCGCTGGATGGTGAGACCACGGACCGCACGACTGGTGACCGAGTAAAGTCCGGACTGGTGGGGGGCTTGATCATCGCCGTGCCGGTGCCGGTGATCTTCGCGATGTTGTCGGGAGGAGGTGAGTGAGGGGAAAGGGGTGAGGGGTGAGGGGTGGGGGGTGAGGGGTGAGGGGTGAGGGGTGAGGGGGACCACGGGGCC
>JBBQQJ010000007.1:0-29543 GCA_038216165.1 Gemmatimonadales bacterium | reverse complement strand
AAAACAACCGACTACCTCTTCCCGGGGTGGGTCTCCCCCCCCACCCTCCCCCCTGGTCCGGCGCGGGGGTCTGTTCCCCCGCCCCCCCCCCCCGGCCGGGGCGGCGTCGGGGCCCCGCCCCACTCACCGCAGCCACCCCTGCACCAATCGCCCCCACAAAGTCCCGTCGCTGCATCTCACCACCCCGCGCTGAAGGTTCGGTCAAGCGTCGTCTCACCCGGCGTCGGCACCGCCGGGGTGGTCAACGGGCCGAAGGCATGGGCCGTCGGCAGGATGGCGAGCTTCGAGTCGAGCAGCTCATCCCAGGTCACGGCCTGCCCGGTGTAGGCTGCTTCCCGGCCGAGGATTGCGGTGAGGTTGCTCTCGACCATCCGACGCCCCTCGTTGAGCGGCGTCCCCACACGGATGCTCGCCACGAGGTCGCGGTGCTCTTCCACATAGGGATTGACGCCGGTGAGCTTCTCGTGCTTCCAGGCGTTGGGCCCCTCGATGGTGTCGTAGGCATTGGAGCGGCCGCGGGTGCCCTGGAACGCCTCGCCGACCTTGCTCGCGGTGCCGTCCTGCTGGCGACACATCGAGATCACGCGTCGGCCGTCGGCGTACTCGAACTCGACGGTGAAATGATCGAAGACGTGGCCGTACAGCGGATCGGTGCGGGTCTGGCGTCCACCCATCGCGACCGCGCGCACTGGATGGCCCTGCATCACCCAGTTGGCGACGTCGATGTTGTGCACGTGCTGCTCGACGATATGATCGCCCGAGGCCCAGGTGTAGTAGAGCCAGTTGCGAAGTTGGAACTCCATGTCGCTCCACGCGGGTTGGCGCTGGTGGCTCCACAATCCGCCCTGATTCCAGTACACCTGCCCGGTGATCACCTCGCCGATCGCGCCATCGTGAATGCGGCGGATCGTCTCGCGGTAGCGCGGATCGTGGCGGCGCTGCGTGCCGGCGACGATCGCGAGTCCCTTGGTGCGCGCGAGGTCGGCGGCTTCGATGGCGGCGAGCGCCGTGGCGACATCGACCGCGACGGGCTTCTCCATGAAGACGTGTTTACCGGCGTTGACCGCAGCGCCGAGGTGCTCGGCGCGGAATGCCGGCGGCGTGGCGAGGATCACCAGATCGCAGTCGGTGGCGAGCACCTGGGTGACGGCATCGAACCCGGTGAAGCAGCGCTCCGCCGTCACCTGATAGGCGGCGGCAAAGCGCGGGTTCTCGCCCGCGGTCTTCGCGAATTCCTCGCGCGCCTTGGCAAGCTTGTCCGGGAAGAGATCGCCGAGTGCGGTGATGAAGACGTTGTCGCTCGCGGCGATGGCATCGCGCACGGCGCCGGAGCCGCGGCCGCCACAGCCGATCACGCCGATCCGGATCGGGTCGGCATCGGGACGACCGATCCCGAAGGCGCGGCGCGGCAGGGCGAGACCCGCGAGGGCGAGGCCGGAGGCGTGGACGAACGAACGGCGGCGCAGGGTCATGGCATCCTCACGAGGCGGAAGCCGACAAAGGAGCCGTCAGAGAGCCACCATCGGCTCTTGGGGCTCTGCGGGTCGGTCTGGTTCCAACTGGGCTGTTGACGGGCGCGGGTGGTGGTGCTGATGCTGTCGGGGGAATCCAGAAAGGTACCGCCGCGGAGCCACGGTGTCCCGTCCACCCCGGTGACCCATTCGCCGGCATTGCCGAGCAGGTCCACCAGGCCGAGCTGATCCGGCGGCAGGGAGCCGATCGCGTGGGTGGTGCCGTCGGCATTCGCGGCCGTCCAGGCGCGCGTCACGTTCATCATCCCGCCATCCCCCGGATCATGGGCGACGTCGGCGGCGCGTTGCCACTGGGCATCGGTGGCCACGGCATAGCGATGCCCCGTGCGCTCGGAAAGCCAGGCGGCAAAGCGCGTGGCGGCGTCGTGCGTCAGCGAGATCGCCGGCCAGCCGCGATGCCCGAAGCCGCGATCCGGTGCGCCGTACGGACTCGAGGGCCGGAGCTTGCTGTCCACCCCTGCCCGGTCCGCGCGGGGAATATCGAGCTTGAGGTAGAACACGTCATAGAGGTCCCACGGCACTTCCGTGGCCCCGATCAGGAAGGGGGCGACGGCGACATGCACCGGACCGTCGGCCCCCGGGACGGTTACCTCACCGCCTGGCACCGCGACCATCTCCCAGTGGAGCCGCGTGTCGGGAAGTGCATCGGTGACCCGCGCCTGTGCCGTGAGCGGCACTGCCGGGCACGCGGCGACGATGATCGCCCACAGGCGTACATTCCTCGGCATGAGCACTCGGTCGTGGTGGTGGCTGGTGTGGGGAGCCATGAACTTGCATCCCCTGGGGCTTGTTGCACAGGGGACGGTGCAGGAGTACCGCGAGGTGCACCTCGGCATGGAGGTGCGGATGCTCCTGGTGGGCGACTCGGCGCGCACCCACCGCGCGGCGGCGATGGGATACGACCGTATCGCCGAGCTGGAGGACGTTCTCTCCGACTGGCGCGCCGGGAGTGAGGTGCGCCGGCTGGAGCGGCAGCCAGCAGGCACGTGGCAGCCGGTGAGCCCGGTGCTTCACGAGGTGCTGGCGCTGGCGCTCACGCTGGCCCACGAGACGGGTGGCGCCTTCGACCCCACGGTCGGTCCGCTCACCGTGCTGTGGCGCGAGGCCCAGCGGACCGGGATGCCGGCCACCGATGCGGCGATCGCCGCGGCGCGCACACAGGTGGGGTACCAGCTTGTCGAACTCGAGGCCGCCGGGTCACGCGTACGGCTGATGCGCGAGGGGATGCGTCTTGACCTCGGCGCGATCGCCAAGGGATGGATCCTCGATGCGGTGGCCGATGCGTTGCGGGCCGTCGGGATACGGAGCGCGCTGCTCGAGGCGGGTGGCGACCTGGTGGTGACCGGTCCCCCCCCCAACGCGCGGGGGTGGCGCGTGGTCGTGCCCATGGGGTCACGGGACACCGTCCTCGTGCTCGCTCATCAGGCGGTGAGCACCTCGGGGCCCGGGGTGCAGTGGATCGCGGGCACGGACGGTGTCCGTGAGAGCCATGTGATCGCGCCCGCCACCGGCCGCGGCACCCGTGGTGGCCGCGCCGTGGTGGTGCTCGGATCGCGCGGGGCGATCACCGATGCGCTGGCCACCGCGCTGACGCTCGTGCCAGCCAGCACAGCGGACGCCCTCGCCGCACGCTACGGCGTGATCTGGTTCAGCGCCGCGCCGCGCTGAACAGCATCACGTTGTCGGCTGGACCGTCCAGCCCCCAGCTCCACTGCTCCGCCACCCATACGAACGTCTTCCTGCGGTAGAGACTCACATGCGTCGGGTCCCGCAGGTACCGCCACTCGGCCAGCGGCCGATCCGCACGCACCAGTTCGGTCATGATCGCGAGAATCCCCCCGGGCCGGAGCAGCGCGGCGAGTCGGGTGAATTCCTGCGCAGGAGCGTGGAAGTGCTCGGCCGTCTCGGTGCAGGTGATGAAGTCGTAGCTCCGCGCGAGCGGTGCCGGGTCGGGAGCGAAACACGGATCGTAGTCCGTGGTCGGGAAACCGCGCTCACCGAGCATCACCGACAGCGTCGGCCCGGGGCCGGAGCCGTAGTCGAGTCCCTCGGCGCCGGGGGCCAGCCGCGCCATGAGCGGCAGGGCGAGCCGATCGAGGAATGCGCGATAGCCGGCGTCGTGCGGGTTGTTGTGGTGTGTGGTGTAGTGGGCCCGTTCGGCCGCCGGGGTGAGGCGGTCTGACGGGTCGAGGTGGAGCAACCCGCAACGGCGGCAATCGTGGTAGCGGCGGGCGTGGAGGAGGATGGGCGGCACGGCGTGCGGTGCACCACAGAGGGGGCAGGCGGCGTCGCTCACGCGGCCGGGATCGCGAGCAGGAAGCGCGCGCCCGGTGTCGTCTGCTCCACCGTGAGCGTGCCACCATGGCGCTCCGCAATCCAGCGCGCGATGGGCAAGCCCAGGCCGGAGCCCGGCCGGGAGGCGTCGAGTTGGTGGAAACGCCCGAAGATCGCGTCGACGGCTTCCGGAGGGATCCCCGGCCCATGGTCGCGCACCGTGAGGTGGGAGCGCGTGCCGCGCTGCTCGGCGGACACGGTGATCGGCCCGGCGCCGCCATGCACGAGGGCATTCTCGAGCAGGACCACGATCGCGCGCTCGAGCAGCAGCGCGTCACCAAGCACCGGGGTGGCCTCGAAGTCATCACACACGATGGTGCGGTTCGCGGCGATCGGCAGCCGACGGACACGCCCGATCGCGCGCTGGGCCACGTCGTCCAGAAAGACCCGTGTGCGCTCGAGGGGCGGCATCGCGTCGGTGCGCGCGAGGAAGAGGAGATCATCCACGAGCCGTGCGAGCCGGGTGGCTTCGCGCTCACTGGCCCGCACGGCGGTGCGCAGCGCGTCCGGGTCACTGCCAGCGGCGCGGGCGGCGTCGAGCTCCGCTTGCAGGACCGCCACCGGGGTCCGCAGCTCGTGAGCGGCATCCGCCAGGAACCGGCGCTGCGCCTCCGCCACGCGACGCTCTTGGTGGAGCACCGGGCGCATCACCATCACGCCGAGGCCGCTGCCCACCATCAGCAGGAGCGGCAAGCCGGTGGCGAGCAGCAGGCGGAGGAAGCGCACCCGCTCGAGGTAGGTCACATCGGACACGCCCACCACCACCGTGAGGGAATCGGGGAGCACCGCGCGCATCAGGCGGACGTCGTGCCCCGCCATGCGGCGCGAGGTCGGCCGCGTCCCGATGCTCGCCGGATCGACGTGGCTCATATCGGGGGAGATCCCGCCCAGGCGGGTGATGCCGACCCGTCGGCCCGTGGCGTCGTAGGCCGCCAGCGAGCGATCCGGGGTGGTCAGCTCGCTCATCACGTGGCCGATCGCGGCCGCCGGTGAACCGTATTCGGCCCGGTCCACGCGATAGAGCGTCTCGACCAGTGCGATGGTTTCCTCGACCTCGTGGTCGTGGTCCTCCCGATAGCGGCCGGCCAGGGCGAGGTAGAGGGCGCCTCCCCCCCCCAGAACCAGCACGCCCAATGCGAGCGCCCACACAAGGAGGACCTGCCACCGGATGGACGCCGTCATGCCGATGCCCCGACGGCGAGCCGGTACCCTGCGCCACGGACCGTCTGGAGGAGCGGTCGGTCCGCCGGGCCGTCCACCTTGCGGCGCAGCCGGGCGATGTAGACGTCGATCACGTTCGATGCCGGGTCATAGTGTTCGTCCCACACCTTGGCGCTGATCCGAGCCCGGCCACAGACCTCACCCGCGTGGCGCATCAGGAACTCCAGCAGCGCGAACTCGGTGGTGGTGAGCTCGAGGAGGCGCGCGTCACGACGGGCTTCGAGGCGCGCGGGGTCGAGCACCAGGGTGTCCACCTGCAACAGGTCGGGATGCCACTCGATGGCGCGGCGATGGAGCGCCCGGAGCCGGGCCAGCAACTCCTCGAGGGCAAACGGCTTGACCAGATAGTCATCGGCGCCGTGATCCAGTCCGTGCACCCGGTCGCTCACCGCGTCACGGGCCGTGAGCACGAGGACGGCGGTGGCGTCACTGCTACTGCGGAGCTCGTCGAGGAGGGTGGTCCCCTCGCCATCGGGGAGTCCGAGGTCGAGGAGCACCGCGTCGTAGGGCTCCAGCGCGAGCTTGCCCCGTGCTGCCGAGAGGGTGCCTGCCACGTCCACGGCATGCCCGTGGGCCCGGAGCCCGCGCGCCGTCGCCCCGGCGAGGTGTGCCTCATCCTCCACGAGCAAGATCCGCATCCCGGGAAGCTACACGATCCGCGGGGTTCATCGTGGGTTCATCTTCATGGACTATAGTGCGGCAGACCCTGCTGCCCGGGAGCCGTGATGCTGTTGCTGCTGACCCTTGTGATCCCGCAGGACACTGTCCGCCTGGAGGCCTCCGTGGCCCTCGCGCGGGCGCTCGAACGCGCCCCCATCATGGCGGCCGCCACGGCGCGAGTGCGCGCGGCCGAGGCGCTGCGTCGGGATCTGGGCCGCCCGGGCAACCCGACCCTCGGTGTATTGGCCGAAAATATTGGCGCGACGCGCGAGGTCACGGGTCGGGACGGGTTGGCCGGCGTCGAGGGGCAGGTGACGCTGGAGTTTCCCGTGCCGATCGGCGGCGATCTCGGCGCCGCGCGGGCCGTCGGCCGGACCAGTGCAATGCTGGCCGCCACCGAGGCGGGGGTGACGGAGGCCAACCTGCGCCATGAGATCCTCCTCGAATTGCTCCGGCACGAACAGTCCCATGCCGTGCTCGATGCCGCCGTGGAGGAAGCCGCCACGCTGGGTGAAATGGCGCGCGCCATGACCGTCCGGGCGCTCGAGGGGCGCAACGCCGAGGGCGCCGCCGCCCGCGTCCGGATCGAGGCCACGATGGCCGCTTCGGCCGCGGCCCGGCGCCGTGCCGACGCCGCCATCCTCGATGCCCAGCTTGCTGCGCGGCTCGGCCTTCCCCCCGGCACGCCGTTGCGCATCAGCCCGGGCGATTGCCAGGCCGCCTCCCCTGGGCGCACCGTCACGCAGGCGGAATTGGCGGCGGCCCGTGTCGGGCTGGCCGAGGCGGAGACGGGGCGCGCCCGTGCCGCACGCGTGCCGGACCTCGGTCCGGTGGTGGGATATCGGCGCACTGCAGGGTTCTCCGGACTGCTGCTGGGCCTCACGATGGAACTGCCGTTCTTCACCGGTGGTGGGGCACGCCTGGATGCTGCGCGTGCCTGGCGTGATGCTGCCGTGGCGGAAGAGGAGCGCACCACCCAGGCGTCGGCCGCCACACTCGACGGCGAGGCGCGTGCCCTCGCCGCGCTGGACCCGCTGGTCGCGGGCTACGGCGCGGCCTGGCATGCAGATCTCGAGCGCACGGTCGCCGCCGCGGCCGCACGCTGGGAGGAGGGCGCCGGCACATTGGCCGAGCTGCTCGAGGCCCGGCGGGCCCGGCTCCACGCCCTCGAGGAAGCCGCCACCTGGGCCCTGCACCGCGTCACCGCTCGCCTGAATCAGGCGCGGGCGCTCGGTGCCCCGCTCGATGCCACCCTGCTTGCGGGCCGCTGCCCGGGAGAGTCCTGATGCTGCGCCGAGTCCTGTTGCCGCTGCTGCTCGCCGCCTGCGCGTCCCCCCCCCAGGAAGTGGAGGGGCCAGCGCTGCCCGGGGGCACCACCGAGCTCACCACCGTGCAGCTCGCCGAGGCGAAGCTCGGCTTCGACACCGTCCGCATCGAGATGGTCGCGGTCCCGATCACCGTGCCCGGGCTCCTCGATGCTGCTGATCCCGCGATGGCCCATGTCGGCTCGATCGTGGAGGGGCGGGTCGAGCAGGTCCACGTGATTCCCGGGACGCGCGTGGCCGCGGGCGACCTGCTCGTCCGGATCCATTCGCACGAACTCTCCGCGGCGCGGAGTGATCTGGTCACCGCCGAGGCCAGCGAGCGCGCGGCGCGCTTTGCCCACGAGCGCAGCGTGCGGCTGCTCACGGCGGGCGCCGTCGCGCGTGAAGAGGTGGAACAGCGCGAAGCGGTCTGGGTGGCTGCCACCGGCGAACTGCAGCGCGCGCAGGAGATCGTGGAGCACCTCCACCCGATCAACGAAGACGTCGCGGTGCGAGCCCCGGTGGCGGGGGTGGTCTTTGCGGTCCATGCCCACCTCGGGGACGTCGTCCTGCCGGGCACGCCCCTGGTGGAGCTGGGCGATGACCGCAGCCTCTGGATCACCGGCTGGGTGCCGGAACTTGCCACCCCGACCCTCTCTCCGACCACGCCGGTGCGCGTCACCCTCACGGCGTTCCCCGGCGACACCTTCGCAGCGCGCGTGGTGCGCCTGGGTGGACGGGTCGATCCGGTCCGTCGCGCAGTGGACGTGCGCGTGGCGCTGGTGTCCCCCCCCCAAGGGTTGCGACCGGGCATGTTCGCCACCCTGCATCTGGAGGCTGGTCCCCGCGCCGAGCGGGCGGTGCTCCCCGCCGAGGCGGTGCAGCGCACGGCGGCGGGCGCCGAGGTCTATGTGGTGGATGCCCCGAACCGGTTCCGTCGCCTCCCGGTGACGGGCGCCGTCACGCTCGCCGACGGGCGTGTGGCGGTCGGGGGCCTCACGGCCGGGATGCTGGTGGTGGGGCGTGGCGCCTACGTGGTGCGGTCGATGCTCGAGGGCGGCGACGCCGGGCACGCCCATGATTGATCGCCTGATCGGGGCGAGCGTGCGCCGGCGTCGCGTCGTCCTGGCTGGCGTCGCGGTGCTCCTCTCCCTCGGCATCTGGGCCTTCACGACGATTCCGTTCGAGGCGTTTCCCGACCTTACGGCCAACAGCGTCAACGTGATCACCGAAGCGCCCGGCCTGGCCCCGCAGGAGGCCGAACAACTGGTCACCTTCCCGATCGAGCGGGCGCTGCTCGGGTTGCCCGATGCCGAGGTGGTGCGCTCGACCACCAAGTTCGGGTTGTCGATCGTGCAGGTGGTCTTCGCCGATCGCGTCGACCCCTGGTTCGCCCGGCAGGTGGTGGCGCAACGACTCGCCGATGTCACCGGGGAGTTGCCGCCCGAGATCGCCCCGATGCTCGGGCCGCCCTCGACGGCGATGGGAGAAGTGTTCCAGTACGTGCTCACCTCGAGTACGCCGGAATGGGATGCCACCTCACTCAAGACACTGCAGGATTTCAGCGTCGCCCCGCAACTCCGCACCGTGGAGGGGGTGGCCGAGGTCAACTCGTGGGGCGGGCTCACGGAGCGGATTGATGTGGTGGCCGACCCGTACCGGCTCGCTGCCACGGGGCTCACCCTGGGCGATGTCCAGGCGGCCCTCCTCGCCGGCAATGCCAATTTTGGCGGCGCCGCGGTAGAGTCGCGGCAGGAGCGCTTCGTGGTGCGCGGCATCGGGCGCGTCGTCCGGGCCGAGGAGCTGCTCGAGGTGATCGTGGCCACTCGTGCCGGTGTGCCGATTCGGGTGGGGGACGTTGCCACCGTGGAGCGCGGCGCGGTGCCCCGGCAGGGCGCCGTCACGATGGATGGTCGGGGCGAGGTGGTCAGCGGGATGGTCATCATGCGCAAAGGCGAGAACGCCCAGCGCGTGATCGCCCGCATCACCGACCGCGTGGCCGCGGTGGAAGCCGGCCTGCCGTCCGGCGTGGCGCTGGTGCCCTTCTACGACCAGACGGCGCTGGTGACCCGCACCACCCACACCATCGAGAAGAACCTCCTGCTGGGCGGGATCCTCGTGGTGGCGGTGCTCTGGCTCTTCCTGCGCAGCGCCGCCGCGGCGCTGATCGTCGCGCTGGTGATCCCGCTGTCGATGCTCTGGGCCTTCATCGCGATGCGCCTCTTCGGCATCTCGGCCAACCTGATGTCCCTCGGCGCACTCGACTTCGGGCTGCTCGTCGACGGCTCGGTGGTGCTGATCGAGAACATCATGCGCCGGGCCCATGGCCGGCCGGACCCCGAGGGGGCGCCGGAGCGCATCCGCACCGCGGCGATCGAGGTGGGACGGCCGATCGTCTTCGGGATTGCGATCATCATCGCGGTCTACCTGCCGATCTTCGCGCTCGGCGGCACGGAGCGACGGATGTTCGTGCCGATGGCGTTCACCGTCATGGCCGCGCTGCTCGGCTCGCTGTTGCTCGCGCTCACGGTGGTCCCGGCGGCGGCGCGCACCTTCCTCGCCAACGCCACCGAGCCCGAGTGGCCGGCGTTCGAGCGACTCCGGCAGCGCTACGAGCGACTCATCACGGCGACGCTGCGCCGGGCACCGATCATCACCGGGGCCGGTGTCGTGGCCACGGTGCTCGCGTTGGTGGCCCTCACCCGCCTGGGGACCGAGTTCATGCCGCGGCTCGACGAGGGCAACGTCCTGGTGCAGAGCACCCGACTGCCTTCGACCGCATTGGCCGAGGGCGCAGCGTTCAGTGGCCAGATCGAGCGCGCGCTGGGCGCAATTCCCGAGGTGCGGACGGTGGTGAGCAAGCTGGGGCGTCCCGACCTCGCGACGGAAGCGATGGGAACCTACGAGGCCGATACCTACGTCATCATGGCCCCCAAGGAGGAATGGCGTGCGGGGGGCAAGGCCGCGATCATCGAGGCGATGGACTCCGCCATCGCGGGGATCCCCGGGGTCGCGGTGGCGTTCACGCAGCCGATCCAGATGCGGCTCGACGAGGCCGAGAGCGGGATCACCACCGATGTCGGGGTGCAGATCTTCGGGAGTGATCCCGACACCCTCGCTGCCCTCGCGGGAACGATCGAGGCCCTGCTCGGCGGAATCCCCGGGGCGGGGGATGTCCGCGCCAGCGCCGCCGCCCGGGTCAAGCAATTGCAGATCACCCTCCGGCGCGACCGGTTGGCCCCCCTCGGCCTCACCGCGCGGGCCGTCGGCGACGCCGTGGAGCTCGCCCTCGGGGCGACGTCCGCCGGCGCCCTGGTGGATGGCCCGCGCCGTGTGCCGATCACCGTGCGGCTCCCCGACGCAGCCGGGCTGGATCCGGATGCCTTCCCGATGCTGCCGGTGGCGATACCAGGGGGGGGGACGGTGCCGCTCGGCACTGTTGCGGACATCGCCGTCGTCGAGGCGCCCGAGGCGTTCGCCCACGAGGGCGGCCAGCGCATGGTGGTGGTGGGCGCCAACATCCGCGGTCGCGATGTCGGGTCGTTCGTGGCCGAGGCGGAACAGGCGCTCCGAGCGCAGGTGTCGCTCCCCACCGGGTATCGCACCGAGTGGGGGGGGCAGTACCGGCACCAGCAGACCGCCGTCGCACGCCTGCGCCTGTTGGTCCCGGCGGCGATCCTGGTGATCTTCGGCCTGCTCTATGCCGCGTTCGGCACGGTGCGCCATGCCGTGTTGATCCTGCTCAACGTCCCGTTCGCGCTCGTGGGCGGTGTGGCGATGCTCTGGCTGGCCGGCCTCAACCTCTCGCTCTCGGCCTCGGTCGGCTTCATCGCGCTGTTCGGGATCGCAGTGCTCAACGGCATCGTGATGGTCTCGTCCATCAATGACCTCCTCACCAACGGCGTCCCGCTCGACCGAGCGCTGGTGGAGGGCGCTGGCTCCCGACTCCGTCCCGTGCTGATGACCGCCTGCGTGGCCGGCCTCGGCTTCGTCCCCATGGCGCTTTCCACCTCCGCCGGCGCGGAACTCCAGAAGCCGCTGGCGAGCGTGGTGATCGGGGGGTTGGTGACCTCCACGCTGCTGACGCTGGTGGTGCTGCCGACGTTGTACGGGGCGGTGGAGCGGCGGGTGCGGCGGGAGGGAGCAGCGTGAACCGGGAGCGGGTGAACGGGGAGCGGTCAACGCTCCGTCATCCCGAGCGTCGCGCGCTACGGCCCTCCGAACGACTCCACGGCCACGTCCGGCTCGGGCGGGATGACCACGCCGTCCGCGCCGAGGGTCCGGAAGAGCTCCCACTGGGCGAGGCGGGCGTCGCCGGTGCGCGGACCGTTGTACATCGCGGCCACCACCAGCATCCCGCCCGGCCGGCCGAGGTAGCCCACCAGCGTGGATACGTTCGCGAGGGAGCCGGTCTTGGCGCGGACCACCCCGGCCTCGGGGAGGCCGTTGGCCAGGCGACGGAGCGTGCCCGAGCCGTTGGCGGGGAGCAGGAGCGGGAAGTCGCGGCCGGCCGGGGTGCGCGGGAAGCGGGCGAGGTAGGCCGCGAAGGCGAACGGGGTGACGCGGTCGTCATCGGAGAGGCCGCTGCCGTCCACCAGGCGGATCCCGTGGTCGATCCCGGTCACGGCGCGGACGTGGGCCTCGAGGCGCGCGGCGGGTCGGTCAGCGCCCCCCCCCCAGAGCAGCAGCAGCTCGGCCCCGATGTTCAGCGAGCGCGAGTTGACCTCGTGGGCGATCGAGTCGAAGGAGGCCGAGACCACCTCGGCCAGCACCCGGCGCTCCACCGGCGTGGGACTGCTGATTGACGGGACCCGCGTCCATTCGATGCCGACATCGGCCACCGCCTGGGCCCACGCCGCCTCAACCACGGCCACCGGATCGGGAGCTGTATAGGCATAGCGGCGTGCCGCGGCGCGGGTCCCGATGCTGCCGGTGATGGTCCAGCCGCTCCCCACCTGCCGCACCACCAGCCGGTTGCGCGTGCCCGCCACCGTGCTCGCCTTCATGGTCACCAGCCGGGCCGCACCGCGCGGGGCACCGGCCCCGATTCGCGGAGTCTCGCCTGCGCGGGAGCCCGGCAGAATCGTGAACGCCACCAGATTCTCGTTGAGCGTGACCGGACCGATCGGCGGGGCGAAGGCCCGCCCGCGGTGGCGGGGCGACCAAGCGGCAGGGTAGCTGGCAGCGGGCTCCCCCGCGAGGGTGGTCAGGGCCAAGGGGCCCACCAGCTTGCGCACTCCGATGGCCCGAAGCTGCTCAGCCAGAGCGCGCAGGGTGGGACCGGCACGGTCGGGACGCTCGAGGGTGGGGTCGCCGTTGAGTTCGAGCGCCCAGCGCCCCTCCCAGGTGCCCGTGGCGGGGTTCACCCCGCCGGTGCCCAGCACGCGGGTGGCCCGCCGAGCGTCGCCGCCCACCACGGTCCGGGCGAAGCCGGTGGTCAGAAGTTTGACGGTGGAGGCCGGTGTCATCGGTTGCGCACCGTTGATGGACCAGAGCACTTCGCCCTGATCGTCGGCAACGACCACGCCCCACGTCCCCGGCGCCCGCTTCTGGGCCGCAGCCAGCCACCGGTCCATCGCCGCCACGACCCCGCCATCGACAACCGATTGCGCGGGAAGTGGTGCGGCATGGAACGCGATGCAGGCGAGGCCAAGGGCCGTGAGGGAACGGAACATGATGGTCAACCTAGCAAGATGCGTGCGGGATCGTGACAGACCTGTGTTGGAACCACGAGTGCCCTGCGGGGTGCTACGGAGACGTACCCCTCGGGCGACCTGCTTGACGGGACCCGTGGAGTCCAACGGAAACACATCCCTACGAAGGAGCAGCACATGCAGTTCCGTACCCTTGGCCGTTCGCTCGCCGCCGTCGCCTTTGTCGGCACCATGGCCGCCGCCCCGGTGGCCGCCCAGGCGCAGAAGGACATCGTCGGCACCGCGGTGGCCGCCGGCCAGTTCAAGACCCTCGCCGCCCTCCTCACCGAGGCCGGGCTGATCGAGACGCTGCAGGGCATGGGGCCGTTCACCGTGTTCGCCCCGAACGATGCCGCGTTCGCGAAGGTACCGGCCGACGCCGTCGCCGGCCTGAAGGCCGACAAGGCCGCGCTGACCCGCGTGCTGACCTACCACGTCGTGCCGGGCAAGATCATGGCGGCCGACCTCGCGAAGCTCGCCGACAAGGACGGCTACATCAAGACCAAGACCGTCTCGGGTGAGGAAATCGTCATCCACCTCGCCGGCACCAAGGTGCACGTTGGCCCGGGCATGGCCTCGAACGTCATCGCGGCCGACATCGCCGCGTCGAACGGTGTGATCCACGTGGTCGACGCGGTGATCATGCCGCCGGCCAAGAAGTAAGCACGGAGCCCATTGATCCCATCGCGGGTCTGATGGCATGAGGTACAACGCGAAAGGTGAAAGGGATGAGCATCTCCCTTTCACCTTTCACGGTGTACCGCTGGTCCGCGGCCTGACGGCCGCGGCAGGAGATCACCCCTTCAGCATCAGCCTGGCGATCGTCTGCCGCTGCATGTTGCTGGTGCCCTCGTAGATCACCCCGATCTTGGCATCACGGTAGAACTTCTCGACCGGATATTCCCGCGAGTAGCCGTAGCCACCGAAGAGTTCCACGGCGAGGCCGGTGATCATGTTGGCGGCTTCCGAGGCGAAGAGCTTCGCCATCGCCGCCTCGCGGACGAACGGGATGCCGGCGTCCTTCATGCGGGCCGCATTGTACACCAGCAACCGCGCCGCCTCGAGCTGGACCGCCATGTCGGCGAGCTGGAACTGCACCCCCTGGAACTCGCTGATGGTGCGGCCGAACTGCTTGCGCTCCTGCACGTACCGGAGCGCGGCATCCAGCGCCCCCTGGGCGACGCCGATCATCTGTGCGCCGATCCCGATCCGGCCCTCGTTGAGGGTCTCGATGGAGATCTTGTAGCCCTGACCCACGGGGCCCAGTACGTTGGCGGCCGGCACACGGCAGTTCTCGAGGATCAGCTCCACGGTGCTCGACGCACGAATGCCGAGCTTCTTCTCGCGCTTGCCGATGCTGAAGCCGGGGACGTCCTTCTCCACCACAAAGGCTGTGATTCCCTTGTAGCCCTTGCTCGGGTCCACGTTCGCGAAGATGATGAAGATCCCGGCCTCGGCGCCGCTGGTGATCCAGAACTTGCGGCCGGTGAGGAGCCAGTCGTCACCGTCCTGCACCGCGCGGGTCTCGAGCGCGAACGCGTCGGAGCCCGATGCCGGCTCGGAGAGCGCGAACGCGCCCAGCAGATCCACCGTCATCCGCGGGAACCAGCGGGCATGCTGCTCCGGGGTGCCCCACTTGAGGATCGCGTTGTTGACGAGGGTGTTGTGGACGTCGACGTAGATGGCGGTGGAGGCGTCCACCCGCGCGAGTTCCTCAATGGCGAGCGTCGCGAGGAAGATGCTGCCGCCGGCCCCGCCGTACTGCTCGGGCACCTCGATCCCCATGAGCCCGAGCTCGAAGCACTTCTCGATCAGCTCGGGCCGCATCTTCGAGGCCTCGTCCATCTCCTCGACATGGGGCTTCACCTCCGTCTCGGCGAACTCCCGGACGGTCTGGCGAAAGAGGTCTTCCTCCTCGGAGAGGACGGAAAGCGGGGCGGGTGCGGTGTCGACGGACATGGATTGGGATCCAGTGTTGGTGTTGAGATGGAATATAGGGGGTGAACGGTGAACGGTGAACGGGGAAAAACGGTGCCTGCCCTGTCCCTCGTCCCGAGCGCCCACATCCCAGATCCCTCGCTGTGCTCGGGATGACGATGTCGGGAATCGCCGTTCCCCGTTCACCGTCCGCCGTTCACCCCTCCAGCACCTCCACGGCAACGTCCACCTTCCCCAGCGGCGCCGCCACCTGCACGCCCGCCACCCGATCACGGACTGCGGCCACCATCTCCCGCGCGATCGCGATCCCTTCGGCAAGGGCGGCGTCCGTGCCGACCAGGCTGGCGCGGCGCATCCGATCGAGCACCACCTCCGGCACTGTGACACCCGGGACCTCGTTGGCGAGGAACTCGGCATTGCGCAGCGAGACCAGCGGCCAGATCCCGGCGATGATCGGCACACGGTGGTGTGCCACGCGCGGGAGGAAGGCATCGAGCTGGTCGAGGTCGAACACCGGCTGCGTCATCGCGAAGGTCGCCCCGGCCTCCGCCTTCCAGGCAAAGCGTCGCAGTTCACGCTCCGGATCGGGCGCGGCGGGGTTCACGCCTACACCGTGCACAAAACGCGTCGGTGTGCCGATGGAGGTGCCCGCCGGGTCGAGCCCGTGATTGAGGCGCGTGACGAGGTTGGTGAGGCCGATCGCGTCGATGTCGAACACCGCGGTGGCGTCCGGATACGGCCCCATCTTGGGCGGATCACCGGTGACGATCAGGAGGTTGCGCAGTCCGCTCGCCGCCGCGCCCAGCAGGTCGGAGAGCATGCCGAGGAGGTTGCGATCGCGGCAGGCATAATGGACCACCGTCTCGATCCCTACCTCACGCTCCACCAGCAATCCCGCCAACAGTGCGCCCATCCGGCTCTGCGCGCGCGGCCCGTCGGGCAGGTTGATGGCATCGACCCCCGCGGCCTGCAGCGCCCGCGCCGCAGCGAGCATCGGCGCAGGGTCCACGCCGCGCGGCGGGACGATCTCGACGGTGCGGATGAACGTCCCGGCCGCGAGTTTCGCGCCCAGTGCCGACCGTTCTGCGAGCGGCACCGCGGCCACGGCGGCCGGCAGTGTCGCGGTCGCCACCACGTCGGGGTGCGTGGGGCTCGCAGGGCGCACGTCGATGGCGGCAGCGGACGCGCGCACGAAGCCGCGCATCGCCTTGATGTGCGCCGGGGTGCTCCCGCAGCAGCCACCCACGAACCGTGCGCCCGCCTCGACCATCCGCCGCGCGTACTCCGCCACATACTCGGGGCTCGCCATGTAGATCTTGCGATCGCCCACATCGCGCGGGAGGCCGGCGTTGGGCTGGCCGCTGATCGGCACCGAGACCACCGCCGCGAGTCGCTCGATCGTCTCAAGGACCACCTGCGGCCCGATCGAGCAATTGACGCCCACGGCATCCGCACCCGCGGCCTCGAGGATCGGACCGAACTGCTCGGGCGCCGCGCCATACGCGGTGCACCCATCCGCACCGACGGTCACCTGCGCGATGAGCGCGAGGTCGCTGCGTGCGCGGACCGCACGGATGGCGGCCTGCAACTCCTCGAGGTCGGCAAACGTCTCGAGGCAGAAGCCGTCCACGCCGCCCGCAAGGAGGCCGTCCACCTGGCGCCCGAAGGCCGCCTCGGCCTCGGCGGTGGCGAGCTCGCCGAATGGTTCGAGCCGCACGCCGAGGGGCCCGATGGCGCCCAGTACGACGATTCCCGCACCACCGGCCTCGCGCGCCAACCGGGCTGCCGCGGCGTTGATCGCCTCCGTCTCCGCAGCCAAGCCGTAGCCGGCAAGCTTGATCGGGTTGGCGCCGAAGGTGTTGGTCTCCAGCGCTTCCGCGCCGGCACGCGCATACGCCGCGTGCACCTCGGCCACCAGCGCCGGCTGACGCACCACCAGTTCGTCATAGCAGACGTTGAGGAAGGCGCCCTTCTCGTAGAGCAGGGTGCCCATCGCGCCATCGAGCAGGTGCACGCGGCCATCGGTGAGCAGATCACGCAGGGTCGGCATGTCAACGCCTCCGGTAGCCGAGGACTGGCGAGAGCCACCGCTCGGCCGTCGCGATGTCCCAGCCCTTGCGACCGGCGTAGTCCGCCACCTGATCGCGCCCGACCTTGCCCACCCCGAAGTAGCGCGCCTCCGGTCGCCAGAAATACCACCCGCTCACAGACGCGGCGGGGAGCATGGCAAAACTCTCGGTGAGCGTGATCCCCACAGTGCGTTCGAGGTCGAGCAGTGCCGCGAGGGTCGCCTTTTCGGTGTGATCCGGGCAGGCGGGATATCCCGGGGCGGGGCGGATCCCCTCATACCGCTCGTGGAGAAGGTCGTCCTGGGTGAGCGCTTCCTGTGGCGCGTACCCCCACAGGGCGCGGCGTACTTCCTCGTGCAGCCGTTCCGCGAATGCTTCGGCGAGGCGATCGGCGATGGCGGTGAGGAGAATCGCGCGATAGTCGTCATGCCGCGTGTGCGCATCGGCCACCAGCGCCCCCAGGCCATGCCCGGCGGTCACCGCGAAGGCCCCGAGGTAGTCGGGCACACCGCTCTCACCAGATGCCACAAAATCACTCAGTGCGAGCAGGGCGCGCTCGTCCTTGCGCACCCCCTGCTGGCGGAGGGTATGCATTGTGGCCCGCTCCTGCTGCCGCGTGGCATCGGTGTACACGGTGATGTCATCGCCCGTGGCAGCGGCCGGCCAGAACCCGACGACGCCGTGCGCGGCGAGTCCGCCGCGCTGTTGCAGTTCATCGAGTAGCCCCTCGGCATCGCGGTGCAGATCACGCGCCACCGCACCCTGCGCGGGATCGTCGAGAATCGCGGGAAACGCGCCCTGCAGTTCCCAGGTCCGGAAGAACGGCGTCCAGTCCATGCGCCTGCGCAGGTCGGCGAGCGGCCAGTCGCGGAAGGTGCGCGTGCCGAGGAACGTCGGTACCGGTGCCGGTACGTTCAGATCGATCGCGGCCCGGCGTGTCTGCGCCACGGCAAGCGGCGTGAGCGCGCCATCCTGTTCGCCCTCGCGCTCGGCCCGGAGCGTGGCATACTCCCTCGCCACCGTGGCGGCAAAGGCCGGGCGCTTGGCCGGGTCGTGGAGCGAGGCCGCCACCGGTACGGCGCGCGAGGCATCGAGCACGTGCACCACCGGGGCGGTGTAGGCCGGTGCAATGCGGAGCGCGGTGTGCGCACGTGAGGTGGTCGCGCCCCCGATCAAGAGGGGCGTGGTCATGCCGAGTCGCTCGAACTCCGCGGCAACGAACGCCATTTCATCGAGTGACGGCGTGATCAGCCCGGAGAGCCCGATGAGATCCACCTGCTCCTGTTGGGCCGTCTCGATGATGCGCGCAGCCGAGACCATCACACCGAGATCGATCACGCGCCAGTTGTTGCACTGCAGCACCACGCCGACAATGTTCTTGCCGATATCGTGCACGTCACCCTTCACGGTGGCGAGCAGGACGGTGCCGCGGCTGCTCCCCGCGACGCGACCCGCCTCCAGGTACGGGGTGAGGTGCGCGACGGCGCGCTTCATCACGCGGGCGCTCTTCACCACTTGCGGCAGGAAGAGCTTCCCGGCGGCGAAGAGGTCCCCCACGCGGTTCATCCCCTCCATCAGCGGCCCCTCGATCACTTCCAGCGGCGTGCCCGCCGCGAGGCGCGCCTCCTCGGTGTCGGCGTCAATCCACTCGACGATGCCGTGGACCAGCGCGTGCGAGAGGCGCTCGGTCACCGGCAGCTCGCGCCAGGCGAGATCGGCCTCGGTGGTCGCGGCGGCACCACGCGCGGTGTCGGCCACGGCGAGGAGTCGCTCGGTGGCGTCGGGGCGACGGTTCCAGAGGAGGTCGGCCACACGATCGCGCAGGTCGGCATCGAGGTCGTCCACGAGGACGAGCTGCCCGGCGTTGACGATCCCCATCGTGAGCCCCGCAGCGATGGCCTGCTCGAGGAACACCGCATGGATGGCCTCGCGCACGCCGTCGTTGCCGCGGAAGGCAAAGGAAACGTTGCTGATCCCACCACTCACCAATGCCCCGGGGCAGCGCGCGCGCACCCGCGTGACCGCCGACACGAAGGCATTGCCATACTCGGCGTGCTCCTCGATGCCGGTACCGATGGCAAAGACATTGGGATCCAGCACCACATCCCCCGGCGCGAAGCCGACCACGTCCACCAACAACCGGAAGGCCCGCTCGAGGATCGCCACCTTGCGCGCCGCCGTCTCGGCCTGGCCGGTCTCGTCGAACGCCATCACCACCACGGCGGCCCCGTAGCGGCGGACCAACCGCGCCTGCGCGAGGAACGCCGCCTCGCCCTCCTTGAGCGAGAGCGAGTTGACGACGCCCTTCCCCTGCAGGCAGCGGAGCCCGGCCTCGATCACGCTCCAGCGCGACGAATCCACCATCACCGGCACCCGGGCGATGGCAGGTTCCGAGGCCACGAGCTTGAGGAAGGTGGCCATCGCCGCCTCGCCGTCGAGGAGCGCATCGTCGAAGTTCACGTCAATGAGCTGGGCACCGGCCTCCACTTGCTGCCGCGCCACCGCGAGGGCGTCCTCGTAGCGCTGCTCGGCGATGAGCCGCGCGAAGCGGCGCGACCCGGTTACGTTGGTCCGCTCGCCGACGTTCACGAAGTTGGTGTGCGGTCCGATGGTGAACGGTTCGAGTCCGCTCAGTTGGGTCACGGTCGGGGGCGGGGCAGGAGTGCGCGGGGCGACGCCGGCCACGGCCGCGCTGATCGCGGCGATGTGCGCAGGTGTGGTACCGCAACACCCGCCGACGATGTTCACCAACCCGTCGCGGGCCCATGCCCCGAGCTCGGCGGCCATCGTCGCGGGGTCGAGGTCGTAGCCGCCCATCGCGTTCGGGAGCCCGGCATTCGGGTGCGCGCTCACGAAGGCGGTGGCTGTGCGGGAGAGCGCCTGGACGTACTCGCGCAGCAGGTCCGGGCCGAGGGCACAGTTGAGCCCCACGGCGAGCGGCGCGGCGTGCGCGATCGAGATCCAGAACGCCTCGGTCGTCTGGCCGGAGAGGGTGCGGCCGCTGCGATCGGTGATGGTGCCCGACACCAGCACCGGCACGCGGAAGCCGAGCCGATCGAAGAGCGCCTCGATCCCGAAGAGTGCCGCCTTGGCATTGAGGGTGTCGAAGACGGTCTCGACCATGAGCAGGTCGGCACCGCCGTCGAGCAGGCCATCTGCCGCCACCTCATAGGCCGCGGCGAGCGTCTCGAAGGTCACGTTCCGGAAGGCGGGGTCGTCCACGGCGGGAGAGAGGGACGCGGTGCGCGACGTCGGACCGAGCACGCCAGCCACGTAGCGCGGCCACTCGGCGGTCTCGGCGGCATCCGCGGCGTCGCGGGCCACCCGGGCGGCGGCACGATTGAGCTCCGCCACCACCGACTCCATCCCGTACTCGGCCTGCGAGATGGTCGTGGCATTGAATGAGTTGGTCTCGACGATGTCGGCACCAGCGGCGAGATAGGCCGCGTGCACACCGCGCACCACCTCGGGGCGCGTCAGGCAGAGGAGGTCATGGTTGCCGCGCAGTTCGGCCGGATGCGCGGCGAAGCGGTCACCGCGATAGTCCGCTTCCACCAGTCGCTCGCGTTGCAGCATCGTGCCCATCGCGCCATCGAGCACGAGGATCCGGCGGGCGAGGATATCAGGGAGTCGTGCGAGGCGCGCCGCACGCGCGGCGTTCGGGTCGGACATCGGGGCTCCAGTCGTTCGTCGCCCCGAGGGGCGGCTTAGCGGAATCTTTAACGTGGCCGCAAGTCGCTGCAAATCGCCACGGAAGAACAGGTGATCAGTGATCACCAATCGCCTAGAAAAACGCCCGCATCACCAACGAGCGCGTCAGCATCAACACAAAGTATGCCACCAGCGGGCTCAGGTCCAAGGGGCCCATCGTGGGCAGGACCCGCTGGATCGGTTCGAGCAGCCAGTCGGTCAGGCCGCGGGCGATCCGCATCACCCGACTGTAGGGGCCGATGCCGAACCACGATGCCACCACCCGGATCAGCAGCGCCGCCATCAGGATGCTGAAGAGCGTGCTGATCAGCATCGCGGCTGCGGCGCGCGGGCCGAACTGCCCCACGGTGGCCATCGTGTAGATGAAGCCGAGGAGCCAGCGCAGCAGCGCCATGAACGCGAGGCCGCCCAGCACCACCAGGCCGAGGAGCCAGAATGGGCCGTCCTGGGGGTTGCCCCCGGCCCGCATCAGGCGCGCCTCGATTGGGCGGAGGAAAGGATTGCTCCAGCCGCGGACGAACCGGGCCCACCCGCCGAAGGGCGCCATCTTGCCGCTGCGCACCGCCCAGTGCGTGCCCGCCACCACGGCGGCGAGCAGGAAGGCGGCGCCCACCGCGTAGCGGGCTCCGGCCTCGATCAGGGTGAAGAGCGCCAGCAGGGTCACCCGGTCACTCCATCATGAATTCGCGGGAGAACGCGACGTCGAACGCGAAGGTCTTGGTGCGTGACCGGGTCTCCATCAGGTCGGCGATGCGGACGAGGCGGGCCGGAATATCCAGCAGCTTCTCCTGCGCCTTCCGGCCGATCTCGTCGAGGCCGGTGAGGGTCTCGATCTTCCAGTGGGCCAGGGCGTCCTGCACGATCCGGAGGTAATCCCGCGGCCCGTAGATGCCGGAGCGGCGGATCACCTCGGCGAACTCCTTGAAGCCCGGGATGGTGATGCCGGGCATGTCGATCGCGGGCATCACGAACAGCGCCGAGCGGAGCGCCTCGTTCGGGTCGCGCGCGAGGATCTCGGTGAAGATGCGGCGATAGAACGAGAAGTGCCGTGCCTCCTCCATTGCGATGCGGCGCAGGATCCCGCCCAGGAGCGGCTCGTATTCCTCGATCACCTTGCCGGTGTTGCCGTGGCTCTGCTGGGTGGCCCGTTCCTGCAGCGTGGTATACACGAACACGCGGTAGGGGTCCATGTCCCATTCGGGATGGAAGCCTGCCTTGATGTACTCGAACTTGAGCTCCTCCATCCGCCGCTGGTCCACCGCGCCGGTGTCGCGCATGTAGTCGGAGAGGACGGCCCCGTGGCGATCCTCTTCGGCGGTCCAGAGGTTGTTCCAGCGGCGCCAGTGCGAGTCATCGCCGAGGTGGGTGGCGAGGAGACGGTGGAAGTGGGGCAGCCCCTCTTCGGTGAGGGTGTTGAGCGCCAGGGCAGCCCGGCAGGCGTCCGGAATCCCCTTGACCCGCTCGATCAGTGTCTGCCGGTGCTCCTCCGCGTCGGTCTCGACGGGGGCGGCGAGCAGTTCCACCGGGAACCAGAGCTCGCGCTTCTCCTCGTGCTCCTCCATGAGCTCATGCACCAGCGGCTCGAGGTCCTGGAGGACCTCGACCTTGCGGCCCATGCGGCGTGCTTCATCGGACAGGGACATCAGCGTTGCACTCGCTTCGGTGGGAAGCAGCCCGGCACGCGCTGCCGGGCATCAGACTCGGAATCTGCCCCCGGGTCGGGTGATGCGCCAGCGCGGGGCCGGAACGGGCGTGGGTGCGGCACGTCCGGCCGCCTGACCATGGCAACGCATCCCCGGTTTCAGGACACTGCCGGAGCTTCAATTCGCAGGGACCATTTGGCGCACCGGTTGTTCCCCGCCATCCCTTCGCCTGGGGCCTCACCTTGCGCCTGCCTGCCTGTCTGCCTGCACTTCGGCGGATAGTTCCCCTCGCAATTCTGCTGGGATTCTCCGCCGCTTGCGCGAAATCGCCCGCGCTGCCTGACACGCCATTGCTCTCCGCGAGCGTCACCGAGGAGCGGAAGGACCCGATCGGGACCCGCTGCCACGAGGGTTTCTGTACCGGGGACGAGGACCCGTTTCCCGACAGTGCAGGCGTCTGGATCAGCAACGTATCAGGGCATGCATCGGTGCGCTGATCGGCGGCGCATTCAAGAAATGACCAACTCTGCGCCGCAATGCCTGCTCGCGATGTTGGCACGCGCCGGCTATTTCGCTTCAGGGGGCGATCGGAGGAGTTCCCAGAAGCCACGGGGCGTCACGATCGGCAACGGAGCCAGTTTGCCGAGGTCCAACAGGTCGCGATCCCCGGTAACCAACGCGTGGGCTTCCCCGGCGAGTGCTTCCGCGAGAATAGCCAGGTCGTCCTTGTCCCGAATCTTGAGCCGTAGTGGTGTGGTGGCGACCACCATCACGCCTTGCTGTCGGAGCAGGAGCGCAGCGTCCTCCGCAGCGTCCGGCGAAGGCCGGATCTTCTGCCGGAGAACCCGACCCACCTCGGCGAGGACCGCGCCTCCGACGAGAAGTTCATGCTCAGCCAGGACCACATGGAGGACGTCGGTGCACAGCCCACGAGTGGCGAAGGCGCTGACCAACACGTTGGTGTCGAGGTAGACCTTCACGACACGTCGCGGAAAATATCCTCGTCCGTCAGGGACCCCCGGGCCTCGGCGAGCGGCATGATCCGCTGGCGGAGGTCCTCGAACTGGGCCAGGGCCAATTGCCGGCGCAGCGCCTCCCGAACCACCTCGCTCCGACTCCGGCCGGTGCGGCGGGCCGCGCGGGCCAGTTGGCGTTCGAGGACGGGGTCCAGACGGATGGTCAGGGCGGAGGTTTTCATGTCATGCTATGTGTGACATTGAGCGCCTTCCAACAAGCGCTTGCTGCGGTCGGGGCCTTCGGCTTCGGCCGAACCGACGTCGTCTTGTCGTCTTGTCTGTGGTTCGGGGACGCCTGCGGCGCTTGGTCGGGATGACATTTTGGGGTTCGCCAATCGTCAATCGTCAATCGCCAATCACCAATCACCAATCGCCAATCACCGTCTACCGCGTACTGCACTGCCTCGAGACCGGCGGCCGCGCGTCACACGCGATCGCGTCATTCATCCCGGCCGTGACCGGGCCGCAGGCGGTATTCTGCGCCGAGCGGGCCGCCTCCTCCTCGGTGCTATGGGAGGCGGTGGCGCAGTTGCGCATGCCATTGAATTCCACGCACACGCTGCACTCGTGCTTCTGCGCCGAGAGGGTGGACCAGGCCAGGAAGCCGGCAAAGGCGAGGACGAGGGCGAGCCAGCCGAAGGTCTTGGGTTTCATCCGTTCAATCTACTCCGGCCGGGATTGCGCAACATACCCCATGGGGGTATACTATTCGCCATGCGCCTCCTGCTGCTCATGGCCCTCTGCCTTCGCTTCGTCCCGGCCCCGCTCCCGATGGCGGGCACGGCGCATTGCGGCGTGGCAGAGGCCACGGCGGCACACGCCGGGCACGAGAGCGGTCCGGCGCACCACGGCGGCCAGACCACGGCGGGGGAGCACGCGGAGTGCCCCCACTGCCCGCCAGCCGATTGCGCCCGCCACGATCACTGCCCCCAACCCGGGCTCCTGCTCGCGAGCGTCGACACCGCGACCGGGTTCGCCACCGCACCCAGCGTGGCTGCCCCGCGCGCCGCGGCCCGCATCCCGCACTCCACCAGTCACGATCCCCCGGTGAGGCCGCCGCTCCTGCCCCTGGCATGACCTGAGTTCGCTGTTCCCTGATCTCACGCATTCCAGGAGCTGACATTGCGCATCCCGACCCTCGCGGTGGGGTGGCTGGCCATCATGGCCATGCCGCTCGCCGCCCAGAAAGACTACCGGAACCTCGATGACGAGCGTCCGGTCCTCACCGAAGACGCCTATCCGATCGAGCACCGGGCGATCGAGATCATGGTGCCATTCACCCTCGAACGGCAGGGCGGCGCCGACGGCCTCGAGTTCAACCCCGAGGTGATGTGGGGCGCCCTCGCCAATGTGATGGTGGGCGCCAAGTTGCCGTTCGTCTTCGAGACGGGGGAGTCGTCCGCGCTGGCCGGCGTGCGACTGTTCGCCCTCGCCAACTTCAACACCGAATCGCCCTGGCTGCCGGCCCTCTCGCTCCGGGCCGACGTCGCCCTGCCCGGTGGGGCTGCAGGGGGCGCGGGCACGTTGGTGGCCGTCAAGGGGATCGCCACCCGATCGTGGGGCGTCTGGCGCGCCCACGTCAATGGCGTCCGCACGATCGGCGAGGCCTCCGATGCGCCGACTGCCGATGCCCCCCCCAGGTGGAGCGGGTCACTGGCGATCGACCGCACCTTCTGGCGGCAGTCGCTCCTGCTGGTGGGGGAAGTGGTCGTCGCCGAGCCGCTCGGCAGCACCACGACCACCTGGCGCGCGGGAGCCGGCGTGCGCTGGCAGTTCACGCCCACCACGGTGCTCGATCTCGGGGCCTTCCGGCGCCTCTCGGCCACCGGCCCGGACGTCGGCGTGACGTTCGGATTGTCCCACACCATCGGCTGGCGTGCCCTGTTCGGAGGTGTCTCGTGATCCGTCGCATCTTGGCACTCCTCGTGATCGTCAGTGCCCCGCTCGCCGCGCAGGATCGCCGCGACGAGGCGCTCTACTACCCGGGCAGCTTCAATTGGACCTTCCTCCGCGAACACCCGGCGGGTGGCCGGCTGTTCAACGCCTTCGATTACGGCCATGCCATTCTCTACGAGCGGCTCGTCACCCTGGACAGCACCGCGGCATCGCGGACGCTGGCGAAGGATTACCGCTTCCTGGTGGACGATCTGCTCGTGCACCCGCCGCGCTTCGGTGTGTCGGAGGAAGCGGTGGCGCCCACCTATGCCAAGCTGGCCTGGCCAGCGATGGCGATGTTTGATCGCGCCCACATCCTCCACCGGCAGCTCTATGATGTGTACGCCGACCGCTCGATGACGCGGCCCGCACAGCACGCGCTCGTGGAGGAGCTCACCGATCGCTACCTCGCCGACAGCGCCATGGCCTTCACCGGCGTGCTCAAGTCGATGGCGCTGATGGATGGGCAGCCGTTCTCGCAACGCTTCAAGCGCGAGCATCCCGACTTCAATGGCTTGATCTGGGCCTACCACTGGCTGCAGGTCGGGCTCTACGAGCCGCTGATGGTGGCGTCGGACGCGGCGGAGGCAGAGGCCGGGGTGGCACGGGTGATTGACGGCTTCTGGGCGATGGTGCGGACGCCGGGGGGCTACCCGGCCACGATGCCGATGACGGTGCAGGTCTCGCCGACGTTCGCCCGGGAACACCCGCGCGCCACGGCGATCTTCGACAACCTGCATTCGATGCACGACATCATCAGTGACGTGCTGGCACACCCGACGTGGTCACGCGGGGAGCAGCGCGCGGAGATCCTGCGGCAACTGGCGGAGTTCCGGGACGGGACGCAGAATCTGGAGATGGGGGGCGGGGGGCATGTGCACTGAAGGGGGAGTGAGGGGTGAGGGGGAACATCGGGCGCGTGGGGGAGATCGCCTCGCGGGGTTCGTCCCCCTTTTCCCCCTGACCCCGCGCGGCGCCTTGGCGCCGCGTGCCCCTCACCCTTTTACAGCCCGGCCGTCTCGTCGCCGCGCTTGCCGTCGGTGATCGGCGTCACCTGCGTGCGCCAGCCGCCATTGAACGACACCACGAGGCGGTTGCCGAGCGAGTCGACCTCGATCGTCTTGACGGACGGGAACTTCTTGGCGTAGGCCACGGCACCGGCGGCGCCGGAATCCTGGGCGAACTCGCGGCCGATCGCCATCGCGATCGCCTGTTCGGGGCCGTACTTGGCGTATTCGTCGGCCGACATGAGGCCGTCCTGGTCGCGAGCGTACTTGTCGGCGTCGTAGGTGGGGCAGGCGGCCAGGAAGGCGACGAGGGCGAGCGGGCTGAGGCGACGGATCACGGGCTTCTCCGGACGGGTGTCTGGCATGGTACCGGCCGCCCGGTGCCCGGTTCCCTCGGGCTGGCGACCGCCGGACCTCAAGATAATCATCAACCCCGGGTCGGGCATCCTTGCCCGTGCCCCCGCCGGGGGCCTACCCTTGGAGTTCTGTCCAACCACGCAGCGAGGAGCGAGCGCGATGAGCGCCATCGGCAATATTCCCGTCCCCACGAATGAACCCATCCTCTCCTATGCCCCCGGCAGCGCCGAACGGGCCGGGCTCCAGGCCGCCGTCACGGCGATGGGCGCCGAGGTGGCCAGCATCCCGGTGGTGATTGATGGCGTCGAGCACCGCGAGGGAAGTCCCCACGCGGTCACCTCGCCGCAGCGGCACGCGCATCATCTGGCGGACACCCATGGCACCACCCCCGCCCTGCTCGAGCAGGCGGTGGCGGGTGCGGTGACGGCGCAGCAGGACTGGGCCCGTTGGTCGTTCCAGGACCGCGCGGCGGTTTTCCTCCGGGCAGCCGACCTCCTCGCCGGGCCGTGGCGCCACCGGATCAACGCGGCCACCCTCCTCGGCCAGGGCAAGACGCCGCATCAGGCCGAGATCGATGCAGCGTGCGAGCTGATCGATTTCCTCCGCTTCAATGTGCACTATGCCGAGCGGCTCATGCATGAGCAGCCGATCTCGAGCGACAATGCCTGGAACCGGCTCGATCATCGCCCGCTCGAGGGCTTCGTGTATGCGGTGACGCCGTTCAACTTCACGGCGATCGGCGGCAACCTCCCCACCGCGCCCGCGATCCTCGGCAACGTCGCGTTGTGGAAGCCGTCGCAGACCGCGGCGCTCTCCAATTGGGTCTTCTATCAGGTGCTGCGCGAGGCGGGCATGCCCCCGGGGGTGATCCAGTTCATCCCGGGCAACTCGGTGCAGACCACCGAGGCGGTCATGGCGTCGCGCGATTTTGCGGGGCTGCACTTCACCGGCAGCACCGCGGTGTTCCACCAGCTCTGGCGGAAGGCCGCCGACCACATTGACCAGTACCGCGGCTACCCGCGCCTCGTGGGCGAGACCGGGGGCAAGGACTTCATCGTGGCCCACCCGAGTGCGGATGTGCCTGCGCTGGTGACCGGGCTGCTGCGCGGCGCCTTTGAGTATCAAGGCCAGAAGTGCTCCGCAGCCTCGCGCTGCTACATCCCGACGTCGCTCTGGCCGGCGGTGAAGGAGCAGATGGCCGCCGAGATGGCGCAGATGAAGCAGGGCGACCCGGCGGATTTCTCGGTGTTCGTGGGGGCCGTCATTGATGAGCGCGCCTTCACCAAACTTGAGCAGGTGCTGACCGAGGCGAAGGCCGACCCGAAGGTGGAGCTCGTCGCGGGCGGCGGCGCCGACCGCTCGGTGGGGTGGTTCATCCAGCCGACCTTCGTGCGCGTGGACGATCCACACCACCGGATGATGAAGGATGAGTTCTTCGGCCCGATCCTCACGGCGTATGTGTATGACGACGCCGAGTGGACGGAGATGCTCCGTCTGGTGGACAGCACCGCCGAGTATGCGCTCACGGGCGCGGTGTTCGCGCGCGACCGTGCGGCGATCGTCGAGGCCGGCGAGTTGCTCCGCCATGCTGCGGGCAACTACTACGTCAACGACAAGTGCACCGGCGCGGTGGTGGGCCAGCAACCGTTCGGTGGCGGTCGTGCCTCGGGCACCAACGACAAGGCCGGCAGCATCCTCAACCTCTACCGCTGGATCTCGCCACGCACCATCAAGGAAGTCGGCAATCCGCCGACGGATTGGCGGTATCCGTATCTGCGGTAAATGTCATCAGCCGGCGGCGTCAGCCGCCGGAGGTGAAACGTGAACGGTGAACGGGGGATGAGGGGCGTCATTGTCCTGCTTGCGGTGTTCGCCGCGCTCACCTCGCCCCTCGCGGCGCAGCACCGCTACGTCGAATCGCTGCGGACCTCCGTCACCTCCCGGTCGGGGATGGCGGAGTCGGGGCGATTCATCGTTCGGGACGTCACCTACCTGCGGAGCCAGCGGGGCGACACCATGGTGATGCAGGCGGTGGCCGCGCGTCTGGCGGAGACGGCCGAGGGGGCCACGGTGCTCCACGACACCGACGGCTTCACCGGAGGGCGCTGGAAGCTCGTGCCCGGCGAGGCAGGGGCGTGGCGGCTGGTCACGCGCCCGTTCGTGCCGGCGGACCTCCTCGAGGTGAGCGACCTCGCGGCGGCGATGGACGACTTCTTCCCCGTGCCCCCCGTACTCACGCCCGGCACCAGCGTGGAGGACACGGCCGGCACGCGCTGGGACCGGCTGGTCGACTCGGCGGGGGCGGCGCGCTACCGGTGGTCGGGCTCGCACGAGGTGGACGAGTTTCGCACCGTGGCCGACAGCGTGGCGCTCCGGGTGCGCGGGATGAATCGCGAGGACGGGAGCGGGGTATGGCAGGCCGCTGGCCCGGTGTCGTGGCAGCGCCGCATCGACACCGAGTCCCGTGCGACCTTGCGCGGGGTGGCCGTGCTCGTCATCGTGGAGCATCGGATCACCGTCGCCCGCCAGCACTGACCCGTCCCCCTTGCCGCGAGAGCGTCAAGTGTCGACATTGGATTCAGACCCTCCTGGAGGCCCATGCCATATGACGGAGCCATTCCGCAGCTCCGATGAGTATGACGAGCAGGCCCACCAGCTGTACAACGAAGGTCTTTACGATGATGCACTGACCCTCCTGCGCGAGGGACTCCACCTCCATCCCCAGTCGGTTGACCTGCACGTCGGGGTCGGCTATGCGCAGCTCGCCCGCGAGGAATACGCGTGGGCGCGGCAGGCGTTCGACTTCGCCCTGGTGCTCGATCCGGAGCACGAGGACGCCCTCGCCGGCGTGGGCGAGGTGCGGCTGGTCATCGGGCAGGTGGAGCAGGCCATTGCCGCCTTCCAGCAGCTCCTCGACCTCGGCTACGATGACGACCATGAGCTGATGCTGCAGGTCGGCCGCGCGCTCTTCCGCGAGGGCTTCTTCGTCGAGGCCCGGCGGTTCTTCGAGGCGGCCCGGGTGCGCCACCCCGACTCCGGCGAGCTCGCCGCCTCCCTCGGCTACACCGCGCACCGTCTCGGGATGGACGCCGACGCCTTCTACTGGCTGCGGCGTGCGCTGGC
>JBBQQJ010000006.1:0-31301 GCA_038216165.1 Gemmatimonadales bacterium | reverse complement strand
GTGGGGGCGATCTGTGCCCGCGGTGCGGTGATGGGCGCCTACCTCAACGTCCGCACCAACGCGGCCCAGCTTGTGGGCG
The DNA here is from genome assembly GCA_038216165.1 of Gemmatimonadales bacterium. Taxonomy (GTDB): domain Bacteria; phylum Gemmatimonadota; class Gemmatimonadetes; order Gemmatimonadales; family GWC2-71-9; genus Palsa-1233. The sequence goes on along the minus strand of JBBQQJ010000006.1, from coordinate 31,222 downwards.
ACCCGGATGCCGCCGATCTGGTGGCGCGCGGTGCGGTGCTGCAGCGGGAGGCGCAGGCGCTCGAGGCGGAGATCCTCGCCCTGGCGGAGGAGCGGCTCTGATGCCACCCGCCATCATTCGTGCACCACGCGGCACCTCGCGCACCGCCCGCGGCTGGATTCAGGAAGCCGCCAAGCGAATGCTGATGAACAACCTCGACCCCGAGGTCGCCGAGCACCCGGCGGAGCTGATCGTGTACGGCGGCCGGGGCAAGGCGGCGCGCAACTGGGAGAGCTACCACCGGATCGTGGCCACCCTCGATCGCCTGCGCAATGACGAGACCCTGCTCGTGCAGAGCGGCAAGCCGGTGGCCGTGCTCCGGACGCACGACCTCGCGCCGCGCGTACTGATTGCCAACTCGAACCTGGTCCCCAACTGGGCGACATGGGATGAGTTCGACCGCCTCGACCAGCTCGGCCTGATGATGTACGGCCAGATGACGGCTGGCTCATGGATCTACATCGGCACGCAGGGGATTCTGCAGGGCACCTACGAGACCTTCGCGGCTGCCGCGGCCAAGCACTTCGGCGGGACGCTCGCCGGTACCATCACCGTGACCGCCGGTCTCGGAGGAATGGGGGGGGCACAACCGCTCGCCGTCACGCTCGCCGGCGGTGTCGCGCTCTGCGTGGAGGTGGATCCCACCCGGATCGAGCGGCGACTCGCCACCCGCTACCTCGACACCGTCGCGACGTCGGTGGAGGACGCCATCGCGACCGCGCGCACGGCGCGCAGCGCACGGCGCGCGGTGTCGATCGGGTTGCTGGGCAATGCGGCAGCGGTGTTGCCGCAGATGGTGGCGATGGGCTTCACCCCCGAGCTCGTCACCGACCAGACCTCCGCCCACGACCCGATGTGGGGCTACCTCCCCGTCACGCGGGCCGACGAAGACATCACCACCCTGCGCGCGAGCCAGCCGGACGAGTATCTGACGCGTGCCCGCGCCGGGATGGTGGCGCACGTGGAGGCAATCATCACGATGCAGGCCCGCGGGGCGATCGCCTTCGACTACGGCAACAACCTCCGCGCCCAGGCAGCCCTCGGCGGCCTCACGGGTGCGACGACCGCCTATCCGGGCTTCGTGCCGGCCTTCATCCGTGACTCCTTCTGCGAAGGCCGCGGGCCGTTCCGGTGGGTGGCACTCTCCGGCGACCCCGCTGACATTGCCGCGACGGACCGCGCCCTCCTGGCCCTCTTTCCCGAGGACCGTCGGCTGCAGGAGTGGCTCGGCTGGGCGGGCGAGAAGATCGCCTTCCAGGGACTCCCCGCCCGGATCTGCTGGCTCGGGTACCGCGAGCGCGACCGGGCCGGCCTGCTCTTCAATGCGATGGTGCGCGATGGCCGGGTGAGCGCACCGATCGTCATTGGCCGTGACCACCTCGATGCCGGCAGCGTGGCGTCGCCCTACCGGGAGACCGAGGCGATGCTCGACGGCTCCGACGCGGTGAGCGACTGGCCGCTGCTCAACTTCGGCATCGGGATTGCGAGCGGCGCGGGCTGGATGTCGTTCCACCATGGCGGCGGCGTCGGGATGGGCTATTCACAGCACGCCGGACTGGTCGCCGTGGCCGACGGCTCCGAAGAGGCCGAGCAGCGCCTCGGCATGTGCCTCGTCAACGACCCCGCAATGGGCGTCGTCCGGCACGCGGATGCGGGGTACCCGCTGGCCCGGGACGTCGCCGGGGCCCGCGGGCTCGACCTGCCCTCCCTCGACCGATAGGCGGCAAACCGCGGTGATGCTTGCCGCGCCGGGGCGCCGGCGTGATCTTCCGGACGCATGGATGCCGACACGATCTTCACCAACATCGCCCAGACCGCGTCGCCACGCGGGACAGGTGCCGTGCGCGGCGGCGCGATGGCCGACCTCGAGATCATCGAGGACGCCGCCATCGCCGTGACCGACGGCCTCATCAGCTGGATCGGACCGCGGCACGCCCTGCCGATGGATGGGCTCCAGGAGCAGGACTGCGGCGGCCAGGCGATCGTCCCCGCCCTGATCGATCCGCACACGCACGCCATCTGGGCCGGCCACCGGCTGGACGACTTCGAGTCCCGGGTGGCCGGCATGCCCTACGAGGCGATCCTCGCGCGTGGGGGGGGGATACACGCCACCATCGCCCACACCGCCGCCGCCTCGCCGGAGCAGCTCGCCACGCTGGCAGCCGATCGCGTGGCCAATTTCGTCGCGGGCGGCGCGGCCGTGGTCGAGATGAAGAGCGGCTATGGCTTCACGCGCGAGGCGGAACTCGCCTCGCTCGAGGCGATCGCCCTCGTCGCCACGATGACCGAGATCCAGATCCTCCCCACGCTGCTGATTCACGTGCCGCCGCGGGATCCGGCCGAGCGCGAGGCCCACATCGGCATGGTCTGTCGCGAGCTGATCCCCGAGGTGGCCGAGCGGGGCCTCGCCACCGCGGTGGACGTCTTCATCGAGCGCGAGGCGTTCACCGTCGGAGAGGCGGAGCGGATCTTCGCGGCAGCCCACGGCCATGGACTCGGCGTGAAGGCGCATGCCGACCAGTTCACGGCGATCGGCGGTGTCGAGGCAGCGATCGCCCACGGGGCGCTCTCGGTCGACCACCTCGAGGCTTCCGGGCCGGCGCAGGTCGCGGCGCTGGCGGCCTCCGGCACCGTGGCCACCATCCTCCCCGGGGTCACCCTGCACCTCGGACTCCCGGCCGCACCCGGGCGGGCACTGATCGATGCCGGCGCCATCGTGGCGATCGGGACCGACTGCAACCCCGGTTCCTCGCCGCTGTATTCTCAGCAGCTCGCCCTCGCCTTCGCGGTGCGCCTCTGCGGCCTCACCCCCGCCGAGGCCCTGACCGCCTGCACGGCCAACGCCGCCGCGGCCCTCGGCCTCACCACCACCGGGCGGCTCGCGGTCGGGATGCGCGCCGACTTTCTCCGCCTTGGGTCGTCCGACTGGCGCGAGGTGGCCTGCGCGATGGGCTCCGCCAACATCGGCATCGTGCACCTCGGCGGCGACGAGATCTTCGGATGAGCACCGTCCTCGTCGGTCGCGACCTCACCCTGCGGGACGTGCTGGCCGTGGCGCGCGACGGCGCCACGGCGTCGCTGTGTGCCGCAGCGCGCGAGCGGATGACCGCCTCACGCGCGTACGTGGAACAAGTGGTCGCCGAGGGCCGCACCGTCTATGGCGTGACAACTGGCTTCGGGAAGCTCGCCAACATCCGGATCGCCCCGGCCGACGTGCAACAGCTCCAGCGCAACCTCGTGATGTCCCACGCCATGGGCGTTGGCGAGCCGTTTCCGGCCGAGGTGGTGCGGGCGATGCTGCTGCTCCGGGCGCAGTCGCTCGCACAGGGATACAGCGGCATCCGCATCGCAGTGGTGGAACTGCTCCTCGACATGCTCAATGCCGGCGTGCATCCGGTGATTCCCTCACAGGGTTCCGTCGGCGCGAGCGGCGACCTCGCGCCGCTCGCCCACATGGCCCTCACCCTGATCGGCGAGGGCACTGCCACGGTCCGCGGCCAGCCGCTGCCGGCGGTCGAGGCGCTGGCCAGCGCCGGCCTCGCGCCCGTGGTGCTGCAGGCCAAGGAAGGGCTCGCCCTCATCAACGGCACCCAGGCGATGACCGCCGTCGGCGCCCTCACGGTGGCCGATGCTCGCGAACTCGCCGTGGTCGCCGATATTGCCGGCGCGATGTCGCTCGAGGCCCTCAAGGGCACGCGCGCCCCGTTCCATCCGCTGGTCGTCGCGGTGCGCCCCCACCCCGGGGCAATCCTGAGCGCCGGCAACCTCCTGCGGCTCTCGGCCGACTCCCCGATCCACGCCAGTCATGCCGAGTGCGAGAAGATCCAGGACGCGTACTCGTTGCGCTGCATGCCGCAGGTCCACGGCGCGTCACGCGACGTGATCACCCACGTGGCCGAGGTGCTGACGCGCGAGATCAATGCGGTCACCGACAACCCGCTCATCTTTGCCGAGGCCGACCAGGTGATCTCGGCGGGCAACTTCCACGGCCAACCCGTGGCGGTGGCCATGGACTACCTCAAGATCGGCATCGCCGAGCTGGCGAACATCGCCGAACGCCGTGTGGAGCACATGCTCGACCCGGCGGTGAGCGGCCTGCCGGCCTTCCTCGCGCGGCAGGGCGGCCTCCACTCGGGACTGATGATCTCGCAGTACACCGCCGCCTCGCTGGTCAGCGAGAACAAGGTGCTCGCCCATCCCGCGAGCGTCGACTCGATCCCCACCAGCGCCAACCAGGAGGATCACGTCTCGATGGGGACCATCGCGGCGCGCCATGCTGCCATGGTGCTCGCCAACACGCAGTGGGTCCTCGCCGTGGAGCTCCTCAATGCCACCGAGGCGATCGGCTTCCATGCCCCGCTCGCGCCGGGGCCCGGCACCGGGGCGGCGGTGCATGCGGTGCGCGCCGTGGTGCCGCCGCTTGATGCCGACCGCATCATGACCGGTGACCTCGCCGCCGTCCGCTCCTTGATCACCAGCGGACAGTTGCGCGATGCGGTCGAGACGGTAGTGGGCGGGCTGCAGTAGCTTCCTCGTGCGGCCGCCTGGCATGTGTCGCGCATGCCGGCGCGGCACGTCTCCTTTCCTTGGACCCCATGAACACACCCTCCCGCTTTCTGCTTGCGCTCGCGCTCACCGCGTGTGCCTCTGGCACGGATGACGCCCCGCCGGTGGTCTCGGTGGCGATCGCGACGGTGGCCGAGACCACGACCGTGACCACCCCGGCCTCACGCATCGACACTGCGGGTGTGGCAGAGGACGTCTGGTCGATGGCCGATGACGCCCTCCACGTCGGGACCATCTCTGCCGCGGCACTCGGGCAATCAGGGGCGATCTGGATCGCGGTGACCGGCAGTGCGGAGCACGCGACGATTTACCGGGTGGGCGAGGCGGGCGCGCTCGAGGTCGTCGCACAGGACGGCGCCACCCCCGGCGGGTTCACCCAGCCGCTTACCCTGCTCGCCCTTGCCGATGGCGGCCTCCTGGCCGTGGAGACCTCCACCGGCACGGCGGTGCGGTATGATCCAGCGGGTGTGGCGCTCGACACCCTGACGCTCCTGCCGCTGGGCCCCGCCATCACCCTCTGGCCTGACCAGTATGGCGGGTGGTTCCGCCGCAACCCGGATGCGACGGCATGGCTCCGACACGACCCGCTCGGCGCCGTCACCGATACCCTGCGGATCCCACCGGGATGGCCAGCCGTGGGGGATGGGGTGGAGGGCATTGCGCGTGACGGCTCGATGCTCCGTGCGGCCGTCGATGGCCGGCAGCTCGATCGCCTGACCAAGGCGGGACCGGTGCTGCGCTCGGTATGGCCAGGAGCCCCCCTCACGGGCGAGGCGCGCCTTGCCCATGATGCCGCGGGCGGGGTCTGGCTCGGGGATCAGCCGACCCCGGGCCGGGAGCGCTGGCGGCGCTTCGACCGCGAGGGAGCACTCCAGTTCGTGTTCATGCCCCCCGAGGGTGCCCACGTGCTCGATCGCGACGGTGAGTTCGTGCTCGCCCTGCAGCGCCCACCGGCCGCGACACCCGGCCTGGTGGTCTGGCGCATCGGATCGATGACCCGCTGAACGGAAGGTGGTACCCATGTCCTGCCGTACGTCCCTCGCCTTCCTCGTCCTCGCGGCCACCGCCTGCAGCGGGACCGCGACCACCCCGCAGCCCACGCCACCGCCGCCACCGCCACCCCCGGGCACGCTGCAGGTGCTCTTTCTCGGCAACTCCCTCACCTACACGTGGGATATTCCCGGCATGGTGGCGACCATGGCGGCGGCGGCGGGTGAGTTGCGCCCGGTGGCGACCAGCGTGACCGGACCGACGGCGACCCTCGAGTCGCACTGGGTGAGCGGCGTTGGCCTCGGCCCGCTGCGCAGCGGGCGGTACGACGTGGTGGTCATGCAGCAGTTCCCACCGGACAATCCCAACGCCGCCGACGACCTGTTTGACTGGTCGGGACGCTGGGCCGACGAGGCGCGCCAGCAGCAGGTGCGGCCGTTCATCTACGCCGTCTGGCCACCAGAGGGGGGGGCGCTCGACATCGCCATCACCAACTCCACCGCGGCGGCCAATGCCAAGTCGATGGGACTGTTCCCCGTGGCGCAGGCGTTCCGCATCGCGGCCGCCGCCACGCCATCCCCCCGCCTCTACGGCAACGACGGCTACAACCCCGGTCCTGATGGCGCTTGGCTGGCGGCCCTCGTGCTCACCAGCATGCTCTACGAGCGATCGGTCGCCGACTTCCCCAATGTCCTCGCCGACCGCATCACCCCGGCCGATGAAGCCGTGCTCCGCGCGGCCGCCAGTCAGGCCATCGCGCAATTCGGCCTGCCCGGCCTGCCATGATCCGTCCACCGGGCGCCCGGGCCGGATGGCGTATCGCAGTCGTGGCGCTCGCGCTCAGTGCCCCCCCCACACACGCCCAGGGCGGCGTGGACACCCTGCACGTGTTGATGATCGGCAACTCCCTCACCTCCACGGAGGGGATCCCCGACCTGATCGCCACCATGGCCGAACGGGCAGGCGAGGTGCGGCCACGCATGACGGTGCGGGCGTTTCCCGATTTCTCCCTCGCGGACCATTGGCAGGACGGCCGGGCGCGCGCCGCGCTGCGCGCGAGCCGGCCCGACGTGGTCGTCCTGCAGCAGGGTCCCTCCACCCTGCCGGCGAGCGGCCGTGACCTCCGCATGTGGGTGGCCCGGTGGGCGGAGGCGGCACGAGTTGGGGGGGGGCATCCAGTGCTCTATGCCGTGTGGGCACCGGAAGGTGCCGATCTCGATGCGGGGATCCGGCACCACGCTGAGGCGGCCACGGCGACCAATGCCGGGCTGTATCCGGTCAGCACGGCCTGGCGGCTCGCCTGGACCGAGCAGCCCCGGCCTGCCCTCTCCGGTGCGGACCGGTTCCACCCCGGTCCCGATGGCGCCTGGCTGACCGCGCTGGTGATCGTGGCGATGCTCTATGACCGCCCGGTGGACGATTTTCCGAACCTGCGGCCCCGCAGCATCCCGCCCGCCGAGGAGGCGATCCTGCGCCGAGCGGCGGCCGCCGCGATCGCCAGCGCCGGCAGGCGCTGATCCCGCTACGGCAGGTCGATGCGCACGCCCTCGCGCTCGGCCAGCCGGCGCAGCCAGGCCGTGGCCCGGTCACGCACCTCCCGCTCCAGGCGTCGCATGGTCCGGGACCCGCGTGCCCCCCCCCGATCGAGCAACGCCTCGAGGTCGCCCAGGTCGCCCAGATCCATGTCGGCGATCCAGTTGGGGAGCCCCGGCTCGTGGCACGCCTCCCTGGCGGGCTCGGTGCCCGCCAGGAACCACTCCGGATCGCCGCACACCGCGAACCAGCCGCGATCCGAGGTCGTGACCGCCTGCACCACCCCGTCGGGCACCGGAAAGCGCTCGCGGGCCGCACGCGGCGCGCCCGCTGCGAGGAACCGCGCCACGATCGGCAGCGCCGCCGTGGCCCCCGTGCGGTGCAACGGCCGCCCGTCATCGTGCCCCACCCAGACCCCCACCACGAGCGAGGGCGAATAGGCCACGAACCACGCGTCACGCCAGTCGTTGGAGGTGCCTGTCTTCCCCGCCAATCCGGCCCCGCTGCGCCCGTTGGCCAGCGCACGCCCGGTACCGGAGGCGACGACGCCCTGCAGCATCGATGTCACGAGGAAGGCCACCGCCGGGGCGATGACCTGTGTCGCAGTGGCAGGGGGCAGCAGCGTCTCGTCACCATTCGCCATACGGCGTGCGGTGATCATCCGGGTCGGCGCGAGCCAACCGCCGGCAGCGAGCACCCCGTAACCACGGACCAGCTCCAGGAGCGTCACCTCCGAACTTCCCAGCGCGAGCGAGGGCACCGGCCGCAACTCGCTGGTGATCCCGAGACGCCGGGCGGTGGCCACCACCTCCGGAGGCCCCACCAGCATCCCGACCCGCGCAAAGGGAACGTTGAGCGAGCGCTCCATCGCGTCGCGAAAGGTCACCTCGCCGTGGTAGGTCCCGTCGTAGTTGACCGGCTGCCAGTCGCCACCGGCGGCCTCCACCCGGAACGGCTCGTCCCGCAGTGTCGAGGCAAGCGTGAGCGCCGGGGCGTCCTCCCCATGGGGCGACAGCGCTGCGACCGCCACGAACGGCTTGAAGGCGCTGCCAGGCTGGCGTCGGGCGTCGGTGGCGCGGTTGAACTGCGACGCCCCGTAGTCGCGCCCGCCGACGAGCGCGAGCACCTCCCCGGTCCGCGGGTCGAGCGCCACCAGCGCGGCCTCGGCGTCGCCCAGTCCGGCCACCGCGAGCCCGCCGCGCACCGCGCGCTCCGCGGCGTGCTGCAGGACCGGGTCCAGGGTGGTGGCCACGCGCACCCCCCGCGCAGGGAGCCGGCGACCCAGTGTGGCCGCGGCGGCATCGCGAAAGTACCGTCCGTCCATCGTGCCCGCCGCATGCACCCGTGTCGGCACGCGCACCCGCGTGGCGCGACGCGCCGCGTCCCGTGGGATCCGGTCCTGATCGGCCATCAGGTCGAGCACCAGGTCGCGACGCGCTGTGGCATCGCGCGGATGGCGCAGCGGCATGAGCCGGTTCGGCGAGCGGATCATTCCGGCCAACAGCGCCGATTCAGCCAGCCCCAGACGCGCCACGTCGGTGTCGAAGTAGTAGCGGGCCGCGGCCCCCATGCCGTGGATCGCACGACCGCCGTCCTGCCCGAGATAGATCTCGTTGAGGTACGCCGCGAGGATCGCATCCTTGTCGTACCGCAGCTCGAGCGCCATCGCCATCGCCGCCTCCCGCATCTTGCGGAGCGGCGTGCGGCGCGCATCGAGATAGAGGTTCTTGGCAAGCTGCTGGGTGATGGTGCTGCCGCCCTGCTCCAGGCCGCCGGCACGCACGTTGGCCACCATCGCGCCGGCGATCCGGCGCAGGTCGAGCCCATGGTGGGTCGCGAAGCGCTGGTCCTCCACCGCGAGGACCGCATCGACGAGATGCTCAGGAAAATCCGCGAGCCCGCGCACCTCGCGCCACTCCGACGGAGCGCCGTCCACCACGGCGAGCAGTTCCGGCCCGCGCGTCCCGCCGGCCCATCCTGTGGCCCGGGTGTAGAGGCCCGAGGGCATCCGTCCCTCCAGCGGGCCAAGGCGGGCCCGCAGCGCGGCCTCGAGCACGATGCCGGCCCCCGACACGAGCAGGAAAACCAGCAGCGCGCGCACGACGTGCCGCGGCCGCACGAGCGCTCGCGCCCGCCCGATCCATTCCCGTGCCTCTGTGGTGACTCCGTGCCAGGTCAGCATCTGATGCTCCCGGTGACGTTGGAGCACCCAGACGATGGACAGCGTCAGATGGTTTCATGTTGCAACAGTGGAACGCCGACCCCTTCCCCGTGCACCGTTCACCCCCACCCGCCCACCAGCCACCGCGCGATCGCCGTGCTCGCCGCCGCCACACTGGCGCACAGCGTCACCCCCCAGGCCACATCCACCAACACCACCTTGAGCGGCCAGGCTGGCAGGGTCGCCATGTTCGTGAGTTCGTAGGTCAGGTACGTGAAGAAACCGAACAGCGCCCCGTTGAGCACCGCGCGCCCCAGCGATTGTGCCGCCATCCCGGGCAGCACGGCGAAGTAGATGATCCCCGCGATGTAGATCAGGTAGAACGTCCCCGCCGCGGCCCAGTTGACGTCGGGGCTCAGCAGGTGGCCGAGGTTGTTCTGGTAGAAGCCGCGGGAGAGCACGCCGAGCCAGAGCAGATCGACGGCGGCGAAGACCGGGACGGTGAGCAGATAGAGCTTGAGGAGCATCACTGGTGACATGGTCGGCCCGTGGTGAGGGGTGAGGGTGTTCAATGCGGGGGGGGGGGACGACCTACTGCTGGCTTGTCGCGCCCGCGCGGAGCAGCACCTTCGCCTCCATGACGGCGGCCTTCGACCCCACGAGGAGCAGGACGTCGCCGACCTCCAGCCGCTCCACCTTGCTGGGCGCGGGGATGCCGGTGTCGCCGCGGGTGATCGCGAGGATGGTCGCGCCCGTGCGCCCGCGCACCCCGATCTCGCCGATCGTGCGACCGACGGCGTGATGCCCGGCCTCGAGCGGGAAGCGTTCCGGCGTGCCCATGCCGGGCAGCATGTGCGTGGCAGTGACGAGCCGATCGGCCACCGGAAATTCGGCCGTGGCCTGCTCCGGCGGGAGCGAGTTCCGGATGGCCGAGAGCAGCACCTGCGCTCCCGCGCTCACATGGCCCTCGAGGTTCGTGGCGCTGCGCCAGCCTGACACCGCGAGGCCGACGAGGATCACGAGGAGTACCGCCGCGCCATAGAACGGCGGCAGGAACGGTTGGGTCACCGCCAGCAACGGGAGGCCGAGGAGGAAGACGATCGCGATCTCGAGGGTGACCACCAGCGCGCGGCGCGGCGCGGCGGCATGGTCCATCCGGCCCACCCGGGGCAGCGCGAGGCGGGCGAGCTCATCGGCGAGGCTCGCCGCCACCCGGGAGATCCCGAAGGCAAACGGCGCGGCGAGAAGCGCCCCGGTGAGCCACATCCCGCCACTGGCGAGGTCCTCGCCGAGCCCGGCGCGCTCGGCCATGAAGACGCGGATGCGCGGGCCGGTGAGGGCGAACCCGATGATCACCGCGGCGAGCGAGGCGGTATCCACCAGCAGCCAGCGGATCAGGCGCCGGGCCCGCTCGCCGGAGCGTCGCGCCTTGGACGCGTGGCCGAGTTGCTCGACCCACGTGCCGTAGAGGGTGGCGTAGGTCTGCAGCGGCTTGGGCAGCTTGCGATCCACCCAGGCGGCGGTGCGCTCCGAGGCGCCCACGAGGAACGGCGTGGTGAGCGTGGTGATCGCCGACACCGCCACCGCCACCGGATAGAGGAAGTCGCCCACCGCGCCGATCGCCAGGCCGAGGGAGGCGATGATGAACGAGAACTCGCCGATCTGCGCCATCGACATCCCCGCGCGGACGGACGTGCGCGTGCCGCGGCCGGCGAGAAACGCCCCGGTCGACACGGAGACCACCTTGCCGACCATCACCACCACAGTGAGCACCGCCACAGCGACCCAGTGCTCCAGAATCATTGCCGGGTCGATGAGCATCCCGACCGCGACGAAGAAGATCGCGGCGAAGACGTCGCGCACCGGTGCCACCAGCCGGGCCACCTGGTGGCCGCGCCCCGATTCGCTGATGAGCGAGCCCGCGATGAAGGCGCCGAGGGCCACCGAGTAGCCGAGGGCGTCCGCGAGCATCGCGAAGCCGACGCAGAGCCCGAGGGAAGCGATCAGCGTGGTCTCGTCCCGGCCAAGCCCCACCACGAAGCGCATCAGCTTCGGCACCACCAGCAGGCCGCCGACCACCCAGACGGCGAGCAGCGCGACCAGCCGCCCGGAGGTGGCCAGCAGGGAAGATTCCTCCCCCCCCCCAGCACCCAGGGTCGCGAGGCCCGCCAGGAAGAGGACGGCGGCGAGGTCCTCCACGATGAGGACGCCGAAGACCAGGTCTCGCAGCTTGCGCCCGACCTGCTTGTCGTCGAACGTCTTCGCGATGATCGTCGTGCTGCTGATCGCCGTCATCGCCCCGGTGAAGAGCGCCTCGCGCGGGCTCCACCCCAGCAGGGTCGCGGCCCCGATCCCCAACCAGGCCATCAGCGAGACGTCGATCACCGCCGTCACCGCCACGCTGCCGCCCACCCGCAGGAGCCGCCGGATCGAGAACTCGAGCCCGATGGCGAAAAGCAGGAGGATCACCCCGAGCTCGGCGAGCGTCGAGGTGGTGGCCCGATCGGCCGTGAAGGGCACGATCGTCAGGTGCGGCCCAATCAGCATCCCCGCCAGGAGGTAGCCGAGGATCACCGGTTGCCGCAGCCGCTCGAAGAGGATCGACGTCACCGCCGCCGCCCCGAGGACGATGGCGAAGGTGATCAGGAAGCCGTGGTCTGCTTCCACCGCCTACGGACTCCCGTCCGGGAGTGGCCCGGCAGGAGAGGCCGCGACGGCCGCCGCAGCTACCGGGCGCGGTGCCAGCACCTCCCACGCGGCGTCCACCACGGCGAGCGCATGCGGGTGGCTGCTCCGCCACTCCCGCGAGGCCACCCGCTCGACTGCGGAGGTCACCACGGTGAGCCAGACCGTCGCCCACAGTTCCACCACCCCCGGGCGGATGCTCCCTTCCTGCTTGCCGACCGCCACGAGCCGTTCAATCGCCTGACGCAGCTCCTGCCCGGCATGCCGAGAGCCCTCGTCCAGCTCCTGGGGGAGCCGCCACGCCAGCAGCAATCGCATCCGGGCCGGGTCGTCCTCTGCCACCTGCAACCACTCGCGCCCCAGCGCCACCAGGCGATCCGGCATCCGGGATCCCTCGGCGGCCAGAACCGACTGCACCCCCCAGGCCTGCGCCTCCTGATACGCCGCATTCAGAAGCGCCTGCTTGCTCCTGAAATGGCGATAAATGGTCCCCTCCGCCACCCCCGCCCGTTCCGCGAGGATCGGGGTGGTGGTGGCGTGGTAGCCGATGGTGGTGAAGAGCTCCCGGGCCGCGGCCAGCAGGCGTTCTCGGGTCGTCTCGGCGGCGTCCATCAGGGCCCTTGGCACGGGGTGAGGTGGGGTGAAGAGGGCGGTTATCTTGGAGGCTTGGCCCAGAACCTACTGCCTTCGAGGGGTTGCCCCACATGAAGATGCTCGTTCTCGGCGCCGGCCTGCAGGGCTGCGCCTGTGCCTTCGATCTCCTGCGCGACCCGGAAGTTACCAAGGTCACCATCGCCGATCTCCAGCCGGAGCGGATGGCACGCTTCCTTGCCCGCACCGACGATCCGCGGCTGCACACCCTCACGCTCGACGTGACCAATCATTCGGCGGTCCGCGAGGCGATGCAAGGCCATGACGCCGTGTTGAGCGCCATCCCGTACTACTTCAACGGGCCCATGGCCAAGCTGGCCGTCGAGACGGGGTGCCATTTTGCCGACCTCGGCGGGAACACCGAGATCGTCATGGAGCAGAAGCAGCTGGACGCGGAGGCCCGCGCCAAGGGGCTCTCGGTCATGCCCGACTGCGGCCTGGCCCCCGGCATGGTGAACATCCTCGCCGCCGAAGGGATCCGCCGGCTCGACACGACGGACCGGGTGCGGATCTTCGTGGGTGGCCTGCCGCAGCACCCCGAGCCGCCGCTCAATTACCAGATCGTCTACTCCCTCGAGGGCGCCCTCGACTACTACACAACGCCATCGTGGATCCTGCGCGACGGAAAGTCGGTCACCGTCGACGCGCTGAGCGAGCTGGAGGACGTCGCGTTCCCCGCGCCGGTCGGCACACTCGAGGCGTTCCACACCGCCGGCGGGATCAGCACGATGCCGTTCTCGTTCGCGGGGAAGGTGCGGGAGATGGAGTACAAGACCCTCCGCTACCCCGGCCATGCCGACCTGATGCGTGCCGTCCGCGAGATGGGCCTCCTGGGGATGGAGCCGATCAAGGTGAAGGGGAAGGACATCGTCCCGCGCGATGCCTTCATTGCGGCGGTCTCGCCGCAGCTTACCAAGCCCGAGGGACGCGATCTGGTGGCGCTGCGCGTGATCGTGAGCGGGACCAAGGACGGGAAGGCGCACACCACCACCTTCGACCTGCTCGATCGCTACGATCAGGTCAACGGCATCTCGGCGATGATGCGCTGCACCGGCTACTCGCTGGCGGTGACCGGCCTGGTGCAGGCGCGCCGACAGGTGATCCGCTTCGGCGTCACCACCCCCGACGAGGGGATGCCGTACGATCGCTACGTGGAGATGCTCGCCGACCGTGGCGTGGTGATCCGGGCGAGCTGACGAGCGAACGTCTACCAGCTCCACCCCGTGCCGACATACCACCGCGTCTCGCCGTCGCCGCCACTGGCGGTGATGGTGAGGGTGGCGGCGCGGAGGACGCGGAGCGCGACCCCCCCCCCCGCACCCCACTGCCACTCATCGAGCGTGAGCCGGAGTCGGCCCGCCCGTGAGCCGTCCGCCAGCAGCGCCAGCGACGTGATCGCGGTGTCGGCGAAGGCGCGACCACCGTCCACAAACGCGATCGCCGTCACCGCGCCGATATCGCCGAGGTTGATGATATCATGGCGCACCTCGAGACCACCAAGGAGGAGGCCCCGGCCGGCGAACTGACCGGTGCCGAAGCCCCGGTGCGAGCCATGCCCGCCAAAGGTGGTGACGGCGCCCTCCCACTGGGGCAGCTCGTGCATGGCAGCCACGGCACCCGACTCGGACAGCGCGCGGAACGCGGCACGCGCGGTAACCCGCGTGCCGCGCCGCGGCGAGAGGTAGCCACGCAGGTGCCCGTACGCCCCCTGGTAGCCGTCACCCGCCGACCCGGTGACCACGCCGACCTCCGCGAGCACCCCACGATTCACCTCGAACTCCTGGTCGCGCAGGTCGAGCACCAGTGCGGCACGCGCCGTCACGTCGGTCTGGGCAATCGCGGCATCCCCGGCCTCGAGCTCCGCGAGCGGATAGCGCCGGATGAGGGTGGCTGACGGCGCCTCGAATCGATCGTGGCGGACCCCGGCCCGCACGGCGAGCTGCAGTGGCCCGGCGAGCCGACGCGTGACGTCCAGTCGGGCGAGCGCCCGCTCGCGCACGACCGGGTCGCGCACGTCGCCGAAGCGCGGTTCGCGCCCCGCTTCCAGCACGGCGTGCGCGCGCCAGCCATCGGCCAGCGTCGGGTCGGCGTACGTCACCCGACCGAGCCAGGCGTCGCGGGTGGAGTAGCCGGCGTCGATCGCCACGGAACGCCGCAGCGAGGTGCGGGTGCCCCACTCCGCCTGCTGAAACCAGATGGCGCGCGCAGTCCCCATCACGCCATCGTTGGGGGAGGCGGTGAGGTAGGGAAAATAGGACAGCCGCCACGGGACACCGGGCTCGGCGTCGCCGTCCTGGGCCGCGGCCGGTGCCACGGCTCCCCCGAGGAGGAGCACGGCGCAGAGAAGAGCTCGCACAGTCATCGGGGGTAGAGGACGGCCGAGTCCTCGATCCGTGCACCGCGGGCGTCCGCCACCGCGAACCGGGACGGCGTGAGCGACGCGCCGCCGTACGCGCCCTGCTTGTTCACGGCGTAGAAGTTGAGCTGAAACTTCGGGCGCCCCTGGGCATCGAGCAGGCGCGGCGGGGTCATCGCCATGACCCGGCGCAGCGTGGCAAGCGCGGCATCGGTCGGGTGCATCCCCTGCCGCATGTGCTCCACGGTCAGGAAGCCGCCGCACACCATGATGTTGCTCTCGCCGCGCCCGGTGGAGCCGGCGGCGCCGATGTCGTTGTCGGTGTACTGCCCCGCCCCGATGATCGGCGAGTCGCCCACGCGCCCGGGGATCTTCCAGGAAAGGCCGCTCGTGGTGGTAACCGAGGAGATGTCGCCGGTGGCGGCCACCACGTTCATGTTGATCGTGCCCGTCTGGCGGATCCCCATCGGGGCCTTGTCGTCGGGGGAGAGCCAGTCGTCGTCGGGGCCGCGGTTGGCGCGCCAGCGCAGCCACGCTTCGCGCGAGCTGGGGGTGAGCAGATCCTCGAGCTGCATCCCGTAGGAGAGCGCGAAACGCTGCGCATCCTTGCCCACCAGCATGATGTGGTTGGTGTACTTGAGCACCAGCCGCGCCACCTCGCTCGGCGTCTTGATCCCCTCCAGGGCACCCACCGCCCCGGCCCGGCGCGTGGGGCCATGCATGCACGAGGCGTCGAGCTGCACCACCCCCTCCTCGTTGGGCAGGCCGCCGAAGCCGACCGAGGTGTCATCCGGGTCGAGTTCCTGGATCTTGACGCCTTCAATGGCCGCATCGAGGGTGTCGCCACCGCGTTGCACGAGCTCGATGGCGCGGGCCACCCCGCGGATCCCGTTGCTGCTGGCAATCGCCACCGGGGCGGCGGCCCGGCTCCGGTGAACGAACGGTGCGGCCAGTGCGGCGGAGGGGGCCACGGAGGCGGCGGCCACGGCCGTACCGGCGGCGCCGAGGAAGGTGCGACGGGACAGCGAGGAGTCGGACACGGGCGGAGCTCCGAAGTGGGAGGACGTACCAATGATAAGATGGTGAACGGGGAACGGTGAACGGGGTAGATTTCCTCCCCATGACGCCCACCCGACGCCCGCGCCTCGACCCCGAGATTTTCAACCTGCCGGTCGAGAAGATGCGGGCCGGCTATTACTCCGACAAGTACTTCGTGCGCGCCCGCGACATCCTGCGGGCGGATGGGGCCTCGCCAGTGGTCACCGTGCAGGTGTTCACCAAGCACGACGCCCTCCTCGGCGGGATCGACGAGGCGATCGCGATCCTCAAGCTCTGCGCCGACGACTGGAGCGAGCTCGAGGTCCGGGCACTCCACGATGGCGATGCGCTCACGCCGTGGGAGGTGGTGCTCGAGATCACCGGTTCCTACGAGCAGTTCGCGCACCTCGAGACCCTCTACCTCGGCGTGCTGGCACGGCGGACCCGGGTCGGCACCAATACCCGGCGCGTGGTGGAGGCCGCCAAGCCGCGCGAGGTGATGTTCTTCCCCGCGCGCCATGATCACTGGATGGTGCAGACCGGCGACGGTTACGCGGCCCACGTGGCCGGCGCGATCGGCGTGAGCACCGACGCGCAGGCGAGCTGGTGGGGGAGCGAGGGAGTCGGTACCGTCCCGCACGGCTTGATCGCGGCCTACGGCGGCGACACCGTCCTCGCCTCGCGGAAATTCCTCGAGCACGTCTCCGACGCGATCCGCCTCGTGACCCTGGTGGACTTCGAGAACGACTGCGTGCGCACCTCGCTGGAACTGGCCGACGCGCTGGGGGAGCGGCTCTACGGCGTGCGGCTCGACACCAGCGAGATGCTGGTGGACGCCTCCGTCCGCCCGCAGATGGGGCGCTTCCGCCCCACCGGCGTGAACCCGCAACTGGTGCAGAATGTCCGCGACGCGCTCGACCGCGCGGGGCACTCCCACGTGAAGATCGTTGTCTCGGGCGGCTTCACCGTCGAGAAGATCCGCGAGTTCGAGGCGATGGCGGTGCCCGTGGACGCCTACGGCGTCGGGTCGTCCCTGTTTCAGGGACGCTTCGATTTCACGGCCGATGTCGTCCGCACGGCGGGCCAGCCCTGTGCCAAAGTCGGGCGCGCCTACCGCGAGAATCCACGCCTGGAACGGGTGAGCTGACCATGACCACGATCCACTGGGATGTCGACACCCAGATCGACTTCGTCCACGCCGCCGGCAAGCTCGCCGTCCCCGACGCCGAGGCGATCCTTCCTGCACTCGCGCACCTCACGGGACACGCCCACGCCACTGGCATACGGATCGTGGCCACGGCCGACGATCATGACTTCGGCCACGCCGAGATCAGCGACACCCCTGACGGACGGATGACCTTCCCGCCGCACTGCATGCGCGGGACTCGCGGCCAGGAGAAGGTCCCCGAGACGGAACTGACCTCGCCCTACATCATCCACGCGGTGCCGCACGACGCCGCGATGCTCACGACCGCGATTCGCACGCGCGGCGGCGACATCCTGCTCAACAAGCCGGGCACCGACGTCTTCCGCTGGAACCCCAACGCCGCCACCGTGCTCACGGCACTCGCCCCTGACCGGATCGTGGTTTATGGCGTGGCCACCGACATCTGCGTGCTGGCGGCGGTACTCGGCCTGCGTCGCCTGCGGCCGGCGGCCGAGGTGGTGATCGTGACCGACGCGATCGCAGCGCTCGATCCTGCGCGTGGCGAGGCATTGGTGCGCGACTGGGCGGAGGCAGGGTGCACCCTCACCAGCGCGGCCGCACTGATCGGATGACCTCCCCCCCCCAACGCTACTGGCTGCCGGGGCCGGTGGCGGTGCATCCCGACGTGATGGCGGCAATGCAACAGCCGATGATCGGCCACCGCACCCCCGCCGCCACCGCCCTGCTCGCACGGGTGCAGGCCGGCCTGCGGGACCTCTTCCAGACGCGTCGGCCGGTGGTGATCGCCACCTGCAGCGCCACCGGGTTGATGGAGGCGGCGATCCGCTCGGGGGTCCGCGAGCGCGTGCTCTGCGTCGTGTCGGGATGGTTCGGCGAACGGTTCGCACAGATCGCCGAACGCTGCGACAAAGAGGTCGTTCGGCTGCACGTCGCCCCCGGCGAGGCCCTCGAGCCGGAGCTGCTTGCCCGCATGCTCGACGGCCCACCCGTCGATGCGGTCACGCTGGTCCATGTCGAGACCTCCACCGGGGTGATGCAGCCGGTGGCGGAATTGCTCCGCCTGCTGCGCCCGCTCCCCGACGTGGTGACCATCGTCGATGCCGTGTCGAGCCTCGGCGCCTCGCCCGTGGACCCCGACCGCTGGGGCGCCGACGTCGTCCTGAGCGCCTCGCAGAAGGCACTCGGCCTCCCCCCGGGGCTCGCGGTGGCCACCATCAGTGACCGCCTGCTGGTCCGCGCCGCGGAGCGTGAGGACCGGGGCTTGTACCTTGATCTCGTGGCGCTGCATGAGGCCGCGATGGCCGGTCGCTTCCCGCAGACCCCGGCGCTGCCGCAGTTCTACGCCCTCGACACCCAGCTTGCGCGGATCACCGCCGAAGGGCTCGAGGCGCGCTGGACGCGACACCGCGCCATGCGGGAGATGGTCGAGCACTGGGTGGCCGGGCACGGGCGCTGCGCGCTCCTCGCCGCGCCGGGCCGGCGTGCCGATGCGGTCTCCGCCCTCCGGCTTGCGCCGGGCCGGTCGGCACGCGCCCTCGTGGACCGCCTCGCCACCGAGGGGTGGCAACTCGCCACGGCCCACGATGACCCGGCCGATCGCCTCGTCCGGATCGGCCACATGGGCGATGCCCAACCGGACGACCTCAGCGAGTTGCTCACCATCCTCGAACCGAGGCTCTGACCCATGGACGAATCCCCCCTCACGCGACTCTGGCAGCGCACCCCGACGTATTTCCTGCGCGGCGCGGCGATCACCCTCCCCGTGGCGCTCACGTTGTGGATCGCGTGGCAGGCGATCAACTGGATCGACTCCTGGCTGGGCCTCCCGTACTGGGGCGTGGGCCTGCTGATCGTGCTCGCCTCCGTCACCCTGATCGGCGCCCTAGCCACCAATGTGGTCACGCGCGCCGCCATCGGGACGCTGGACCTCGTCCTCGCACGCCTCCCGCTCATCCGCCTGCTCTACAACGCCGCCAAGGACCTGATGGGGGCCTTCGTGGGCGAAAAGCGGCGCTTCAATCGCGCGGTCCGGGTGCAGCCCGACCCCACCCTGGAGCTCTGGTTCCTGGGCTTCGTGACGGCCGACGACCTCGCCCGCCTGGGGCTCGATGGATGGGTGGCGGTCTACCTGCCGCAGTCGTACAACATCGCAGGCAACCTCGTCCTGGTCCCGGTCGACCGGGTGGTGCCGGTGGCGGTCGACAGCGCCGACCTGATGGCGTTCATCGTCTCGGGCGGGGTGGCCACGGGAGCCACCGCGACCGAAGCGTCCCCGCTGGCGAGACCCCGCGTGCCGCCCGTCCCGCCTCCCGGACACGCCCAAGGTGCCGATACTCCTTAACAAATCGGGCCGGCGGGGGTCTCCCTGCTGTGGCGACGAGTGTGGGGGCGCCGTTCCCGCCCTCGTCCCCCCATCCGACAGCTGTTTCCCCACGAGCGAGGACGTCTCATCATGCGCGCCATCCCGATCCTTCTGCTCGCAGGCGCCGTTGCCTGTTCGAGTGACCCGACCGGCTCCAATACTGCCCCGATTGCCGCCGCCACGATCTCCGCCGATATCGCCAACGTGTCCGCCGATGCCACCGCCGAGGACATCGATGTCATGGCGGGGATGGACGGCCTCACCGGCACCATCACCTTTGCCGCCGCGCTGCTCCCGCCCGACGGCCCCCGGGGGCCCGGCAACGTGAACGGCTGCGGCTTCGGGGGCGGGCGCTTCACCTGCCCGCGCAACCGCGCCAACGGCCTCGATATTGATCGCGTGGTCGCCTTCTTTGATGCCGGCGGTGCCGCCCAGGAGGGCTACGATGCGGCCACCACGGCGCGCATCGAGATCGACATGACCCTCTCGGGCAACGTGACCCGCGGGCCGTGGTCAGCCGCCATCATGCGCCACCGGGAACTCGTCATCACCGGCCTCGAGGGCACCGAGACCGCGCGCACCGTCAACGGCACCGGCGAGGAGGAGCACACCCGCTCGCGCCACAGCGAGAATGGCGGACCCGCTCGGCAGTACGACCTGGAGGGGACCGTCATCTGGACCGACGTCGTGATCCCGGTCCGCGCCGAGGGGACGGCCCCGTGGCCGCTCTCCGGCACCACAACCCGGGTCTACACCGTCACCCGCAGCACCGAGACGGGCCCGGTCACCACCACGCGCACGGTGGTCATCACCTTCGACGGGACGGTCTCCCCCCCCGCAACGGTCAATGGCGAGCCGTTCACGATCAATCTGGCCCAGCGCCGGGGCCAGCGGCGGTAGGCCGAATACGGGGAGCGTGGCTTCACCACGCTGGGTGAGGAGGAGCGCGGCGTGCGCCGCGCCGGGGTGCGGGGTGCGGGGTGCGGGGGAACACGGGGCCGTCATCGCGAGCGCACCCCCCCCACTGGCCCAACATTCCCCCTCACCCCCTTTATCCTTTCCTGCTCCCCATTCCCGGACCCGTCATGCGCCTGCTTGCCGCCGTGCTCCTTTCCGCAACCGCCCTCTCGGCGCAGGCCCCCGGTACCACGTGGCCGACCACCACCCCGGCTGCGGTGGGCCTCAACGCCGCCGTCCTCGACAGCATCGATGCCGAGATCAAGGCGGGGGTGTACGGCTACGTCGACCGCTTCCTGGTCATCCGGAAGGGCAAGGTGGCCTTCGATGCCGCCTACTCGCATGACTACGACGCGGCCTACGCCGATTCCGTCGGCGTGAAGGGTTCGCTCAATGCGGGTGACCTCTCCGGACCGTATAACTACTACAACCCGTGGTGGCATCCCACGTATCGACGCGGCGACCTCCACACCCTGCAATCGGTCACCAAGACCGTGGCGTCGGTCGTGGTCGGTGCCGCCGTGACCCGCGGCGACTTTCCGTCGATCGATACCCCGGTGCTGCGCTTCTTCGACACCACCACGGTGGCGAACATCGACGACCGGAAGCGGCGGATGACGATCCGCCACCTGATGAGCATGACCGGGGGTATCGACTGGAATGAGCAACTCCCGTACACCGATCCGCTGAACACGGCCGTCGGGCTGGAGGCGAGCCACGACTGGGTGAGCTTCACCATCAACCGCCCGATGATGCGCGAACCCGGCAGCCAGTTCAACTACAGCAGCGGGGAGAGTGCCATTCTGGCGCATGTCTTCCGACAGGCCACCGGGATGGACATCGAGGAGTACGCCGCGCGTCATCTCTTCGCCCCGCTCGGGATCGAGCGATGGTACTGGAAGCGTTCGCCAACCGGACTGATCGACACGCAGGGCGGGCTCTACCTTGAGGCGCGCGATCTGGCGCGCATCTGGTACCTCTTCGCGCAGCAGGGGATGTGGAATGACACCCGGGTGGTCTCCGCGGAGTGGATCCGCGAATCCACCACGCCGCAGATCGCCCTCTCCCCCAATCCCAACGCGACCAACTACGGCCTGAAGTGGTGGCTCTATGCCAATCCGGTGGATCCGACCAAACCTGTCTGGGCGGGTTCGGGTTTCGGGGGCCAGTTGCCGTATTACTTCCCGAACCGGGACCTGATCGTGGTGTTCAACGGCTGGAACATCCTCCGCGGTGGCAAGGGCATCCCACAGGGGAAGATGATGGAGCGCCTGACCAACGCCGTGCGGTAGGGGGCGCGCCGCGTCGGGACGTCCCTATATTTCCGGGTTCCACCTGAACCCCGGATCGTCCTGCATGTCCGAGTCCGACAAGTACCAGCCTGACGCGATCGAAGCCAAGTGGCGTGCCCGCTGGCAGGAACTGGGCACCAACGAGCCCGACCTCGACCGCGCCGAGCGCCCCTACTACAACCTGATGATGTTCCCCTACCCCTCCGCCGAGGGGCTGCACGTGGGGAACCTCTTCGCGTTCACGGGAGCCGACTGCTACGGACGGTTCAAGCGGATGCAGGGGTACCAGGTCTTCGAGCCGATCGGCTTTGATGCCTTCGGGATCCACTCCGAGAACTATGCGATCAAGGTCGGCAAGCACCCGGCGGAGCTGATCCCGCAGAACATCGCCAACTTCACCCGGCAGCTCACCCGGATGGGCGGGATGTTCCCGTGGCGGAATGTCCTCTCGACCACCGACCCCGCCTACTACAAGTGGACGCAGTGGGTCTTCCTGCAGCTCTTCAAGCGCGGCCTGGCCTACAAGAAGAACGGCGCCGTCAACTGGTGCCCGAGCTGCAAGACGGTGCTCTCCAATGAGCAGGTGATTGCTGGTGCCTGCGAGCGCTGTGGTACGGTGGTGGAGCAGCGGGTGCTGGAGCAGTGGTACTTCCGGATCACGGATTATGCCGGGCGCCTGCTCGCCAACCTGGACGATGCGACCAAGATGGACTGGTCCGACACCACGGTGATGGCGCAGAAGAACTGGATCGGCCGCTCCGAGGGCGCCGAGATCACGTTCCGCGTGGCCCACGGGGGGACCGACGCGATCACGGTCTACACCACGCGGCCGGACACGCTGTTCGGCGCCACCTTCATGGTGCTGGCCCCGGAGCATCCGCTCGTGGCAGGGCTGACCACGCCGGCCCAGCGCGAGGCGGTGGACGCCTACCGCGCGCAGGCGGCGGCGCAGGACCTGGTCTCGCGCAAGGTGGGCGACAAGGAGAAGACGGGCGTGTTCACCGGCGGCTTCGCGATCAACCCGGCCACCGGCACGGAGATCCCGGTCTGGATCGCCGACTATGTGCTGATGGAATACGGCACCGGCGCGATCATGGCCGTGCCGGGGCACGACGAGCGCGATTTTGCGTTTGCCACCAGGTTCGGCCTGCCGATCGTGCGCGTCGTGGCCGCACCGGGCGAGGGCGCCGACACGCCGCTCGCCGAGGCGTACACTGATGTAGATGCCGGTGGCCGGATGGTCAACTCGTCGCAGTTCGACGGCACCACCCCGCTGGAGACCAAGGCCGCGATCACGCAGTGGCTGGAGGGCGAGGCGCGCGGCAAGGGGACGGTGCAGTACCGCCTCTACGATTGGTGCATCTCGCGCCAGCGGTACTGGGGTCCGCCGATCCCGATCATCTACTGCGATGCCTGCGGCGCGGTGCCGGTCCCCGAGGACCAGCTCCCGGTGGAGCTGCCGCCGCTGGAGCATTTCCGTCCCGATGACTCCGGCATCTCGCCGCTCGCGCGCGATGCCGCCTGGTACCATGTACCGTGCCCGCAGTGTGGTGGGCCTGGGCGCCGCGAGACGGACGTGTCCGATACCTTCCTCGATTCGGCGTGGTACTTCCTGCGCTACCCGAGCACCGACTTCGCTGATCGTGCCTTTGACGCGGAGCGCACCAAGCGCTGGCTTCCGGTGGCCAGCTACATCGGCGGCAACGAGCACGCGGTGCTGCACCTGCTCTATTCGCGCTTCATCACGATGGTGCTCCACGACGCGGGGATGCTCGACTTCGAGGAGCCGTTCGTCAAGTTCCGCGCGCACGGCCTGATCGTGAAGGACGGCGCCAAGATGTCGAAGTCGCGCGGCAACGTGGTGATTCCGGATCAGTACATCGACCAGTGGGGCGCCGACACCTTCCGGATGTACCTGATGTTCCTCGGCCCGTTCCAGGACGGTGGCGACTTCCGCGATGCCGGAATCAGCGGCCCGCGCCGCTTCCTCGACAAGGTTTGGGATCTCGTCACCCAGGCGCTGCACCCCGACGCCCGCGACGCCGAGATCCGCCACGATGTCCTGGTCAAGTGGCACCAGACCAAGCAGAAGGTCGCCGAAGAGCTCGAGGCGCTGCGCTACAACACCGCGATCGCCGCGTTGATGGAGCTGGTCAATGTGCTGCGCGACTGCAACTGCACCGAGCCGATGGTGGTTCGTTCACTGGTCCAGATGACGGCACCGTTCGCGCCGCACTTCGCCGAGGAGTGCTGGGAGCGCCTCGGGCGGACCGGGTCGATCTTCGACTCGACGTGGCCGCAGTTCGACCCGGCGCTCACCGTCGAGGACACCGTCACGATCGCGGTGCAGGTCAACGGCAAGACCCGCGGCACGGTCACCGTGCCCCGCGACGCGGATGAATCGGTGGTGCGTGCAGCGGCCGAGGCGGACACCGGGGTGGCGAAGTACCTGGACGGCGAGGTGAAGAAGGTGATCTGGGTGAAGGGGCGGATGCTTTCCTTTGTGGTGGCGGGATGATCAGCTGGGAGGACTTTGCGCGCGTGGAGATTCGGGTGGGCCGGATCCTCACGGCCGAACTCAACCCCAAGGCCCACAAGCCGGCCTACGTGCTCACGCTCGACTTCGGGTCTGAACTGGGTATCAAGACCTCCAGCGCACAGCTCACGGTGCACTACACACCAGAGCAGTTGGTGGGGCGGCTGGTGGTGGCGGTGGTGAACTTCGCGCCGAAGCGGGTGGCGGGGGTCAAGAGCGAGGTGCTGGTGCTGGGCGTGTCCGACGCTGACGGCGCGGTGGTGCTGCTGGAGCCGACGCAGGAGGTGCCGCTGGGGGGGAGGCTGTTCTGAATCTAAAGAGAGAAAGAGAAAAGGAGAGAAAGGGGCTCACCGTGTCAGTCGATACCGCCCTGCCAGCCGAGTCAGTACCTTCAGCTGTTGACGCTTGCCAACCCCTTCCCGGACGAATGGATGCAACTGCTTCGTGGCATCGTGCTCCTGGCATGTGTGGGTCCGATCGGATCTGCTTCCGGGCAGGCCATCGAGGCACGCGAATCGTGGATTGTCGATCTCGCAGCAGCCGGGATGAACGCTGTCGGCCGCGTCGAAGTTTCCGCACAGGGTTGGGTCGGCCTGTCAGATCCCGCGACTGGACGGGTCATGATCGTGGATCCGTCCGGGACGATTCGAGGTTCCGCACAGATCAGCGGCGGCAGAGTAGTCGGCTGGACGGGCGACACGCTCCACGTGGTGGCCGCGGGCGGAGCATCCATTGTCGCGCTATCAACGGCGGGCAAAGCTCTCGGTATCACGGCATGGCGCCCCAGCGATATGGATCGTCGCTACGACTCACTTCGCTCGTCTGGCCTGGAACGGCCGAGCCTGGTTGCGGTGCTGGATAATTCCGGGTTCGCCCTGCGATACTTGGGCCCGTCGGTGACTGACACACCGGAACGCCACCAATCCACGCCGGGGACGGCCCTGTCCGTGATCGGCCGCGACGGGCGATCCGGTCTCCTTGCGACCGCACCTCGCGCGCCCTGCGAGGCTTGGATCCCCGCCGCACGCCGTCAGCTGCTGCTGGTTCCAACGCCATTCTGCGGTGCCAGCTTTGTGTTGCCGGCACCAGACGGTGGCACTGTCGGTGTCGTGTCGCAGGATCAGTCTGCTGCCGGCGAGTCACGAGCCGTGGTGGAGTTTTACATCGACGGAGACGCTGCGCCGACGCGGCACCTCATCCGGAGGCCCACCATCCCGATCTCTCCGGAACAGTATGCAACATCACTGGATTCGCCGATTTTCGCGCAACGAGGCGCCGAGATTGCGAAATTGCCTCGCCCCGCGTCTACACCGCTTGTCCACGCCGCACTAATTGACCGGCACGGCACTGTGTGGCTCGAACTACGGACGACGGATGGTCCGCAGCAGTGGCTGGCGGTTTCTGCGGTGGCTGGCGAGACCACAATGATTTCGGTCCCGCGAAGCGTGATGGTCCGGGCAGCAACCCCCGGTGGGTTCGCGGCGACAACAAGCGGCGCGAACGGCCCGACCCTCCACTGGTACTCGATCACCCGCTGATCATGGTGGCGATGTTGCTGGCCGTCGCCGCAACTCGAGGCGCAGTATTTCCCTCTGCACCGGATCCAGCAATGCTTCGGCAGATTCGCTGGCTTGGGTTCCGATCAGTTCCAGCACGCTGCGGATCGCTGCCAACATCGGAACAGCGTCAGCGTCAGTTAGGCGACGCCCGAGTGCGACCATCTGATCGACCAAGGGTTGCAACGCTTCCATGAACAGCCGGTCCGCGTCCGCTGCCAGCATTTCCAGGCTGTCCCGCTGGCTCCGTCGCAAACCGAGTGAGTCCCCGAGGGCGAGCACGACTCGTACGGGGTTCGAGACAAGGGCGCTGGCACGATCCCGGGCAGCGCCCGGTGTCCATCCATCGTCCGGTGCTTGCAACCCCGCCGCGCGAACTGTCGCCACGGCGGACCGCCCTCCGAACCGCCATTCTCCCTGGAGTTGCAACCTGACAGGCGGAAAAAACCGTTCACTGGCCTCGCCACCGATGGGACGGCCAAATCCCGGGTTGACCGCCATGATGAACTCCTGGCGCACTGGATCAAATCCTGTCACCCGCTGGAGGCGAGGATCGGGCGGGGCGGCGCCCTCGAACAGTGATCCCGACCATCCGACCAACCGACGCAGACCAGCACCAGCATTGAGGAGGGCAAATGACATCGAAAAGTTCCGACCGAGACCGAGGCGGCGGGGCGGTTCAAACGTGGTCACGATGTCAAGGCGGCTCGTCCAAGGGCCCTCACAGCTGGCTGGCGAGGCAATCCGACCTGCCTGAGTCTGCAAGCAGTCGCGCGCGTGGCCAGGCACATCTGGCAAGACGTCCGCAAGCGTCGCCCCCCTCCATGGTCCAGGGATGAATGCCAGGTCGTTCAAGAAACCGTCAGCGTTGACGTCGCCATCGACCAACGGGGCGTAGCGCACGCCAGACTCGAACTGCATTCGCGCGCCGATTCGCAACCACCACAGCTTGTGGGATGCCATCAGGATGACCTGCTGCCGAAGCGTCGCCACCGAACGCATTGTTCGCGGATCACCGGCCGTGAGCGCCCCACCGGGAATCTCCTGCGCCTGGTGCGACGCCACGTACGCGAGCGACGGCTGGAAGCGCGAGTATACGAGTGCCGGCGGTAGCACCTGTACGATCAATTCGGTCGTTCGGGTCACGTCGCGCGACTGGACTTCACTGACCCGACCTAGCGCCGGCACCCTTCGCGATGCGCCCGGCAGGTGGCGGCCAGTTCCGATGTCGATGTCTTCTGCTGCCGCATAGACCGGCCGCGCCGCTTCCCTGTCGAGCACGAAAGCGGGTTCCTCGCGGAGATTGCGGTCGGTTGAAACATCAGAGCGGAACCGCGCGTGAGTGGCGATCAACCCCACCCGCCACCCGAATGCCCCGAGACCAGTGATGGCGAGGTTGGCGCTGACACGGCGAGGGGACGAATAGTCCGGGGCGAAGGCGGTGAGATCCCGCTGCACTACAGGCGCTGAATGCACCAACTCATTTCGACAGCCAGGGCCACGCGCATCGCTCCAGGTTGGCGAGAGTACGTCGGCCCCCAGGCACCGGATCGTGCCGACCGCTTGACCGCCGAAGGCGCGAGCGGCCAGTGACGCGATTCGACCCGCGGAGGGGCCCAGCGCGGATCGAAAGGTCCCAATCCCTCCAGCGATGTTCACACCTGGGCGCGACATCAGGTCCGCCAGCGCGACCAGATCGGACAGCCGATCGACGGGCAGGTCACCACCGCCAACCCCCAACATTCCTTCGGATCGCCCATCGTTCGTGGCGGGATCGCTGCGTGGCGAACTCTGAGAGCGCAGCGAACTCCACTGGAACCCGAGGCGCGGTGAGACTCCGCCTCTGGCGGGTAAGTAGCCCGTCCGGACGCAGAGCTCGGCCAACGCCAGGGAATCAGATTCGAGGACGTCCTGCGGCCGGTTCCAGTCTGCCCGCACCCCCCATTGCAGCGTCAACTGCGTGCTTGGCCGGAACTCGTCGCCAATCCACATCGCCGCTGCACGGGAGCTTCCCCGACTGTCCTGCCTTGCCTGAGGACGACGGAACTCGCTGGGCTGGTTGTCGGCCAGGTCAGCAAGGGATTCGTAGAGATACAATCCTGCTGGTTCAGCTCCGGCGTCCAACCGAACAGTTGCCGCTCGGAGGTTGCCGCCAAGCGAGAATCGGTGTCCCCGCGTCGCCGGAATTTTCAGTTCTGCGCGCCACTCATTGTCCGATGCCGTCCGGGTCTCGTCGCCGGACCCGCCACCGCCGAAGGACAATGCCTGGAAACCCGTCAGCTCATTCGCGACGGTCACTCTCCCAGAGGGCGCGTCGCTCGCCATTTCGCGATCCACGCGAGCATGGGAGGCAGTGAGCTGCGATTCGAGAGATGTCCGCCCGATCATGGTCGACAGGGTCATCGCCAAGCGGCCGCGCGCTTCAGTGCTCCCAAACGCGACGCTGGGCATGGCCAAGAGACCAACCCCTTGGCCAGCCGCTCTGGTCGCACTCCCGATCCCCAGCAAGCGCAGTGATGTGACCGACCCGAGACGCAAGTCAAGCTGCATGGATGCGGTAGCCCTCGTCCTGCTGAGGTCGCTCGCATCGCCGGAGCGCGCTGAAGGAACGCCGAGATCATCAAGGACAGCCAGAAATCGGCCAATGGAATCCGGGGAGACGCCGATTCGATCCGCTGCCATCTGGTTCAACGTCAGGGCGGAGGGAAGTGCACGCCACTCTTGTCGCCACTGGAACGCTGAGAAGTAGTGCGCCGCCCCCGAACGAATTGGGCCATCTGCGAACCCGCTCACGAGTGCGGTCGTGCCGGTGCCCGCTGCCTGCAGCCCATCGCGCCACTCAAGCACTTCTGGCTGCACCGCAGTTCGGACCGCCGCCGTGGCAATATCAGAGCCGGACTTCGTGCTCACCGAGACAAGGGCGCCCGAGAACTCCCCGCGGGATGGATCAACGCTCGAGGTGGCGACCCGGACGCTTGCCATCGCGTCCGGTGGAAGGTCGCCGCCAGAGAACCGGGTGCCGTTGATGATGACGTTGTTCTGGTCCGGCCCGGCGCCAAGAACCGAGAAACCAGAGTCGCTGCGAGTGACACCCGGGAGAAGCCCTGCCAACTCGTCGAGGCTGGATGGGTCGCCAATGAATCGACGGTCGCCGAGTGCATCACGATCGACGCCGCCAATCCCGGGGCGCTCCCGGGATCCGGCTGGCATCGCCGCAGAGTTCACCAGTACTTCCGGTAGCTCGAACAACCGCGGATGCATCCGGACCTGAATGACCACATCCGAGGCATGGGCGGGGATGCGACTTATGAGTTGCCGGGGCGCAAACCCGATCTTCGAGACCTCAACGCGAACAGCTTCTGCGCCGGGGGCGATGGTGGCCCGAAATGATCCATCCGACGATGTCATGGTCCTCACCGTGACATCCGTGCCGAGCCCCACCAAGGCGACACGCACCTCGGACAGCGGAATCCCGCCCGAATCGGTGACTACGCCACGCACGAGAATCGGGTGGCCCTGCGCCGCGATCGGCAAGGCCAGTCCGGCGGCACAGACCGCGAGCCGCATTCCGAAACGAATCATATGCATCACTTCGACAAAGCCGGCCCGATCCTGAGCAGATTGTCCAGCCCCAGACTGTCGATGCCACGGAAGATTGCGAGATCGTTCACCAGAATGAGAGGGGTACCGCGCCCCCCAAGTGATTCAGCCTGCGCGGTGCTCCTGCTGATCGCCGCGGCAATATCAGTTGATGCTCGACAGTCCTGAAAGCCGGCGAGGTCGTCCACGCCAGCCCTCGCCGCCATGACCTCGACGGCGAGCACTCCGATCGAATCCTGCTTCTCGAAGACGAGCTCCTGGAACGGCCAGAACCGCCCTTGCACTGCGGCACACTCAGCCGCGATCGCCATATGCGTGGCGAGTCGATGGGACCGGAGCGGCCAATGCCTGACCACCACACTGAGATCGGATCCATGCTCGGCCATGGCCCCCCGAAGGGCACGTAGATGGAAATCGCGGCATGCGGGACACTCGAAATCGGTGAAGACCAACACGGTATTTCGAGCAGCCGGCGTGCCCCATCGGTTGCCCTCTGCTCGCAGGGCCTGAGCGTCGTCGATGCGCAGCGTGTCAAGCAACAGGCGCTCGGAGCCCAGAGCGGAACCCGTTGGCGACAGGAATGTACTCCACAGCAGTACCGAAACGGCTATGATCGCGCACGACAATGCGAGCAGAGCAACCACGCGATTGAAACGCTCCTGCGACGAGACATCGGACATAGTGTTTCCGGGAATAAGGGGCTTGATTCGGACAACGGGGGTGATTGTGGAGGGGGCATCAAGGTTCCCGACATGCCCCGCTCCGCAACCAGATCCTCGCCAACTAGTTTTCAGTCTCTTTCACACAGACCACCGCGTCCTGCTGCTCGCCACACTGCGGCAGGCTGGCGCAGTAGGAGGCGTCCGAAAAGTCGACCGATGCGCACCCGCCGAGGTTCGCAAGCATCTCACAGAGCTGCTGCGCGTTGGAGCAGGTCATCGACCCTTCGAGGCACACCCCACTCTGTGCAACACCCGTATCGCAGAGATGGAGTTTCGTGCGGGCCTCACTCACACCGGGCATGGCCACCAACGCCACCGCGGTCGTGAGGAGGGCCGCCAACGTGGAAAACTGGGTCCCAATTCGCATCGGTATGCTCCATTCGTTCGGGGATATGCTGCCAGGTGAAGTGCGGACCGATGCAAGCGACGCTGACGCTTGACACCGAGTGTCGCGCTCCCAACGATACGGCCTCACAGCGGATCGCGGAATCGTTGTATGCTGGTAGACGCATTGGAGTAGACTGGTGGTATACCAAGCAGCAACCTCCGACGGGTGTCACTGCTTGACGTCATCGCACTCCCGTAGTTCGCCAACGCTCACATCGATGACTTCACACCACCCGCCGGCAGAATCCGGTCGACTTGGCATCCCTGCTACCCCGTGGGCGGCTCGTGCTCGTGAACCAATGCCAAAGCCACGAGAATTCCAAGCGCGACCTGCGGTCTGCATTCCCGAATGCCCGCCCGCTGATATGCTTGGGATAGAAGAGTGTGAACGGTTCCGGGAGCTTTGCCGAGCCAAGTGCTGATCAGGGGCTCCGGCACCGCGGCGCTCACGCCCAAAGCGCACGCGGCTTGGCTGGCAGTGAGGCCAAGTCGTGATTGGATGATAGCGACGCATCGGTGAAAGGCTGGGGAGCCAGTCGGGGGAAGCGCATCAATGCCAAATCGGGATTTTTTTTGGGGGGGGGGTGGACACAAATCACCTCGAAGACATTGGGGGGGGAAGT
>JBBQQJ010000005.1:0-31892 GCA_038216165.1 Gemmatimonadales bacterium | reverse complement strand
GGGGACAGTCCCCCCCCCCACCCTGCGATCATCGCCCGGGTTGGTGATCACCCGCTGCCCGGCACGCGCTCTCGCGAGGCAGCTGACACCCTCGGGAGGCTCGTGGCGGGTCTGGACGCGGGCATCCCCGTGGAGGTGCTGCTCTCGGGAGGCACCTCCGCCCTCATCGGTGCACCACGCGAGGGTGTCGAGGCGAGCGCCTACCTGGCGACGGCCCGCGCGGTGCTCGGTGCGGGCACGGACATCGTCGAGACGAACCGCCGTCGCCGGGCCCTCGCGCGCTGGGGCGAGGGTCGCCTCGCCCTCGCCCTGGGCACCCGTCCAGGGCGCTGTTGGGTCCTCTCCGACGTGCCGGGGGATCATCTCGCCACCATCGGGTCGGGGCCGCTCGTGCCAGATGAGGATGCCCCCCCCATCATCCCCCACGTCATCATCGGGAGTGGCCGCGATGCCCTCGCCGGCGTCGCGACGGCCGCCCGGGCTGCGGGACTCGCCATGCGGGTGCATCCCACTCCGCTCACCGGGGAGGCGGATGCCGTCGGTCCGGCCGTGGTGCGTGAGGCCGCCGCAGGACGGGCAGCGGATCGCATGCTGCACGCGTGGGCGGGCGAAACCACCGTGACCCTCCCGGCGACAGCGGGGGCCGGCGGACGATGCCAGCAGCTGGCCCTGGCCGCGGCGGCCACCCTGGCCCACGACGCCCTCCCGGTCACCCTGCTCGCCGGCGGCACTGACGGACGCGACGGCCCCACCGACGCCGCCGGGGCGGTGGTGGATGCCACGACATGGGGAGCGATCCGAGCCGCGGGCCGCGATCCGGCAGCAGATCTGGCGCGCCGAGATGCCCGTGCCGCACTCGCAGCGGTCGCGGGATTGCTGGTGACGGGACCGACCGGGACCAACGTCGCCGACCTGGTCCTCGCGCTGGTGGAGCCGGTGTGAGCGGTACGGGGCTCAGCGCTCTGGGGGGGGGACGTCCCGGGCCAGGAGCACGCTGAGGTCCACGAGACGCGAGGCATCGGGTACCGCGACGACTTCCGCCGTCCCGATCGCCTCGATCACCCGGCCGACACCGAGCGTGTCGCCCCGGCGCACGAAGATCCGGTGGCTCCGGCGCACGGTATCGACATCCGCGGTGGCCGCGTTATCGAAGATCACGACATCGAGGCCGGTCCGCCGGAGGCGCAACGTCGCGTCGCGCGCGAGACCGTCGACCCGCGAGGCGTTGAGCACCTCCACCGTCACGCGCCGCGGGAGCGGCGGCCATGCCCGATCGGCACCCGTCCCGGCATCTGCCGAACCCCGGCCGCACCCGGCCACGACCGCGACCACCAGGAGCCCGTGCCATGACCGCCTCACGGCGCAACTGCCTCCCCGAACGCCACCGCCTCCGGCGGGAGCACCCACCCTTCCGCGCGGGCATGCCCGAGCCGCAACCGAGCCACCTCGCGCACCACGGCGTCGGCATCGTCCGCGAAGCGACGGGCCAGCGCCGCACGGCGCTCCACCTCGAAGGTGCGGCCGGGTTCGAGGAAGTCAGCGCAATAGAGTGCCCGACCAACCGCGCCCCAGCCGGCCCATCCGATGGAATGCCAGCGCACCGCGCTGAGCACATCGTCGTCGCGTTCGCCTTCGAGTTCGGCCCGCGCCGCAGCCGCCGGCCCGTGCAGCAGCTCGATGACGTGCGGTACCTGCGGCGCCCATCGTCGCAGCTCCGCCTCATCGGCATCGCGCAGCGCATCGTGGAGCCACCCGGCCCGCTCCCAGCGGTCCGCCTCGCGACTCGGCAACCGGAGCGCGGTTGCCCACTGACGGAGCAGGATGACCACCCGGCGTACATGCGCGCGCCGCCCGGGCGAGACAACGGCCCAGGACGGGAGTCCGTCCTGGGCCGCGATGCCGTCCGACCCGTCCATCGGGGCTCAGGATTCCATGCTGAGCGGCGGGCGCGCGATCCGGTTCGCGACGTCCACGAAGACCACGGCCGGATGGTGCTGGGCGACCTCGGGTGCCTCGAACTCGCCGTAGGCGATGAGGATCACGGTGTCACCGACCATGCCGAGTCGGGCGGCGGCACCATTGAGCTGCACCACACCGCTGTCGGCCGGGCCAGGAATGATGTACGTCGTGAACCGCTGGCCGTTGTTCACGTTCACCACGTGAATTTCTTCGTACTCGACGAGGTCCGCTGCCGCCATCAGGGTACGATCAAGCGTCAGCGACCCCTCGTAGTGGAGGGCGGCCGACGTGATCGTCGCACGATGGATCTTCGACTTCATCAGGTGGCGCCGCATGGGGTCAGACGTCCTCGTCTCCAAGAATCACGTTGTCGATCAACCGGATCGTCCCGACCCGTGCCGCGATGGCCACGACCGTGCCCGCATCCACCGTCTCCACAGGCGCGAGGCGATCGGGGTCCGCCACCGCAATATAGTCCGTCACCAGGCCCTCGGCCGCGTCGAGCTCCCGTCCCGCGGCCTGTCGCAGCACGCTGGCGGTGGTTTCCCCACGCTCGAACACGGCCTCGACCGCACGGAGCGCCCGCGAGATCGCCAGGGCGCTGACCCGTTCCTGCGGACTGAGGTAGACGTTGCGCGAGCTGCGTGCGAGGCCGTCGGCGTCCCGGGAGGTCGGCACCATGCGCATGCGCACCGGGAAGTCGAGCTCGGAGGCCATGTGCCGGATCAGCGTGATCTGCTGGATGTCCTTCTGGCCGAAGACTGCGACGTCGGGCTGCACGATGTTGAACAGCTTCGCGACCACGGTGAGCACGCCCTCGAAATGCCCGGGGCGGAACTCCCCTTCCCACCGCGCAGCGGCCTCACCGGGCAGCACCCGCACGGCGTCGGCCGTGCCATACATCTCGGAGACCTCGGGGGCAAACAGCACCTGGACGCCGCGTGCTTCCGCCAGTGCCCGGTCGTGTGCGAGGTCGCGCGGGTAGCGCTCGAAGTCCTCCCCGGGTTGGAACTGGAGCGGATTGACGAAGAGACTCAGGACCACGACCTCCGCCTCCTCCCGCGCGGCATCGACCAAGGCGAGGTGCCCCTCGTGGAGGTATCCCATGGTGGGCACCAGCGCCACGCGTCGCCCGGCGCGGCGCTCCCCGGCGAGATGACGGCGAAGGTCGGCGATCGTGGTCAGGAGAATCATGGCGCTCACGGGAAGGAGTGGTCATCGTCGGGGTAGCGGCCGGCACGGACGTCGTCACCGAAGCGGGCGACCGCCTCGCGCACTGTGGCACCGAGGTCGGCATAGCGCCGGAGAAATTTGGGGGCGAACCCCTCGTTGAGACCGAGCAGGTCGTGCAGCACGAGCACCTGACCGTCGCACCCGACGCCCGCGCCGATGCCGATTGTCGGGATGGTCAGCGCCGCGGTGATCTCGGCGGCCACCCCGCGTGGCACCAACTCGAGCACGACGGCAGAGGCTCCGGCCGCCTCGAGGGCCAGCGCATCCTCTCGCAGCGTCGCCGCGGCATCCACATCACGTCCCTGCACGCGATAGCCCCCGAGCGCGTGGATACTCTGCGGCGTGAGGCCGAGGTGCGCCACCACGGGAATCCCCCGACGCACCAACGCCGCAACCGTCGGTGCCATCACCTGTCCGCCCTCGAGCTTCACGGCCTGACAGTCGGTTTCGGCCATGACCCGCCCGGCGTTGCGGATCGCGTCCTCGATGCTGACCTGATACGAGAGGAACGGCAAATCCACGACGACCGGGGTGCGTTCCACCCCACGCCGCACACTGGCGGCGTGGTAGATCATCTGGTCCAGCGTGGCGCTCAGGGTGGAGCGCCGGCCGGCCAGGACCTCGTTCAGGGAGTCGCCGACCAGGAGGATGTCCACGCCGCCGGCCTCGAGGAGGCGCGCGAAGAGGGCATCGTAGCAGGTCAGCATGACGAGGCGACGGCCTTCGGCCTTGCGTGCCGCGAGCTGCGGCATGGTGAGGGGACGGTCAGTCATCGGCTTCGAGCTCGGCGAGCTGGCGGGCCCAGAACGCGCGATCGCGCACGCCGGGATGGGGCAGCGCGAGGTCGGGCCGGTCGCAGAGCGCGTCCTCCATCCAGACCACATCCAGGTCGAGCGTGCGCGAGGCCCACTTGGTGCCTCGCTCGCGACCCTCGAGCCGTTCGATGGCGTGACAGCACGCGAGCAGGTCGCGCGCGGGGAGGGTCGTGCGGAGGCGCACCATGGCATTGAGATAGGCGGGTTGCACGAGGTCCCCGAGCGGGGTGGTCTCCTCGGCCGCGGTGGTGCGGATCACGTCGATCCCGTCGGCCGCACCGAGCGCGGCGATGGCCGCCGCGAGATGCGCGGTGCGATCGCCAAGGTTGCTCCCCAGCGCGACGAAGGCGGTGCGGGCGGCGCTCATGCCCCCCCCTCGAGGGCCGCCCGCAACCCGCCCAGGAAGCGGCCTGCGGCCGGCACGCCGTCCCGCCCGAGCACATCCACGAGCGCGGACCCGACCACGACCCCATCGGCGAATCCGGCCACCGCGCGCACCTGCTCGGGGGTGGAGATGCCGAACCCGACGGCGATCGGCAGGTCGGTCACGGCGCGAACCCGGGCCACTTGGGCACCGAGGCCGGTGGCGAGCGCGGCAGAGGCCCCGGTGACCCCGAGGCGGGCGACCAGGTACAGGAAGCCCTGCGCTTCGGCAACGGACTGGGCGAGCCGCGCGTCGTCAGTGGTCGGTGCGAGGAGCCGGATCAGGTCGAGTGGCGAGGCCAGGATGGGGGCCTCGACACCGGGATCCCCGCCGGCGGGCAGATCGGTCAGCAGGATCCCGGCGATACCGAGCGCACTGGCATCGGTCATGAGCCGTTCGACACCATACTGCAGCACCGGATTGAGGTAGGAGAAGAGCACCACCGGACGGGCGACGTCGGCCTTGGCGATGAGGTCGAGTGTCCGCGGCAGGGTCATCCCGTTCTCGAGGGCGCGGAAGGTCGAGGCCTGGATCGTCGGCCCGTCGGCGAGCGGGTCGCTGAAGGGGACACCCACCTCCAGCACGTCGGCATGCTCGGCCGCCATCCGCAGCGCGTCGCAGGAGGTGTCGAGCGTGGGAAAGCCGGCGGTGAGGTACGGCACCAGGCCGGCGCGGCCGGCGCTCCGCAGGTCGCGCCAGGTGCGCGCGAGGGGCGTGTCAGACAAAGAAGTCGCCAACAACGAGTCCATACCGATCCGGGGAAGTGACCTTGACGATGGTCCGCGGGTAGCTGCCGTCGGGCCCGGCGACCGACAGGTCCACCAGCCGACCAGGGGGGGGGACACGCGCGCCGGTCGCGTCGAGCGCGAGGCGCACCACGGGGCGATGCAGCTCGGCCGGATCGTTGCCGGGACCGGCGACGATGGCCACCTCGAAGGTATCGAGGATGACGACGGTCCCGACCGGATAGATGCCGAGCAGGTTGATGAGCGCCT
Source organism: Gemmatimonadales bacterium (assembly GCA_038216165.1). Classification (GTDB taxonomy): domain Bacteria; phylum Gemmatimonadota; class Gemmatimonadetes; order Gemmatimonadales; family GWC2-71-9; genus Palsa-1233. The sequence continues at coordinate 26,466 of JBBQQJ010000005.1, read as the reverse complement.
TGACGATCACCGGGTCATAGCCACGGTTCGGGTTGAGCCACATCTCCCGCAGCACCTCCGAGGGCTCCCACGGGAGCGTCTGGTAGGAGCGCCGCGTGGTGGCGGCATCGTAGCCGTCGGCCACCGCGACCAGCCGCGAGAAGAAGCCGAGGCGACGCGGGCGGATCGGCCGAGGGTACCCGCTCAGGTCGATCTTCATGTGGTGCTCGTGCGCCGCGAGAATCGCGCGGTACGGCAGGTCCTCGCCTTCGCGCATCCGGAACAGCGTGATGGTGCCGAGCCAGGGGTGGGCCTGCATCCGCCGCCACTCCTGCTCGTCGAGCGCGGACGCCTTGTTGATGACGTTCACGTCGATGCGGGCCTTGCCGATGTCGTGCATCAGGCCGGCCAGCCCGAGATCGTAGAGTTGGAGCCGGTCGAGGCCCAGGCGGCGCCCGAGCGCGACGGAGAAGATGCAGACGTTCACCGAGTGGGTGAAGGTGTACTCATCGAAGTCGCGCAGGGTGGTGAGCCCGGTGATCGACAGCTCGTTCTCGAGCACCTGATCGACGATCAGCTGCACCGCCCGCTTGAGCCGGCGCGTGTTGGGAGCGCGTCCCATGCGCACGCCCTGCACCACGTCGCGCGCGACCGTGACCCCATGGGAATAGGTCCGCTTGGCGCGCTCGAGCTGCTCATCCCCCTCTCGGTCGTCGTCGTCGGTTTCCCCGCTGGCGCCAACCTCGAGCCGGATGATGTCGGCCTCCTGCATCCGCTGTCGGAGGCGATCGAACCGTTCCTCCGGCAGCGGGTCGGTCGGGAGCGCCCCGATGACGGCGAGGAGGCCCTGCCACTCGCGCCGGGTGACCCCCTCCTCGATGCGGAGCAGGCCGACGCCCGCCCCGCGCAGGAGCGCGACGAAGCCGCTGAAGGCCGCGAAGTTGTCGAGCCCGAGGCGGAGCCGTGTCTGGTTGATGAAGATGAAGTCGCCGGAGAGCCGGATCTCGATGGTGCCCTCGAGCTGCAGCATCGCCTGTCCCGCCGCGAGGAGGTCGTCGAGCGCGCGCTGCACGGCGGCATTCTCCAGCGGGTAGAGCTTGAGCGCCCGCTGGGTCCCGTGGATCGAAACCAGCAGGCTGCGCCCGGTCTGGCGGAGCAGCGTCTCGTCGCCCTGATGCGAGGTCATGGCGCCCATTCCCGCAGGACGGCGTTGGCGGCCGAGCGCACGATGGCCTCCTTGTCGCCGGTGAAGCGATCGACGAGCAGCCGCGCCTCGAAGGTGCGCACCCGCGCGAGGGCATAAATGGCGCAGGCACGCACTTCGACGGGGGCGCTGCGACGGAAGAGACCGCGCGGCTCGAGCAGTTCCTGCAACTTCGGGATGGCCGGGGGCCCGGTGAATTGCGCCCAGGCCTCGAACAGCGCACGCCGCTCCGAGCGCTCGAGATCGGCGTCCTTGCCGTCGAGGATCAGCGAGGCGATCCGGGCGGCCGCGCCCCGACTCCCCCCCCGCTCGAGGAGGAGGGCGAGGGCGGACTGCCGCACGGCCCGCTCCACATCCAGCAGCGCCTCCTCCACCGCATCGACGGCGCTGGGGGTCCCCAGCGCTCCGAGCGCCCGGACGGCCGCGATGCGCATCACCTCGTCCCCGGTACGGAGCCGGGTCGCGATGGCGGGGACGAGCTGGATCATCTTCAGGCGTCCCGCAAAGCCGAGCGCGGCATCCACCGCCTCGTCCGGTCCGTCCGCGATGATCTGCGCGAGCACCTGCGGCTGCGATTTCGCGAGGTCCTCGATGGAGGGCTCGAGCAGCCGACGCACCAACGGATCCACGGTGCGCCCCAGGTGCCCGAGAATATGTGGCAGGGCGGAGGGCTTGAGTTCACGCAACACCGCCGCCGCGTCGGCCTCGCTGCCGCGTTTGCCCGAATCCTCCAGCACGCGGAAGAGCTGCTCCAGCATCTCGGGCTGACTGAGGCGTTCCTCGAAGGAGAGGAGGGCTTCGTGCAGCCCCTCGTCGAGATCGGTGGCACGGGCCACGATGACCCGCAGCTCGCGCAGGATCAGGGCGACCGTCCCCAGTCCACCCATGGCGAGCTGGGTGGGGAGCACGTCCTCGAGCAGCTCGACCGCCTCGCGCCGGACACCGGGGTCCTTCTGCGTCTCCATGACGTCGAGGAGCGCGTCGATTGCGGCGCGCCGGATGTCGCGACGGTACTCCTCCTCGACCTCACCACGGATGAAGCGCTGCTCGGCCTCGTCGAGGAAATACGGCGTGGAGTCGAGGTCGGTGAGGTCGGCGAGACCGGGCGCCTGTTGCTCCCGGGCGCCGGTCACCTCCTGCCTGGCCGCATCGGCGGGGAGGGGGGGCGCCGGCTCGCGTTCCTGCAGGAACTCCATCCCTTCGCCCAGCGCCTCGATGAACGCGTAGCTGATCAGGACAAAATCCTGCTCCCAGAGCATGGTGAGCAGGTCGTCGCCGGCGTCCGCCGGGAGCAGGCGGGCCCGGTTGACCAGCTCGAGGAACCGGGTGATCTCTTCGCCCTCGACACCGGGCAACAGGGTGAGCCGCCGGAGCCCATTTTTGTAGAGTTCCCACCCGAGCCCCTCGCCCCGCGCGCTCGTGTGCACGGGCGTCGCTTCCCAGAGGATGTCGAGCTCCCGGATCTCGAGCACCAGACGACCGGTGAGTCCCCACGCCGGCGCGAACGCCTCGGCGAGCTGGTCCACGGCGCGCTGGTAGACGGGATTGTTGGGGAGGTACATCTGCAGCGCGCGTTGGCTCTTCCCCAAGGCCCGGAAGAGGTCCTCGACGACGCGGAGGTCCTCCGCCGAGACGGCACTCCTGGGGGTGCTCAGGCCGCATCCCCGAGGAGCGCGGCGACGTAGGCGACATCCTTGTCGCCGCGGCCGCTCAGGCAGAGCAGCACGGCATCGTCGGCGCCCCACTGGCCTGCCACCTGCTCGAGCCAGGCAATGGCGTGCGCGGTCTCCAGCGCCGGGATGATCCCTTCGAGCCGGGTGAAGCTCTGGAAGGCGGCGAGGGCGGCGGTGTCGTCCACTGCCTCGTAGCGGACCCGACCGGTATCGTGCAGCCACGAGTGCTCGGGGCCGACGCCCGGATAGTCGAGGCCGGCGGAGACCGAGTGTGCCGGGGCGACCTGGCCGTCCGCATCCTGGAGCAGGTAGGACAGGGCCCCATGGAGCACCCCCGGCCGACCGGCGCTGAGCGTGGCACTGTGATGTCCGGTGGCCACGCCCTCCCCCGCCGCCTCCACGCCCACCAGGGTGACGTCAGCGTCCGCGAGGAAGCTCGCGAACATGCCCATCGCGTTCGATCCCCCCCCCACGCAGGCCACCACGGCGGTGGGCAACCGACCGAGGCGCTCGAGCACCTGGGCGCGCGACTCGCGCCCGATGACCGACTGGAAGTCGCGCACCATGCGGGGGAACGGATCGGGTCCGACGACGGAGCCGATGATGTAGTGGGTGGTCGGGACGTTGGTGACCCAGTCGCGGAGCGCCTCGTTGGTCGCATCCTTGAGGGTGCGCGTCCCGGAGGTGACCGGGACGACGGTCGCCCCGAGGAGCTGCATCCGGTAGACGTTCAGCGCCTGACGTTCGACGTCCTCCGCCCCCATGTAGACAATGCACTCGAGCCCGAAGCGCGCGCAGATCGTCGCGGTCGCGACGCCGTGCTGCCCTGCCCCGGTTTCGGCAATGATCCGCCGCTTGCCCATCTTGCGGGCGAGGAGCGCCTGGCCGATGGTGTTGTTGATTTTGTGGGCGCCGGTGTGGTTGAGGTCCTCGCGCTTGAGCATCACCCGCACGCCCGCCCGCTCGCTGAAGCGCGGGGCCTCGCTCAGGCGCGAGGGACGGCCCACCACGTCCCGGAGGAGGCACTCGTATTCGCCCCAGAACGCCGCGTCGTCCCGCACGCCGTCGTACAGGCGCGTGAGGTCATCGAGCGCCGCGACGAGCGTCTCGGGGACGTAGCGCCCCCCGTAGGGACCGAAGCGGCCTTCGACGGCGGTTTCAGGCGGCAGGGCGAGTGTCACGCACGATCTCCAGGAAGCGGGCGAGCCGGTCGGGGTCCTTCACCCCAGGCCCGGATTCAACCCCGGAACTTACATCCACGAGGTCCGGCGCGCCGACCCGAATGGCCTCCGCGACAGTCTCTGCGGTCAACCCGCCGGCGAGGGCGAATCGGATGCCAGGAAGGGCGGCCCGAGCCGCGCGCACGAGCGACGGTGGGAGGGCAACGCCGCGGCCCCCGCTCCCCCCGGGCAGGCGTGGCTCCACGAGCACCACGTCGGCGGCGTGGCGGGCCGTCGCAATCGCAGGCGGCAAGTCGTCGAGACGCGACGCGGTGGCAACCCCCCACACTTCGAGCCCGGCATCGCGCAACCGCTCGGCGCGTTCGGGAGGCCCCACCCCATGCAACTGGACACCCCGCAAACCCGCGGCCAACGCGATGGCCACAATCTCCGGCGCGGCGTGGGTGCCGAAGACCCCGATGACCGGTACGCCGTCGGCGACCGCGACGATCCGAGCGGCCGTGGCCACGGTGACCTCCCGCGGCCCCCCAGCGAAGATCACGCCGAGGCGGTGGACCCCGATCCGGACGGCCAGCGCCGCATCCTCGGGCCGGGTGAGCCCGCAGATCTTGGCATCAACGGCCACAGCGGACCACCGAGGCGACGGCCGCTGCCCCGGCCCGTGGATCGCCGGCAGCGGCAAGCGCGGAACCGATCAGCACCGCGTCGGCACCGGCCGCGGCAGCTGCCTCGACGTCGGCCGTGGTCGCCATCCCGCTCTCGGCCACCGCGATGCGGTCCGCCGGAATGGTGCGGACCAGTTCCCATGCCCGTCGGCGATCGATGGAGAAGTCATCGAGGTCGCGGGCGTTGACCCCCACCACGCGACATCCCGCCGTCAGGGCACGATCGAGCTCGGCGCGGTCGTGGGCCTCCACCAGCGTAGCGAGGCCGAGCGTGGCGGCGAAGCGGTCGAGCCGTCGCAGGGTGGCGTCGTCGAGCGCCCGCACGATCAGGAGCGCGGCCGCAGCGCCGGCCACGCGCGCCTCCAGCAGCTGCACCTCGTCGAGAATGAAGTCCTTGCGGAGAATCGGACGTGCCACCCGGCCGGCGACCGCCTGCAGGTCGGCCAGGGAGCCGCCGAAATGCGGTCCCTCGGTGAGCACCGAAATCGCGGCCGCGCCCCCCTCGGCATACGCCCCCGCCAAGCCGACCGGGTCGAGCGCCTCATTGATCGCGCCCGCACTCGGGGAGCGACGCTTCACTTCGGCGATGAGGGCGACGGTCGGACGGCGCAGGGCGTGGACGAAGTTGGCGGGGACCGCGAGGTCCGCCACCTGCCGCTCCAGCGCGGCCCGATGGATCCGCCGCTCCGGCAGGCCGGCACGGATGCCGTCAAGGATCTGGTCAAGGACAGGCATCTTGCGCTTCGGGGTCCCTTCGGGTAACGTTGTTTCGGGTTCTCTTCGCCACGTATGGAGGCCATGTGCCCCTCACCCGTAAGCAGCGCGAAATCCTGGATTACCTCATGGCGGCCATCGATCGTCAGGGGTTTGCCCCCTCTTTCGAGGAAATCGCGGAGGCCTTCGGCTACCAGTCTCTCGCGACCGTCCATGAGCACCTTACCAACCTCGAGCGGAAGGGCTACATCCGCCGGAGCTACAACGAGAGTCGCTCCATCGAGGTGCTGCCCCCCCGTGGCACCACCGGCGCCACCGACATCCCGCTGCTCGGGACCGTGGCCGCCGGGATGCCGATCGAATCGGTGATGGCCGGCGAGGTGGTACCGGTACCTGACGCGATGCTGCCGCGGCGCGGCCCCAACTATGCCCTCAAGGTGCGCGGCGAGTCGATGGTCGATGAACAAATCCTCGACGGCGACCTTGTGGTCGTCAACGGTCGCGACTCGGCGGATAACGGCGAGATGGTCATCGCCCTCGTCAACGGCGCCGAGGCGACGGTGAAGCGGTTCTACCGCGAACCGGGCGGTTGGATCCGCCTCCAACCGGCCAATACATCCATGCGCCCGATGCGCTTCCAGGAGAGCGACGTCCTCATCCAGGGCGTGGTCGTGGGCGTCATCCGGAAGTTTTAGCAGCGCTCCGGCGGAGCGCCGCCAGGCGCGCCGCCGCTCCCCCCTCATCGAGGGCGAGGGTCGCGCGAGCCACCGCGGCCCCGAAGTCCCTTGCCCCCCCGCTCACATGGACAGCCGCGGCCGCATTCAGCAGCACCGCGGCGCGCAGCGCCGCTGGCGCCGCCTGCGGGGCCTCGAACAGGGCCACGATACGCCGGGCATTGTCTGCCGGCTCGCCCCCTTCCATCCCCTCATGGTTGGGCGTCGCCAGTCCATAGGCCGCCGGCTCGAGCACCCAGCGCGTGACTGTCCCGCCCCGGACCTCATGCACCTGGGTCCCCCCAACGGGCGAAATCTCATCCATCCCGACCTCGGCATGGACGACCATGGCGTGGAGCGCTCCGAGCCGGCAGAACGCTTCGGCCAGGAGCGGCGCGCGGCCCGCGTCCGCGACACCGACCACCTGACGCCGCGCCCCAGCCGGGTTGGCCAGTGGACCGAGGAGGTTCATGGCGGTCGGGACCCCGAGGTCGCGTCGAATCGGGGCGACATGCCGCATCGCCGGGTGATAGAGCGGGGCGAAGAGGAACGCCAGACCCTCTGTGGTGAGAAGCGCAGCGGCCTGATCGGGGGTCAGGTCAATCGGCACCCCGAGCGCCTCCAGGACGTCGGCGGAGCCCGACCGGGATGTAAAGGAGCGATTCCCGTGCTTGGCCACCGGGACGCCGGCCGCTGAGGCGACGAACGCGGCCGCCGTCGACACGTTGAGGGTCCCGACCGTCCCGCCGCCGGTGCCGCAGGTGTCCACCAGGCGATCGGGCTCGGGGTGCGGCACGCGTATCATCACCCGGCGGAGCGCCTCCACCGCGCCGGCCAGCTCGTCGGGCGACTCGCCCCGGGTGCGCATGGCGAGCAGGAGGGCACCGACCGCGGCCGGGGAGGCCATCCCGGTCATGACCTCGTCGAAGGCGGCGCGCGCCTCGGGTTGGTCGAGGGTGGCACCGGCCGCGAGGCGCTGAAGCGCGTGCCGCAGCGCGGGGGTGGGGGAATCCGACGGGGGAGCCATGGCCGGCCAAGCGTATCGGCCAGAGGGGGCTTTTGTCAATATTTTCAATGGGTTACGCAGGTTGCCGCTGACCCCTGCGGCGGCTAGCTTTCAGGGCTTCATGGACCGCGCTTTCCTGCTCTCGCTGGCGTTTGATGGCACCGACTATTGCGGCTGGCAGCGTCAGCGCGAGGGGCGCTCGGTGCAGGGCGAGGTCGAGGCGGCGCTGACACGACTGGCCGGCACTCCGCGCAAGGCGATCGCCGCCGGCCGGACCGACGCGGGGGTCCATGCGTTGGCGATGCCGGTGTCGGTGGAGATGCCGGCGCGGTGGAACCCCGAGACGTTGTTGCGGGCCCTGAATGCCCTGTTGCCGCGCACCATCGCCGTGCACGAGGTGCGGGCGATCCAGCCAGGCACCGACGCCCGACGCAGCGCCACGGGACGGCGCTACCAGTATGACGTCGCTGTCGGCCCGACCGCGCGCTCGCCGTTTCGGGGCCGCACCGCTTGGGCGCTCGGGCATCTCCCGGCCCTGGAGCGGCTGACGGCCGCCGCGGGGGCGCTGCCGGGGGAGCACGATTTTCGTGCGTTCGCGGTGGTGGGTGCGCCCAAGCCGCACTACCGCTGCCGCATCGTGACGGCGCACTGGGAGGCCCCGGAGGCCACCCTCCTGCGTTTCACGATCGCCGCCGACCGCTTCCTGCACCACATGGTGCGCATGCTGGTCGGGACGATGGTGGACATCGGCCTCGGACGACGACCGGACAACGACATGACGCGATTGCTGGCCCTGACGGACAACTCCGAGACTGCCCCGCCGGCTCCGCCCGAGGGGCTGTATTTCGTGGCGGGCGCGTACCCGGACGCGATCTTCCGCGAGGAGCGCGCCACGTGGTGAGCACCCCCCGCCTCGTGGCGCTGGCGCTGCTCCTCGCGGCGTGTGGCGGCGACCGCCCCGCCGCCGCCCAGCGACCTGCCCCCCCCAGCACGATCACGATGCCCCGCGAGTCCACCACCGCCACGCTCGATGCGTCGCGACGCACCGCGCTGGTGGACGCCACCTCCCGCGTGGCACCCAGCGTGGTCTCGGTGCGGGTGCTGGTGCGGCAGCAGGCGCCGATGTCCTCGTGGGATGCCATTTTCTACGGCGCCCCCCGCGAGCAGACCGCGCAATCCTTCGGCACCGGTTTTGTGGTGCGCGCCGACGGGGTCATCATCACCAATCAGCACGTCGTGGCGGGTGCGGAGCAGATCATCATCACCCTCCCGGACGGCACAGACATGGACGCCCGTCTCCTCGGCGAGGACCCGTTGACCGACATCGCGGTCGTGAAGATCGAGCGCACCGGCCTTCCGGTTGCCCCGCTGGGGCGCTCGGGCGACCTCCTGATCGGCGAGTGGGCGATCGCCCTCGGCAACCCCTACTCCGGCCTCCTCGGCAACAGCGAGCCATCGGTGACCTCCGGCGTGATCTCTGCCACGGGGCGCAACATCCTCCCGACCGACCAGAACCAGACGGGCCGCTATTACGACATGATCCAGACCGACGCCTCCATCAATCCGGGGAACTCGGGCGGGCCGCTCGTCAACGCACTCGGCGAGGTCATCGGCGTCAACTCCTCGATCTTCAGCAACACTGGCGGCTCGGTCGGCATCGGCTTCGCGATCCCGATTGAGCGGGCGGTGCGCGTGGCCGAGGAGATCATTGCGAACGGCAGCGTGCGCCGCCCGTGGGTCGGGCTCGACGTGGCCGGGGCGGACCGGATGAGTGAGTGGAAGAGCGCGGGCGGGGTCCCCGTCATCCAGGTGGTCCCCGGTGGCCCGGCAGCCGCCGCGGGCGTGCGCGCTGGCGACGTCCTCACCCGCGCCAACGGCCGGGTGCTCCGGAACTATCTCGACTGGGAAGCGGTGCTGCTCGACCTGCATGTTGGTGATGTCGTGGAGACCGAGTTGCTCCGCAGCGGGGGGACCCTCGCCCTCCGAATCGTCCCGGCTGACCTCCCGACGGTGACGGCCGAGCGGGTGCGGCTGCGGGGCCTCGATCTCGTCACGCTCACTCCAGGGATTCGGGCCGAGCTGGGCGTGCGCAGCGAGGCCGGGGCAGCGCTGCTGCGCGTTCCGGCGGAAACCGCACGTCTCACCGGCCTCCGTGATGGCGACGTGATCGTCCGGATCGACTATCTCGAGAATCGGCGAGTGGTGCAGCAGCCGGTGCGCACCGCGCAGGACGTCGCGCGGACGCTCGACCGCATCCCCGCCGGGGCAGCATTCCGCCTCTGGATGGAGCGCCGCGGTAGCTACTCCTACACGGACATGACCAACTAGATGACCGACGCGCGCTGGCAGTCTCCGCTCTCGGGCCGATACGCCTCCCCCGCGATGCTCGCGCGGTGGAGTGAGCCACACCGCATTGCGCAGTGGCGTCGCGTCTGGCTCGCCCTGGCCGAGAGCCAGCAGGCGCTGGGCATCGAGATCCCCGAGGCGGCCACGGCGGCGATCCGTGCCCACCTCGACGACGCCGATCTCACAATGGCGGCCGACTTCGAGCGGCGCTTCCGCCATGATGTGATGGCGCACGTGCACACCCTCGGCGCCCAGGCCCCCGAGGCCCGGCCCTACCTCCATCTCGGCGCGACCTCGGCCTTCGTGACCGACAACGCCGACGGGCTGATCATCCGGAGCTCGCTCGCGCTCGTGCTGGGCCGGGTGCTGGAGGTGCTCGGTGCGCTGCGGACGTTCGCCCAACGCCATGCGGCCCTCCCGTGCCTCGCGTACACGCATTTCCAGCCCGCACAACTCACGACGGTGGGCAAGCGAGCCACCCTCTGGATGCAGGACCTTGCGCTCGATGTCGAGGCGCTGGTGCATCGGCTCGAGACCTTCCGCCTGCGCGGCTGCAAGGGGACCACCGGCACGCAGGCGTCGTTCCTCGAGTTGTTCGGCGGTGATCACGCCAAGGTGCGTGAGCTGGAGCGTCTGGTGGCGCGTCACCTCGGGCACGACCACGTCATGCCGGTCTCGGGCCAGACATACTCGCGCAAGCTCGACGCCCAGGTGCTCGACCTGCTGAGCGGGATCGCGCAGAGCGCCTCGAAGTTTGGCGCGGACCTGCGGCTACTGCAGCATGAGGGCGAGCTGCTCGAGCCGTTCGAGTCGGAACAGATCGGCTCGAGCGCGATGGCCTACAAGCGCAACCCGATGCGTGCCGAGCGGATCGGCGCCCTCGCACGGCACGTGATCACGCTGCAGCAGAACGGGGCGCATACCGCTGCGGCCCAATGGCTGGAGCGCACTCTCGATGATTCCGCCAACCGGCGGCTCACGCTCCCGGAGGCATTCCTGGCGACCGATGCGGTGCTGCTGCTGATGCAGAACATTGCCTCCGGCATCGAGGTGCGCGAGCCGGTGGTGGCGCGCCATGTGCGCGAACAGATGCCGTTCATGGCGACCGAACGCTGGCTGATGCTCGGCGTCCAGGCCGGTGGCGATCGCCAGGCGCTGCACGACGTGGTGCGCGGCCATGCGCTCGCCGTCACGGAAACGGTTGCTGGGGGGGGCACGAACGACTTGATGGACCGCCTCGCTGCGGAGCCCGCCTTCGCCGGGGTGGACCCGACCCGGCTGCGCGCCGAGCTGACCCCGGCGCGATACGTCGGTCGCTCCCCCGAGCAGGTGCAGGAGTTTCTCACCGAGTACCTCGATCCGCTGGTGGCCCGTGCCCGACCGCTCGCGGAGGCGGTCGGCGCCGCGGAGCTCCGGGTATGACCACCGCCACGACGACCGGCCGGGAGCTGCCGCTCGCCCTCTGGCGTCGCGGCAAGGTGCGCGAGGTCTACGAAGTGGACGCCGAGCGGCTCCTGCTGGTGGCCAGCGACCGGGTCAGCGCCTTCGACGTCGTGCTCGCCGAGCCGATCCCGGGCAAGGGCCAAGTGCTCACCCAACTCGCCGCCTATTGGTTTCAGCGTCTTGGCCCCGTCTGCGCCAACCACTTCCTGAGCGCCGACATCGACGCGATCCTGCGCGAAGTCCCGGGGCTCGCGCCCCACCGTGCCGACCTCGCTGGGCGGGCGACGCTGGTGCGCCGCTCCACCCCGGTACCGTTCGAGTGTGTGGTCCGCGGCTACCTGGCCGGTTCCGCGTGGGGCGAGTACCGCCGCAGCGGCACGTTGGCGGGCGAACCGCTGGCGGCAGGACTGGTCGAGGCCGCGGCCCTCGCACCGCCGGTCTTCTCCCCGGCCACCAAGGCCGAGAGCGGGCATGACCAGAATGTCCCATTTGCCGTGATGCGTGAGGCGCTGGGCCCCGACCTCGCCGACGGGCTCCGCGACGTCTCGCTGGCGCTGTATGCCGCAGGTCGTTTGGCCGCCGATGCCGCGGGGATCATCATCGCCGACACCAAGTTCGAGTTCGGGGTTGATACCGGCGGGACGCCGATGCTTATCGACGAGGCGCTCACGCCCGACTCCTCGCGGTTCTGGCCCAAGGCTGCCTGGGCCCCCGGCGCCACCCCGCCCAGCCTCGACAAGCAACCGTTGCGGGACTGGCTCGCCGCTGAGCAGGTCGCGGGTCGCTGGAACGGCGACGCCCCTGCCCCACTCCTGCCCGCGGACGTCATCGACGCCACGCGGGCTCGCTACCGCGAGGCGTACCGTCGTCTCGTCGGCCACGACCTGCCGGAGTTCCACTGATGCGCGTGGCCCCTGAAGGACTCCCTTTCATCTTCATCGCCTGGGCGGTCGCCGGCGTGCTGGCGCTCCTCGGCTGGTGGACGGCCGCCCTCCTGTGGTTGCCGATTGCCATCTGGGTGGTGGCCTTCTTCCGCGACCCGGAGCGCAACGGCCCGCGTGGCGACTCGCTGGTGATCGCGCCGGCCGACGGCAAGGTGGTGAGCGTCATCCCGATCGACGAGCCGGACGTGGTCGGAGGCCCGGCGACGCGGATCTCGATCTTCATGAACGTCTTCGACGTGCACGTGAACCGCTACCCGACCGCCGGCACGGTCGTGTTCCGGCGGTACCGCGAGGGGAAGTTCGTCAACGCCGCGCTGGAGAAGGCCGCGCTGGAGAATGAGCAGAGCGACATCGGCCTCGCCTCCCCGGGGGGGCCGGTGCTGGCGCGCCAGATCGCCGGACTGGTGGCGCGGCGCATCATCACCGATCACGCCGCCGGCCACATCGCCGTCCAGGGCGCGCGCATGGGCCTGATCCGGTTCGGCTCCCGCGTGGACGTTTTCGTCCCGGCGGGTACGACAATCCGGGTGCGCGAAGGCGACGTCACCCAGGCTGGCGTGACCGTGATCGCGGAGTGGACGTGACGCCCGACCGGCCCACCCGGCGGTCCCGGATGCGCCGTGTCGTCGTCGTGGTGCCGAGTGCCTTCACGCTCGGCAACCTCTTCTTCGGCTTCTGGGCGATCGTGTCGGCGGCCAACGGCAACTTCACCTGGGCGGGCTGGTTCATCGTCTTCGCCGGGGTGCTCGACATGCTTGACGGCCGGATCGCCCGGCTGTCGAACACCGGGTCGCGCTTCGGGGCCGAGCTCGACTCGCTCGTGGACCTCACCTCGTTCGGTGTCGCGCCTGCGCTGCTGATGTACTTCATCGAATTCGGCACGGTGGGGCGCTTCGCCTGGCTGATCTGCTACTTCTACGCTGTCGCGGCCGCCCTCCGTCTCGCCCGCTTCAACGTGCTGGCGAACCAGGGCGACACGGGGCCGTCGCGGGCCTTCATCGGACTGCCCTCCCCGGCGGCCGGAATGACGCTGGCCACCTGGTACCCGTTCTCGCAGACGGAGTGGTACCGCGCGACGCTGGCCTACGTGGACTGGCAGCACCAGGGCCTGGTGATCCTGATGTTGCTGCTCGCGGTGCTGATGGTGAGCAATGTCCGGTACCCGAAGTGGCCCGCGGCCGGCTTCGGCTCACCCGCCCGCCTGGCCGGTCTCGCGGTCTACCTCATGATCCTGGCGGCGGGCATCCTCGTGCCCGAGTACTTCTTGTTTCCCCTTGGCCTGACGTACACGACCTACGGCGTGGTCCGATCGCTGGTCGTGAGCCTTGCGGAACGTCCATCCGAACCGTCGTCCTCGTCCTCGCAACCCTCGGCCCACACCGACACCGCTTCCCAGGAGCCCCAGGCATGACCTTCCGGGTCCACGTGCGCGTCATCCCCCGTCCCGGCCTCCTCGATCCGCAGGGGCAGGCGGTCGAGCACGCTCTCGGAGCCCTCGATTTCGCCGGCGTCACCGACGTCCGCATCGGCAAGGCAATCGAGTTCGCCATCGACGCACCGTCGGCGACCGACGCTGAGGGTGCCGCCCGCCGGATGTGCGAGCGGTTGCTCGCGAATCCGGTGACCGAGGACTTCGTCATCACGGTGGAAGGCTGATGGGCCGGGTGGCCGTGGTCCGCTTCCCGGGCTCGAACTGCGAGGACGAGACGCTCGCCGCGGTCCGTCGCGCCGGGGGCGAGGCGGTCCTGGTGGACTACCGTACGGCGGTGCTGGACGGGACCGACGCGGTGATCCTTCCGGGGGGGTTCTCCTACGGCGACTACCTCCGTTCGGGGGCGATCGCCCGCTTCGCCCCCGTGATGGCGGCGGTGCGTGCCCTGGCGGAGGGGGGGGCACCGGTGATCGGCATCTGCAATGGTTTCCAGATCCTCTGCGAGGCCCAGCTCCTCCCGGGCGCGCTGCTTCACAACGCCCAGCAGCGGTTCGTGGCGCGCCCGGTGGACGTGCGCGTCGAGCAAACCGCCACCGTCTGCACGCACCAGTTTCGCCGGGGCGAGGTGATCCGGATCCCCGTGGCCCACGGGGAGGGCCGGTACGTCGCCGACGAGGCGACCCTCGACGCCCTCGAGGCGGAGGGGCACGTCATGCTCCGCTACGTCGCGGTCCCGGGCAGCGACCTCCCGCACAATCCCAACGGGGCGAGCCGCGACATTGCCGGGATCTGCAATGCCGCCGGCAACGTCGTCGGCTTCATGCCGCACCCCGAGCGCCTCGCGGAGGACGTCATCGGCGGCACCGCCGGGCATCGCTTCTTCACCTCGCTCGTCGAACGCCTCACGGCGGGAGTTGCCGCGTGACCGTGGCCGTGATCCCTGAACCGTTCCCTGGCGAGCGCCCCGTCACCGACGCGGTGGTGCGGGAGCACAAGCTGAATGAGCTGGAGTATGCGAAGATCCGCGAGCTGCTCGGCGGGCGCATCCCGACGCTCACCGAGCTCGGGATCTTCTCTGCCCTTTGGTCGGAGCATTGTTCCTACAAGCACACCAAGCCGGTGCTCAGGCGATTCCCGACCGAGGGCCCGCAGGTGCTGCAGGGGCCGGGCGAGAACGCCGGGGTGCTGCGCCTTCCCGACGGCTGGGCCGTGGCCTTCAAGATCGAATCGCACAATCACCCGAGCGCAGTGGAGCCGTACCAGGGCGCCGCCACCGGCGTCGGTGGCATCCTGCGCGACGTCTTCACGATGGGTGCGCGCCCGGTGGCGCTGCTCAATTCGTTGCGACTCGGACCCCTCGAGGAGCCCCGGAATCGCTGGCTCTTCGGCGGCATCGTCAAAGGGGTCGGCGACTACGGCAACTGCATGGGTGTGCCAACGCTCGGCGGCGAGGTGGTCTTCTCCCCCGGCTACAGTGGCAATCCCCTGGTCAACGCGATGGCCGTGGGCATTCTCCGCGCCGACGACCTGATCACCGCCCGCGCCCACGGCGTCGGCAACGTCCTCCTCGCCGTCGGCGCCCGCACCGGGCGCGATGGCATCCACGGCGCCTCGTTCGCCTCCGAGGACCTCTCCGCGGAAAGCGAGAAGCGCCGACCGCAGGTGCAGGTCGGCGATCCGTTCACCGAGAAGCTGTTGCTCGAGGCCTCCCTCGAATTGATCACCGGCGACTACATCGTGGCGATCCAGGACATGGGGGCGGCGGGACTCACCTCCTCGAGCGCGGAAATGGCCGCCCGTGGCGGCGTCGGCGTGGAACTGGACACCAGTGCCGTGCCGACTCGCGAGCCGGGGATGACCCCCTACGAGATCATGCTGTCGGAGTCGCAGGAGCGGATGCTGGTAGTGGCCGAGCCGCACCGGGTGGCCGAGATCCAGGCGGTCTGCCAGAAGTGGGAGCAGGAGGCGGTTGCAGTCGGTCGCGTGACGGATGACGGCCTCTTTCGGATTGTCCATGACGGGCGGACCGTCGCCGCAATCCCCGGACAGGAGCTGGTCGAGGGCTGCCCGATCTACACCCCGGCCGCCGAAGAGTAGGAGGCCGCCCGCGCGCGCCGGCGCATCAGCCCGACGGCCCCTGTCCCCGACTTCGTCACGGGGTTGGAGCGCCTGCTCGATGCCCCGACCATCGCCAGCAAGCGGTGGGTCTTCGAGCAGTTCGACGGCACGGTGCGCGCCGGCAGCCGGATCACGCCGGGAGGTGACGCCGGCGTGCTGCGGGTCGAGGATACCTGTTTTGGCCTGGCGGTCACTGTCGACTGCAATGCCCGCCATGTGCTGCTGGATCCATTTGAGGGCGGCAAGGGGGCCGTGGCCGAGGCGGCGCGCAATATCGCCTGCACCGGAGCCCGCCCGCTGGGCATCACGGACTGCCTCAACTTCGGGAACCCCGAGCGACCGGACGTGTTCTTTCAGTTCACGGAGGCATGCCGCGGGATCAGCGAGGCGTGCGTGGCGTTCGACACGCCGGTGACGGGCGGCAACGTGTCGCTCTACAACCAGTCGCCCACCGGCGCGATCGACCCGACCCCCACGGTGGGCATGGTCGGCCTGTTGGACGACGTGACCACGGCGGTGCCGAGCCATTTCGCCCGCGAGGGGGATGCGATCCTGTTGCTGGGCCGGACGGCGGGACATCTGGGAGGCAGCGCGTGGTGGGCGGAGGTGCTCGGCTGCATCGGTGGCCCCCCCCCTCACGTCGACCTCGTGGCCGAACGCGCCCTCCAGGAGACGCTGATCGCTGCCGCGGCGGCTCGCCTGCTCCGCTCGGCGCACGACTGCTCGGACGGCGGGCTTGCCGTGACGGCCGCCGAGTGCTGCATCGGCGGGCCGTGGGCACCCGGGGTGCTGGGCGCGACGCTCGACCTCGCCCAGCACGCGGAGCCGGTGAGCGACGAGGGTTGGCTCTTCGGCGAGGACGGAGCGCGGGCCGTGGTCTCGTGCGATCCCGCCCATGTGGCTGCGCTCCAGACGCTGGCCAGCGCGCATGGCATCCCGGCGCACTACCTGGGCTTGGTCGGCGCACCGGGCGGCGACCTGGTCATCCGGCGTGGCGAGCGGAGCTGGCAGTGGCCGGTCCCGCGCCTGCGATCGATTCACCTCGATGCGATTCCGCGGCGCATGGCCGTGGCCACCGCAGTGGAGGGCTGAACCATGTGCGGAGTCATTGGTGTATCCGGCATCACCGGCGCCTCGCGGGTCGCCTACCTCGGGCTCTACGCCCTGCAGCACCGGGGGCAGGAGAGCGCGGGGATCGTCGCGATCGACGATGCGGCCAAGGCACGGCTGCACCGGGGGATGGGGCTCGTTTCCGACGCGTTCGATGAACCACGCCTCGGAACGCTTGACGGTGACGTCGCCGTGGGCCACACCCGCTACTCGACCTCTGGCAGCACCGTCCTGGCCAACGCCCAGCCCTACCTCGTGAACTATCATGCCGGGCCGCTCGCGATTGCCCACAATGGCAACCTCACCAATGCCGCCGAGCTCCGCGAGGAACTGGTGCGCGGCGGGGCAATCTTCGCCTCGAGCAGCGACACCGAGGTGCTCATCCACCTGATCGCCCGCTCCTCGGCCGAGACGGTGGAGGGTCAGATTCGCGACGCCCTCGAACGTGCCGAGGGCGCGTACTCGCTGGTCATCAGCGTGGGGCGCACGCTCTACGTGACGGTCGACGCCCGCGGCTTCCGCCCACTCTTCGTCGGCCATCTCGCCGATGGCATCGTCGCCGCGTCGGAGACCTGCGCGCTCGATCTGGTCGGGGCCACCGACCTCCGCGAGCTCACGCCGGGTGAGTTCCTCCGGATCGCGGATGGCAAGGTCACCGACCTTGCCCCGCTCCACCCGCGTCGGGTGTCACGCTGCATCTTCGAACTGGTGTATTTCGCTCGGCCCGACTCGACCGTCTTCGGCGAGTCGGTGGACCGCGTTCGGCGGGAGCTCGGCCGCCAGCTTGCGCGACATCATCCTGCCCCGGGTGCCGAGGTGGTCTTCTCGGTGCCGGACAGCGCCAACGTGATGGCGCTGGGGTACAGTGAAGTGAGCGGTGTCCCGCTGGAACACGGATTGATCCGCAACCACTATGTCGGGCGGACCTTTATCAACCCGACCCAGGCGATCCGGGTCGAAAAGGTGCGCATCAAGTTCAACCCGGTACGCGAGGTGATCGAGGGGCGCTCGGTCGTCGTGATTGACGACTCTCTCGTGCGCGGCACGACGAGCAAGGGGCTGGTCAAGATGATCCGCGCCGCCGGTGCCCGCGAGGTGCATCTCCGGCTGGGATCGCCGCCGATCACGGGACCGTGCCATTACGGGATCGACACCCCGAACCGGGCCGAGCTGATCGCCGCGACCCGCTCGCAGGAGGAGATCCGCCAGTACCTCGGCGTCGACACTCTGGAGTACCTCACGCTCGACGAAATGACCGCTGCCGCGGGCCACCGCACCTCGTGGTGCCACGCCTGCTTTTCCGGTGACTACCCGACCGATGTGCCCGACCTGCTCGTGCAACTGCGACATTCCACTCCCCCCATGGCGGCAATCCCATGAGTGATCCCTTCTCCCAGCAACCGATGGTGTACTCGTTCGGCCAGGGCCGTGCTGACGGCACCTCCGCGATGAAGGACCTGCTCGGCGGCAAGGGCGCGGGCCTCGCCGAGATGACCAACCTCGGCATTGCAGTGCCCCCGGGCTTCACGATCGCAGCGACGCTCTGCCAGGTGTACCTCGACACCGGGTCGTTCCCGTCGCGGCTGCGGAGCCAGGTCGACCAGGCGCTCCAGCGCCTCGAGGCCGCCAGTGGCAAGGAATTCGGCGGAACGGACAATCCCTTGCTCGTCTCGGTCCGCTCCGGCGCCTCCGTCTCGATGCCGGGGATGATGGACACGATCCTCAACCTGGGCCTCAACGACACCACCGTGGAGGGCCTCGCCACCCGCTCGTCCAATCCCGCCTTCGCGTGGGACTGTTATCGCCGCTTCGTCCAGATGTACAGCAGCGTGGTGCTCGACCTCGCCAAGGCCCCGATGGAGGAGCTGTTCGACGAGGCGCTCGCGGCGCATGGAGTCGAGCGGGCAGTGGACCTTCCGGTGGCCGCGCTGCGGACCCTGGTGGGGCGCCTCAAGGCGCACGCCACGGACGCCACCGGCGAGTCGTTCCCCGAGGAACCGATGGAGCAACTCTGGGGGGCGATCGAGGCGGTGTTCAAGAGCTGGAACACCCGGCGCGCGATCGACTATCGCCGCATCCACGACATCTCGGATTCGCTCGGCACGGCGGTGAACATCGTGGCGATGGTCTACGGCAACCTCGGCGAGACCTCGGGGACCGGGGTCGCCTTCACCCGCGACCCGTCCACCGGGGAGTCGCGCCTGTACGGGGAATTCCTGGCGAATGCGCAGGGGGAGGACGTGGTCTCGGGCTCGCGCACGCCGCAGCCGATCAGCGCCCTGCGCGAGGTGATGCCCGCCGCCTTTCAGGAACTTGAGCGGATGGCGCGCACCCTCGAGCGGCACTTCCGCGATGTCCAGGACATGGAGTTCACCATTGAAGATGGCCACCTCTACATGTTGCAGACGCGGCGCGCGCAGCGCACCGGTCAGGCGGCCTTCCGGGTGGCGTGCGACATGGTGCGGGAGGAGTTGATCAGCGAGGAGGAGGCGGTCGCGCGGATCCCCCCCCAGGCGCTGGAGCAGCTGCTCCATCCCACGATCGATGCCAAGGCGTCGCTCGACCACCTCGGGACGGGCCTGCCGGCCTCACCGGGCGCCGCCTCGGGGATGGTGGTCTTCAATGCCGATGTGGCCGCCGAGCGTGGCCGCAACGGCGACGCGGTGATCCTCGTGCGGCGCGAGACGTCGCCTGAGGACTTCCATGGGATGGTGGCGGCACGGGCGATCGTCACCGCCCGCGGTGGGATGACCTCACACGCCGCCGTGGTGGCCCGTGGCATGGGCAAGCCGTGCGTCGTGAGCGTGCAGGGCCTCGAGGTACGGGAGGCCGAGGAGTCCTTCACCCTCAATGGCACCACGGTCCGCGCCGGCGAGTGGATCACCCTCGACGGCACGCAGGGCACGATCTACGCGGGCCAGGCCAAGCTCCTCTCGCCGGAGCCAGACGAGTACTATCACCGTCTGATGGGATGGGCGGACCGGATCCGACCGATGAAGGTGCGCGTGAACGCCGACACCCCGGCCGATGCGCATCGCGGGCGCGACTTCGGGGCCGAGGGCATCGGCCTCTGCCGCACGGAGCACATGTTCTTCGAGGGCGACCGGCTGACCGCGATGCGGCAGATGATCCTCGCCGAGAATCAGGGAGAGCGCGATCGCGCGCTCGCCAAGTTGCTGCCGATGCAGCGCGGCGACTTCGAGGCGATCTTCCGTGCGATGGAGGGGTACCCGGTCACGATCCGCCTGCTCGACCCCCCGCTCCATGAGTTTCTCCCGCATGACGATTCCGAACTCGAGGCCCTGGCCACCGACCTCGGCAAGCCGCTCGATCATGTGCGCAACGTCGTGCACGGCCTGCGGGAGCAAAATCCGATGCTCGGCCTCCGGGGCTGCCGCCTCGGGATCATCCACCCGGAGGTGACCCGCATGCAGGTGCGGGCGATCTTCGAGGCGGCCTGCACGGTGGCGGCCCGGAAGGGTCGGGTGATGCCGGAGGTGATGATCCCGCTGGTGGCGACCGTCGTGGAGTTCCGGAAGCAGGCGCTCGAGGTGCGCCAGGTGGCGGAGGAGGTGTTCCGCGAGCGACAACTGACGGTGCCCTACCTGCTGGGCACGATGATCGAACTGCCGCGGGCGGCACTCACGGCCGACGAAATCGCCCGCGAGGCACAGTTCTTCTCCTTTGGCACCAACGACCTCACACAGACCACGTGGGGGCTGTCGCGCGACGATGCCGGCCGCTTCCTGCCGCACTACATCGCTGCCGGGATCGTGGATCACGACCCCTTCCAGTCGCTCGACCAGGCGGGCGTGGGACGCCTCGTGCAGATGGCCGCCGAGGCGGGTCGAAAGACCCGAGCCGACCTGAAGATCGGCATCTGTGGGGAGCACGGCGGTGACCCTGCCTCCATTGCCTTCTTCGAGCGACTGCGCATGAACTACGTCTCCTGCTCGCCGTTCCGCGTCCCGGTGGCACGACTCGCCGCCGCACAGGCCGCGCTGGCGGTCCGCGGCACGGTCGATCGTACGCAGGCCACGGTATGAGCGCGGCCCCGCTGGTGGGTGTGGTGATGGGAAGCGATTCCGACTGGGCGGTGATGCAGCACGCCGCCGCCCGGCTCGCGCACTTCGGGATTCCGCACGAGGCGCGGGTGGTCTCGGCGCATCGGACGCCTGACCTGCTGTTCGAATACGCGGCCACCGCCGCCGATCGCGGCCTCCGCGCCATCATCGCGGGGGCCGGTGGGGCCGCCCATCTCCCCGGGATGCTCGCTGCCAAGACACTCGTCCCCGTTCTTGGCGTGCCGGTGCCGAGTCGGCACCTCAAGGGGCTCGACTCGCTGCTCAGCATCGTGCAGATGCCGGCCGGCGTGCCGGTCGCCACCTTCGCCATCGGCGAGGCCGGCGCCCACAACGCCGCGTTGTTCGCGGCGGCGATACTGGCGCGGGGCGATACGGCGCTGGCCGATCGTCTCATGGCGTTCCGTGCTGCGGAGGAGGCCCGCGTGCGCGCTCTCACCCTGCCCGACCCCGCGTGATCCAGCCCGGCGGCACCCTCGGCATGCTGGGGGGGGGACAACTCGGCCGGATGTTCACGGCCGAGGCCCGCCGCATGGGCTACGAGGTGGTGGTGGTGGACCCAAGCCCCAACGCCCCGGCAGCCCAGCTCGCGACGCGCGCGCTCGTACGCCCGTGGACCGACCCCGACGCCCTCGCCGAGCTGGCGGCCACGTGCAGCGCGGTGACCACCGAGTTCGAAAACGTCCCTGCGGACGTCCTCCGGGCGCTGGCCGCACACGTCCCGGTCCGGCCTGCGGCCAACGCGGTCGCCGTGACGCAGGACCGGCTCGTGGAGAAGGCCTTCCTCAACACCAGTGGCATTGCCACCGTCGCCTGGGCACCGGTACGGCACGCCACCGATGCCACCGCCGCCTGGGAGTCCATCGGTGGTGGCCCGGCGATCCTCAAGACCACGCGCCTGGGCTACGATGGCAAGGGGCAGGTGCCTGTCGACACGGTCGAGGACGTGATCGCAGCGTTCGCGACGCTTGGTGGAGTATCCTGCATCCTCGAGCGCCGCGTCACGCTGGACCGCGAGGTGTCCGTCCTCGTGGCGCGCACCCATGACGGCGTCACTGTGACATGGCCGGTCGGCGAGAACGTCCACCGCCACGGCATCCTCCACTCGACCGTCGTCCCGGCGTCGATCGCCGAGAGCCTCGGCGACACGGCACGCGAGGCGGCCGTGCGGATCGCCGCCGCCCTCGACTACGTGGGCGTGCTGGCGGTGGAATGCTTCGTGACCACGGACGGCGCCCTCCTCGTCAACGAGCTTGCGCCGCGACCACACAACAGCGGGCACTGGACCCTCGATGCTGCCGTCACCTCACAGTTCGAGCAACAGGTGCGGATCCTGGCCGACATGCCACTTGGCGCGACCGATCTGCTCACCCCGGTGGCGATGATCAACCTGCTCGGCGACCTGTGGGCTGCCGGGGTACCGCGCTGGGAGCGTGCACTCGCCATACCCGGCGTTCGTCTCCATCTCTATGGCAAGGACGATCCCCGTCCGGGCCGGAAGATGGGCCACCTGACCGCCATGGCCGCCGATGCCGCCACGGCGCTGCAACACGCCGAGGCGGCGTTTGCCGCCCTGGCCCCCTGACCTGAACACGGAGTTTGGCCTGATGCTGCTCACGATGCTTGCCGTGCTGGGAACCGCGTCACCGATGGTGCACCCCTGCTACACCAAAGCCGCTCCCGCCCAATTGGCCACGCGGCCATCACCGCTCGACTCGGTCTCCGCCACCATCGGTGGCGCCACCGTGAAGGTCTGCTACGGCCGACCCAAGCTCAACGGTCGCGCTGCTGTGGGCGGCGCGCTGGCCCCGTTTGGCAAGATCTGGCGCACCGGCGCCAATGAGCCGACGATGATCCACACCTCCGCGCCGATCATGGTCGGTGGCGTCCGCCTCGAGGCCGGGTCCTACTCGCTCTACACGATCCCGGCCGCCGGCGAGTGGGCCGTACTCGTCAACCGTGGCACCGAGCAGTGGGGCACGCAGTATCCAGCGGCACAGGAACTCGGACGCACCACCGGCGCCGTCTCTCTGCTCGCCGCGCCGGTCGAGCAGTTCACGGTGCGGCTCACCGGCGCCGCGCTGGTGATGGAGTGGGAGAAGACGCGGGTGACGGTACCGGTGACCACAGCGAAGTAGCACCACGGTTACACTGGGTTTCCGGCCGACTTCCCACAGCATGTGGCGAGGTCGGCCGCTCGTGTGACGCGCGCTTCCTTGACTCGGTATGGCATGACGATTGATACGCTTCGCCAGGAATGGCTCTCGAACACCAAGGGCGATCTCCTCTCCGGCCTCGTGGTGGCGCTCGCGCTGATTCCCGAGGCGATCGCATTTTCGATCATCGCCGGCGTGGATCCCAAGGTGGGGCTCTATGCCTCGTTTTGCATCGCCGTGGTGACCTCCGTCGCGGGGGCACGGCCAGCGATGATTTCGGCGGCGACCGGGGCGATGGCATTGCTCATGGTCACCTTGGTGCGGGAACATGGCCTGCAGTACCTCCTCGCCGCCACCGTGCTCACGGGCATCCTGCAGGTCGCGTTCGGCGCCGCACGGCTCGGGGGCCTGATGCGTTTCGTGTCGCGTTCGGTGGTGACCGGGTTCGTCAACGCGCTCGCGATCCTGATTCTGCTGGCGCAACTGCCAGAGCTCACGGGCGTGCCCGTGACGGTGTATGCCTTGGTCGCCGGCGGGCTCGCCATCATCTACCTCTTTCCCCGCATCAACCGGACGATTCCCTCACCGCTGGTCTGCATCGTGGCGCTGACCGCCCTGACGATCGGAGCAGGGCTCGAGATCCGGACCGTCGGGGACATGGGTGCGTTGCCGGATACGTTGCCGATCTTCCTCTGGCCTGAGGTGCCGCTCACCCTTGAGACGCTCGGGATCATCTTCCCGTATGCCATCACGCTCGCGATCGTCGGCCTGCTTGAGTCATTGATGACGGCGACGATCGTGGATGACCTGACGGATACCAGCAGCAACAAGAACCGCGAGTGCGTCGGCCAGGGCATAGCCAATGTGTCCGCGGGGTTCCTCGGCGGCATGGCAGGGTGCGCGATGATCGGCCAGTCGGTCATCAACGTCAAATCCGGTGGACGGACCCGCCTCTCGACCCTCGTCGCCGGGGTCTTCCTGCTCCTGCTCGTCGTGTTCCTCGGGGACTGGGTGGCACGGATCCCGATGGCTGCCCTCGTGGCGGTGATGATCATGGTCGGGATCGGCACGTTCAACTGGTCGTCAATCACCAACCTCCGACACCACCCGAGGAGTTCGAGTATCGTGATGATCAGCACCGTGGTTGTGGTGGTCTGGACGCACGACCTTGCGCGTGGGGTCTTCGTGGGCGTCCTGCTCAGCGCCCTCTTCTTCGCACGGCGGGTCGCGGCCTACTTCGACACCCGCAGCTCGATCGACACCGCGGGCCGCCATCGGCGGTATGAGGTGCTTGGCCAGGTCTTCTTCGCCTCGGCGGATCGCTTCATCGCCTCCTTCGACTTTCAGGAAGCGATCCCGTACGTCACCATCGATGTGTCACGGGCCCATTTCTGGGACCTGACCGCAGTGGCGGCCCTCGACAAGGTGGTCCTCAAGTTCCGTCGCGAGGGGACCGAGGTCGAGATCCTCGGACTCAATGAGGCCAGCGCGACACTCATCGGTACGTTCGGGATGCACGACAAGGCGGATGCCGCCGAACGCCTCATGGCCCACTGACCGGAGCTTTGCCATGCACACCACTGTCGTTGCCTGCCTCGACGGCTCGGCCTACTCGCCCGGCGTGACGGCCTATGCCAGCTGGGCGGCCAGGCAACTGGGCGCCCCACTCACCTTGCTGCACGTGCTCGACCATGTCCACGCCCAGCGGTCGACGGACCTGAGCGGGAGCATCGGTCTTGGGGCGCAGGAGCACTTGCTCGCCGAGCTCGCCGCGCTGGACGCCCGCAAGGGCAAGCTGGCGATGGAGCAGGGCCGGCTCATGCTCGAAGCCGCCAAGGCAGAGGCCACGGCGGCAGGTGTTCCCGACGCGCAGGTGCGGCAAGTGCATGGGACACTGGTTGGCCAGGTGACCGAGATGGATCCGGAGATTCGTCTCCTCGTGCTCGGCAAGCGCGGCGAAACGGCGCACCAGTCCGCTGATCACCTCGGCAGCAATCTGGAGCGGGTCATCCGCGCGATGTCGCGGCCGATTCTTGTGGTCCCCATGACCTTCCACACACCGCACCGGGTGATGATCGCGTTCGATGCCAGCGACACGACCCGGAAGGGCGTTGCCATGATGGCCGAGAGTCCGCTCTTTCAGGGCGCCACCCTGCACGTGGTCCAGGTCGGCGACCCCGATGCGGCGCATCGCGATGCCCAGCAGGCGGCTGTTGCAACCCTCCAGGCGTCCGGACTGGAGGCAACCGCTGCCATCGTGGCCGGCGACCCCGACGCGGTGCTCCCGGCCTACCAGCGCGATCACCAGATTGACCTGATGGTCATGGGCGCCTACGGTCACTCGCGTATCCGGCACCTCTTGGTGGGCAGCACCACTACGACGATGATCCGGGCCGCCGAGATTCCGCTGCTCCTCCTCCGATAGGAGATGGTGGCGGCCCCCGGCTGTCCATCCGGCGACCCCGGTATAGTTTTCTGCCATGGATAGCGCTGCTCCCCTTCCCTTTCGGGCCAAGCTCCCCGGCAAGGAGTCCATCTCGTTCACCGAGATCCGCGACGTGTCGGCACGCGTCGAGGGTCTGCTCCATTTCGACGGCACTGAACTGGTGCTCGAATGGGAAGAGGTGGAGGAGATCGATGAGGTGAGCCTGATGAACGTCTCCGAGGAGACGGTCCGGTATGAGGCGGAGACCCTCGTGGTCCCGTTGAGGTGGTTGGCAGGCGCCGAGCTGGTCGGCGGGATCCTGCGACCCCGGCTCCGCCTCCTTGCCACCGGGCTCGGCGCTTTCGACGGGATGCCCGCCGCCAAGGGCCGCACGCTCGACCTTCCCTACACGCGGGCCGACCGGCTGGTGGCTGTCGCCATGCGGAATGCCATCGAAGCGGCGCGCCAGGAGCTCGCGTTCCCGACCGACTCGACGGAGGTCCCTCTCCTGTCCGACACCGAGACCCCGCTGCCGAGGTGACACCCCGCGGGACGGCGGGGATGGCCTCGCACCGCGCCCCGATGCAGATTGGGGGGATGACCCTCCCACGCCGCTCTTTCCTGAAGACCGCCGCCGCGGGCGCCGCCGCTGCCACCACCACCGCCTGTGCCGCCCCCGAGGCCGGGGTTGCTGCCACCGGTACCGGACCAGCCGTGACCTGGCGGCTGGCCTCGTCCTTCCCCCGTTCGCTCGACATCCTCTTTGGCGGGTCGGAGCGGTTCGCCACGCGCGTGAGCCAACTCACCGGCGGCCGGTTCACCATCCGGGCCTACCCGGCGGGTGAGCTCGTCCCGGGGCTCCAGGTCATGGATGCCGTACAACAAGGGACGGTCCACTGCGGGCATACCGTCTCGTATTACTACATGGGGAAGCACCCGGCGCTGGCCTTCGAGACGGGCGTGCCGTTCGGGCTCACCGCGCGTCAGCACAATGCGTGGATGATGGAGGGGGGGGGGCTCGCGGCATTGCGCGAGCTCTTTGCCAGGTTTGGCATCGTCCAGTTCCCCGCGGGCAACACCGGGGCGCAGTTCGGTGGCTGGTTCCGCCGGCCAATCACCTCGGTGGCCGACCTGCGCGGTCTGCGGATGCGGATTCCCGGGCTCGGCGGTGAGGTGATGACGCGGCTGGGGGTGTCCGTGCAGGTGCTCGCGGGGGGGGAGATCTACCCGGCGTTGGAGCGTGGGGCGATCGATGCCACGGAATGGATCGGCCCG
>JBBQQJ010000004.1:0-34498 GCA_038216165.1 Gemmatimonadales bacterium | reverse complement strand
GACACCAAAAGCTCAAGTAGTTGCTGGGCGCGCCGCCGCGCCACCAGAAAGATCACCAGGCAATAAGCCATTCCACCCGCGGCGATGGAAGTCGCCAGGAGCACGCCGGCCGGGAAAGGGGTGCTCCAGAGGGTGCGCAGCGCCACCACGGCGGCGACCTCAGCGAGGCACGCGAGGAGCGTAGGCCCGAGGCGAGCGATGTACGTCCGAAACTGCAGGTCGGTCTCCTCCAGTGCCTTGAGGAGCACCGGGATGGCGAAGCAGGGGAACGCGATGGCCCAGACGATCGCGATGCCTGCAACCCCCCAACGCACCGCGATGATCATCGCGCCCACCGTGACAATGGTCCCGATCACCGACACTTTGGCCATGAGGCCGGAGTGGCCCCGGGCCAACACCACCGTGCTCAACAAGGGGGCAATCGTGCGCACCATCGCCGCAACGGCAAAGATCCTGAGCGGCACGACGGCGGGGACCCATTGCGGTCCCAACACTACCGGCACGGCCAGGTCCGCCACGAGCACGAGCCCCACGGCGAGGGGCCACGTGAGCATCGCAAGGATTTCGGTGATCAGCAGGAGGTAGCGGGCGAGGGCCTCCCGGTCATCCCGCACCGATGCGAAGACCGGGCCGGTGACCTGCAGGATGATGCCCGCGACCTTCTCAAGCGGCAGGCTGGCGAAGTCCATCGCGACACGATAGGAACCGAGGAGTCCCTTGCCCAGATACCGGCCGATGACGACGGCGTCCGCGCTGCCGCGGAGCCAGTCTGCGCTCTGGGCCACCATGAGATGCCCGCCGAATCGTACCGCCCCCTGCACCTCCTGCCAGACCGGCCGCTGGAGCTGTTGGGGGGCGGCCCACCAGGCCGCGATAGTGGCCACGGTTGTCCCCACGACATGGGCGATGATGAGGGCCCAGTAGCCCCCCCCACGCGCGGCGATCACCACGCTGGTCACGGCCGTGGCAGCGACCATGAGGAGGTCGTTGGCGGCGATCGTGCGGAACGCCAAGTCGCGTTGCAGGGTGGCGAGGGGAACCATCCGGAACCCCAGGATGGTGTAACTCAGGCTGACGACGAGGACGACCGGCACAAGGCGGGGTTCATCGAAGAAGGCCGCCAACGGCACAGCCAACGCTGCCGCCACGAGCGTGCCCGCCATGCCGGTCAGGACGCAGACGGTGTGCAACTGGCGCAAGGTGGCAGGCACGCGTTCGCCGCGATTGACGATGGCGCTGCGGATGCCGCCATCGCCGAGGGTCGTGATCAGGGAGAAAAGCGTGCCGCCCATCGCCACCAAGCCGTAGTCAGCCGGTGTGAGGAGCCGGACGACGATCAGGGTCGAGGCCCAGGCGAGGACTTGCCCGAGCCAGCGCCCACCGGCGTTCCACGACATACCGCCGATCAGGGTGCGATCGAGGTCCGCCCGTGGGTCGGTCATGAAGCGGGGCGCAGTTTGATCATGGTGCGACCAAGATAGCCAGATCCGGGCCACTCTCGGGTCGGTAGCGGCTGCACACCAGGAGCCCCCCACCTTCCCTCCATCCGTCCGCCTGCCTATTGTTCCCCTGTCCGCACGCCGGCGCCATTGGGGCGCCGCACGGACCGGCGCGCCGTCTCGATCATCGGCCCCCGCTGACCCCCCGACCGCAGTGGCGGTCGCCGGGTGGCGGGTCCGAGACCGGGGACGGCCCTAAATACAGGACTGTCGTGCATTCCAATCCCGCCCTTCGGGCCGGCCGGACCTCGTCCGCGCCAACCCCGCACGCGCCCAATGCGGCGCTGCTCATCGATTTTGACAACGTCACCCTCGGCGTCCGCTCCGATCTCACCAAGGAGCTCCGCCACCTGCTCGATTCCGACATCATCAAGGGCAAGGTCTCGGTCCAGCGCGCCTACGCCGACTGGCGCCGCTACCCGCAGTACATCGTCCCGCTGTCCGAGTCGTCGATCGATCTGATCTTCGCCCCCGCCTTCGGCAACAGCAAGAAGAACGCGACCGACATCCGCCTCGCCGTGGATGCCGTGGAGCTGGTCTTCACCCGCCCGGAGATCGGGACCTTCATCCTGCTCTCGGGCGACAGCGACTTCTCCTCGCTCGTGCTCAAGCTCAAGGAGTATGGCAAGTACGTCATCGGTGTCGGCATCCGGGAGTCGGCCTCCGACATCCTGATCCAGAACTGCGACGAGTACTTCTCCTACAGCGATCTCGCCGGCCTCACCCGCGAGAGCGACCTGCCCTCGACCCAGCGGGACCCGTGGGAGCTGGTGGTCGAGGCCGTGGTCCAGATGACCCGCAACGGCGACGTGATGCGGGCCGACCGCCTCAAGCAGGTGATGCAGCAGCTCGATCCCAACTTCGACGAGGGGAACGCCGGCTTCAACCGTTTCTCGAAGTTTGTCCAGGAGGCCGGCGCGCGCGGCCTGATCACCGTCCTCAAGCAGGAGAACGGCCAGTTCGACGTGGCACCGGCCGCGGGCGCAAAGCCTGCCACCACTCCCGCCGCCCGACCGCGCCCCGAGGGCGGCGAGCGCGAGCGTGAGCGTGGTGGCCGCGGTCGGGGCCGGGGCCGGGGGGGGGAGCGTGCGTCTGCCGTCGCGGCTGACGCGCCTGCAGCCCCGAGCGCCCCAGCGGCTCCCGCCGCTCCGGTCAAGAGTGCCGTCGCCGATGAGGAGGCCGGCAAGGACGAGAAGGAGCGCGAACGCAAGCGCCGCCGTCGCGGTGGACGCGGTCGCTCCCGCAGCGGGGAAGAGGGCGCGCCGGCGGCGTCATCCGCCACGTCCGAGGGCACCCCAGCGGCACACACCGGGCCGGCCGGCCCAACCGGGCTGACCCTGGCCGAGGCGTTCCACCTGATGAGCCGCGCGCTCGGCGAGCTGACGACGCCAGTGGGCCACGAGGCACTGCGTGCCCGGATGGCGGCGCTGCATGGCAGCGAGGATGTCCTCCTCGAGGCAGAGCGCTTCCCCAAGCTCCTGCGCCAGGCCAATGATGCGGAAGTGGCCGATGTGCGGCTTCTGGGCGAGGACGACTACGAGGTGTCGCCGCACAAGTCCGACCTCGCGATGATCGTGCGCGCCACCCCAACCGAGGGTGGGACCTCCGACCAGTCGGCCACGCCCGGCCGTCCGGCGGGCGCCCTGCGCTTCCGCTCCGGCACCGTGACCGGCCGACCCGCTTCCGCGCTGCCAATGGTTGGCGTCATCAACCTCGGCGGTTCGGGGAAGTCGACCCCGGCCGCCACCGCCCCCGCGGCTCCAGCTGAACAGGCGAAGCCCGCAACGGATGCGAAGCCCACGGCGAAGAAGGCCGCCACGCGGGCCAAGAGTGCCAAGCAGACCGCCCCCAAGAAGGCGGCGGCTCCTGCCAAAACCGCCTCCCCGGCCAAGGCCGGGAAGGCGGTGAAGAAGGCGGCGAAGAAGCCCGCCAAGAAGGCTGCGAAGAAGGCGAAGCCCGCCGCGAAGTGAGCGGCGTGCCCCGCGCGGTGGGGGCTAGTACCCTCCCGCGCGGACCCCTTCCTTGGTGCCGCCGAGGCCGATCCGGATGCCACCGTGGATCGAGTAGAGCGCACCCTTGAGCAGATTGTCCCGCCCCGGGGCGGTTGAAATCTGGCCCTGCCCGAACACATTCAACCGACCCCACCGCCCCTGCACACCAGCGAGCAGCGTGGCATAGGCATGGGCCGTGGCGTCGTCGGCGGAGGCGAGGATCTGCTCGCGCTCGAACGGGTCGGTGATCAGGCTGCTGACCCGCGGGCCGACCACCTGCAACAGGCCGCCGCCGACGCCGAAGTACGGCTCGAGCGGCAGCGCCAACGGGAAGGCCAGCATCACCGCCTGATAGCGGCGCAGATCATTGAAGACGATCAGCCTCGATTCCTCGTCGGACCCGAAGCCCTCGTCCACGCCCACCATCAGGCCGCTC
Organism: Gemmatimonadales bacterium; assembly: GCA_038216165.1. Taxonomy (GTDB): domain Bacteria; phylum Gemmatimonadota; class Gemmatimonadetes; order Gemmatimonadales; family GWC2-71-9; genus Palsa-1233. The sequence continues at coordinate 30,572 of JBBQQJ010000004.1, read as the reverse complement.
CGCTTGCCCATGATCAGGAAGTGCGCCCCGGCCGAGGGGATAACCTTGCTGCCCTGGGTCTGGGTCTGGAAGATCATCGAGCCCGCCTGCAACCCGAGCTTCCAGGTGTAGGAATCGCCGCGCTGCGCCTGCAGGGCGGCGGGCAAGGTCAGGGTGGCCACCAGGGCGAGGGTGCCGAGGGTCCGCCGGATGCGCATCATCGAGGAGTCTCCTGTAGGGAAATCGTCTGCTACCCCAGCAAGGAACAGGCCGGGGGGGGTCAGATCAGGCCCAGCGTGGTACCGACAGTCTTGAACGCCGCCAGCGCCTCGTCCAGGTCGGCCATGGTGTGGGCCGCGGAAATCTGGCACCGGACGCGGGCCTCACCCTGCGGGACCACGGGATGCCCGAAGCCGGTCACGAACACGCCGGCGTCCAGCAGGGCTTCGCTCATCCGGATCGCCGCGGCGGTCTCGCCGAGGATCACCGGGATGATGGGAGTATCGCCCGGCAGGGGCCGAAACCCGAGGGTGGCGAGCTGCTCCCGGAAATACCGGGACTTGGTGCGGAGCGATTCCACCCGCTCCGGCTCCTCCTCGAGGATCTCGATCGCCCGGAGCGACGAGGCGGCCACGGTGGCCGGGAGGGCGTTCGTGAAGAGCTGCGGACGTGCGCGTTGCGTCAGGTAGTCGCAGACCGCGGCGGAGCCGGCAACGAACCCGCCAGCCGCCCCCCCCAGCGCCTTCCCCAACGTCGAGGTGATCAGGTCCACTTCGCCGAACAGCCCGAAGTGCTCCGCGGTGCCGCGGCCACCAACGCCAAGCACCCCGGTGGCGTGCGAGTCATCGAGCCAGAGGAGGGCCCCGTGCTTCCGGCACACCTCGAGGAGTCCGGGGAGGTTGGCGATCGTGCCCTCCATCGAGAACACACCGTCGCTCACCACCATCTTGACCTGCTTGTTGGAGGCGGCCGCGAGCTTGGCGTCGAGATCCACCAGATCGCCGTGCTTGAACACCCCCGTCTCGCACTTGGTGATGCTCTTGGCCAGGCGCAGGCCATCAATGATCGAGGCGTGATTGAGCTGGTCGCTCAAGATGATGTCATCGGCGGTGAGCACCGTGGCGGGGAGCGCCTCGTTGGCGTTCCAGCAGCTCACGAACGAGAGGGCGGCCTCCGTGCCCACGAGGCGGGCGCAGGCGGCCTCGAGCTCGCGGTGGATGCAGAAGGTCCCGCAGATGAATCGCACCGACGCCGTGCCGGCGCCGAACTGGCCGAGGCCGTCCTTGCCCGCGGCGATGACATCGGGATGGTTGCTCAGCCCAAGGTAGTTGTTGCTGGAGAGGATGATGACCTCGCCGCGGCCCTCCATGATGACGCGCGCATCTTGCGCCGAGGCGATGTAGTTGAGGGTCTTGTAGACGCCGTCACGACGGAAGGCCTCGAGCTCACCCTGCAGGCGGGTGTCGAGCAGGTTGGGCTGGCTCACGTGGCGATCTCCAGGATGACCTTCCCCGCGGAGCCATCCTTGATGACGGCGATCGCGTCGGCGATCCGCTCGAGCGGGAAACGATGGGTGATGACGGGGCGCGGGTCGAGGGAGCCACTGGCGAGCATCCGGCGCATCTGGATCCAGGTGGTGTACATCTTCCGGCCCGTGACGCCGTACATCGTGAGCCCCTTGAAAATTACGTCGCGGGCGAAGTCCACTTCAGTCGTCCGACTCGGCGTGCCGAGCAAGTTGACCCGCCCCCCCGGTCGCGCCGCGGCAAATGCGGTGGCGTGTCCGGCCGGGTGACCACTCATCTCGCAGATCCGATCGGCACCGATGCCACCGGTCAGCTCGCGCACGCGCCCGACGACGTCGTCGGCGGCGGGGTCGAGGACCACGTGGGCCCCCATCGCCTGCGCCAGCGCGCGCCGGGTCGGGTTGAAGTCGGAGGCGATCACGAGGGCGGCCCCGGCCGCGCGCAGGACGCCCACCGCAAAGCAGCCGATGGGGCCGCAGCCGATTACCAACGCGGTGCACCCCGGCACCTCACCCCCCTCGAGCGCGGTGTGCACCCCGTTGCCGACCGGGTCCATGATCGCCCCGATGTCGGTCGGGATGCCGTCGAGCTTCATGACGTTGGTGGCCGGCATCACGATGTAGTCGGCGAAGGCGCCGTCGCGATCCACGCCGATGATCTGGGTGCGCACGCAGAGGTGCGCGTTGCCGGTCCGGCAGGGCACGCAATCGTCGCAGACGATGTGTCCTTCGGCTGTCACCAGGTCGCCCGGAGCGAAGATCCCCTCGGCCGCAGCCTCCGGGCCGAGCTCGATGACCTCACCGGCAAACTCGTGGCCGATCACGACTGGCGGCTTCAGCCGACCCGCCGCCCAGGCGTCCCACTCCCAGATGTGGAGGTCGGTGCCGCACACGCCGGCGTGATGCACGCGAATAAGCACGTCCCGCGCGCCGGGCACCGGCCGGGGGCGCTCGACGAGATCCATGCCAACCTGAGGCCCTGCCTTGATCAACGCCCGCATCCGATGCCTCGCGTGGGGAAGGCCCTTAATATGTCGAGGGCCGCCCCTCGCTCGCCATTGGTGGTCCGCTCCCCAAATCAGCGAGGAATGAGGAGGCGCGGGCCGACGGAGTCTGCCAGCCGGTAGTGTGCCTCCAGCGCGCGCCGGAGTGACGGTGGAATGAACTCGGGGGCAACGTCAGGCCAGTTCTGCATCGATATGACGGCAAATCGCTGCGTCGTGACGGCCTCGATCATCCGGGCGCCTGCGGGATGCCCCATCTTCACGGCTTGGCCGACATTGAACGCGTCCCAGGTCCAGGGGCGGCCTGCGCGGAAGCAGTCGGCCGCGGCCTCGCACGCGACGGCGCCCGGTGAGTTCTGCAGCAGTTGCACGACCATCGCGTGCTGGGCGGCAGCCCGCCCGTGTGCGTTGTCCAGGGCGGCCGGAAGCTGTCCCCAGAGTCGCTGGACGCCGAGCACACAGGCCCACCCGAGCACGGCAACCTGGACAACGCGATGACGTGAGGGCTTGTCGTGCGATGCATTGGCGGCGAGCGCGAGCACCAGCCCCATGGCCAACCCGATGTCGAAGACACCCGATTGTCCGACTCCCTCACCTGAAAGCATCGCAAGGCAGATGACCACGGCGAGGCCGAAGTACCACTTGGTCAAGGGGGGAACGCGGACCATGATTGCAGCGATGGCCGCGAGGAGCAGCAACGGTAGCTGGGTGCGCAGGAGCGGGATTCCCATTTCAGGGATCCGATCGAGGCGCGTCAGGCGTGGCGTCGCGAGCAGGCTCTCGAAGAAGGCACTGCCCCACGCGACGTAGGCCCCCGCCACCAGGATCGCCGCAGCGCCGAGTCCGCCCCCCATGAAGGCCCACGCCGCGCGCCGCTGGCCGGAGAACCAGAGCCAGGCCAGCATCGCAATCGGCAGCGGGAGAAGGTTGTGCTTCGTGAATCCCGCCACCGCCATCAGCGCGGCCCCGCCTGCCGTGGCGCCGGGCGATCCCTCCGCCCGGACGATCAGCCACGCGGCGCCAAGCATGATCCCGTGCGCCAGCATCTGCGGATCGTTGATCCCGAGGTAGTGGTGCCATGGTCCGACGAAGGGTAGCATCGAGACGACGACGGTGAAAAGTGTTGCCTCTGGCGTCCGTGCACCACCGAGGCGGCGCACCACACCGACCATCGCCGCGACGGTCAGCAGCAGCCCGAGGAGGTTCACCATCCGCCCGATCCGGATCGGGTCACCACCGACCCGGGCGATCGTTCCGACGAGGAGAAACGAGATTGGCGGGTAATTGTTGACTGTCCCGGTTTCGGCCAGCGAAGGGTACAACATGGTGCCGTCCCGGACCGCGACGGCATGGTACGCGTTCCACCCTTCGTTGTAGGCGAGCGGCACGTCGCTGGCGATCCATGGCACGCGCAACACCATGATCAGCGCGAGCATGGCGCCAGCAAACCCAAGGAGAATGCGGCTTCCCGTGCGAAGCCAATCGTGGTGTGTGCGCGTCATGGTGTCCAACTCCGGTGGGTGCATCAGCTCGAATCTAATGTGCACGAACGGTGCCAAGAGGATCCCTCGGCGGGTCGTTTTCGATGTGGAGGACCGCCCCAACCCGATGCCGCCGTGGAGGTTCCAACGCCGGGGGGTATTGCGTTGCGCGGAAAAAATTCGATCTTGTATCTGTCGACGCTACTCCGTGCCGGGCACGGCGCGTCGTCGCGGCACCCGCACGTATGTCGGCTGCCGACAAAATTCACTCCTCAGGGAGGCTCCATGGCGACCAAGAAGGCTGCGAAGAAGTCCACGAAGAAGGCGGCGAAGAAGCCCGCCAAGCGTGGCGCGAAGAAGGCCGCGAAGAAGACGGCCAAGCGCCCCGCGAAGAAGTAGGCCGCGAAGAAGAAGACGGCCAAGAAGGCCACCCGGAAGAAGGCGGCCAAGCGTCCCGCGAAGAAGGCCGCGAAGAAGACGGCCAAGCGTGGGGCCAAGAAGGCGGCCAAGAAGAAGACCGCCAAGCGTGGGGCCAAGAAGGCGGCCAAGAAGAAGACCGCCAAGCGGCCCGCGAAGAAGGCCGCGAAGAAGGCCACCAAGAAGAAGGCCACCAAGAAAAAGGCCACCAAGAAGAAGGCGGCCAAGCGTCCGGCCAAGAAGGCGGCGAAGAAGACGGCCAAGCGCCGTCCGGCGCGTCGCAAGAAGGCCGCGGAAGCCCCGGCAGCGCCGGCGGCGATGTAAACAGCACGGGGTGGCAGCGGCTGCCCTGGTACGACACACGGGGCCGGCAATTGCCGGCCCCGTGTGCGTTCCCCCCCGGCGCTCCGCGCATCTCACGCGCGGGAGCGCTCGACCTCGATCTCGTCCCGCTCCGCCGCCGGCTTGACGAAGAGCGCCCCCCGCGACGGCGCCGTGCGCGGACGACGCCCCGCCGGTGGCAACGGCTCCCGCGCCCACGTGGCATAGTGCGCCGCAAATCCCTCGGCCGTCCCCCCCAGCCCGTCGGGTACCAGGGCATGCATGCCCGTTGGGGTGGTGAGCCGCTGCAATTCCTCCAGCAGGACGCGCCGCTCCCCAGGCGTCAGGGCGGCGAGGGTGCCCGCATCAATCACCACGAGGTCGAAGCTCACTGACAGGCACGGCAACCACTGGCCGAACTGGACCAGCATCGCATCGAAGGTGCAGGAGAGCGACTCCGAGACCACCCGATGCTCCGCCCGCTCCACCGTGGCGATGTCGTGGTCGAGGAAGGTGACGTCCGCGTCGTAGGCGGCCAGCAGGTAGGCCGCGCTCTCCGCGCCACCCCCCACCACGAGCACCGGGTCGTCGGGCTCGAGGCGCGGCGCCATCCCGGCCACCAGGTGCGAGGGATCGAGGCCCCAGTGGGTCGGGTCGCGTTGCGCCAGACGGAGCTTGGGGTAGTGCTTCCGCCACAGGTCGAAGGACCGGATGCCGAGTCGGCGCTTGATCAACTCGTCGACGGCGGTGGCGGCGAGCACCTCGGTGAGGAGGAACTGCTGATCGTCGTCACCCCGGAGCTCGGTCATCGCATCATTGGCGAGCCGGAGCAGCTCCTCCCGGGAGATCGAGTTCTTGTAGTGCTCGATCCGGTCCATGATGTAGAGGTCGTACTGCTGGCGCAGCGAACGGTGGGATCGCCGGCGGGGCGCGGCGGCAAGCAATTGCTGCGGGGAGAGCATGCCGTGAACTTCGTGCGACGGACGCGTGGCGTCAATCCGCCCGAAGGATGGCCCCCTTCAGGTAGCCGGTTTCCGGGATGGTGAGCACCTCCGGATGGTCGACGGGTTGCCCCAGGACCGCGTGGAGCGTGAACCGCCGGCCGGTGTCGGCGGCCGCCCGGGTGAGCATCTCCAGGAACTCCGGCCGGCGCACGTGGAAGGAGCAACTGGCGCTCACCAACCATCCCCCCGGCGCCACCAGACGCATCGCCCGACGGTTGACCTCGTGGTACCCGCGCAGCGCCGCCGGGACGTGGGCCTTCCCCTTGGCGAACGCCGGCGGATCGACCACCACCACGTCGAACTGTCGACCGGCCCGTCCCCACTCGGGGAGCACGTCGAAGACATCACCGGCGACGAAGTCGATCTGAGGGTACCCGTTGAGCGCGGCATGCTCCCGTCCGCGGGCGAGCGCCTCTTCGCTCACGTCCAGCGCCGTCACGGCCGCGGCCCGGCGCGCGAGGTGGAGCGCGAACGACCCGTGGTAGGCAAAACAATCGAGGGCGGTGCCCCCCTCCGGGACGAGAGCGCCCGCCAACTGACGATTTTCGCGTTGGTCGAGAAACGCCCCGGTCTTCTGTCCGGTCCACGGCGCAGCGAACCAGCGCACGTTCCCCTCGCGTACCTCCACCTGTTCGGGCACGCTCCCCCACGCCAGCTCCACGTCGTCGCGAAGCCCCTCCAGGCGACGACTCGGGACATCGTGACGGCAGAGGATCCCCTCAGGGGCAAAGACGGTCCGCAGCGCGTCGAGGATCACCGCGCGCTCCGTCTCGAGGGCGGCCGAGAGGAGCTGAATCACGAGCCAGCGGTCGTAGCGGTCCACCACGAGCGCAGGGAGGCCGTCGCCCTCCGCGTGTACGGCGCGCCAGGCATTGGCGTCGATGCCCTCGCGCCGGGCCGCGCAGGCGGCGAGGCGGCTGATCCACCAGGCGCGGTCAATCGGCTGCTCACTCCGCTCGATCAGGCGGAGGCGAATCTCTGACTTGGGCGAGCAGAGGCCCTGACCGAGGAAGCGGCCGCGCTCGTCGCGCACGGGGACGATGCCCGCCGTGTCGGGGTGGCGGATCACGTCGCTACGGAAGATCCACGGGTGCCCACTGGCCCAGCGCTTGGCCCCGCGGGCGCTGACCGTCGCGTGTCCGCTCATGCGGGTCGGTGGCTGGCGCGAAGCGGCCGGTGAGGGCTGATTGGGGAGATCATGGACAGCAATCTAGCCGACGCGCTCCGGCTCCTCCTCGTCACCGATGACGCCCTCATCGGCGCGCGGGACCCGGTCGCCGTCTGTCAGGCGGCGGTGGCGGGCGGCGCGACGGCGGTGCAACTCCGGCTCAAGCAACTGGCCGATCGTCCGCTGCTCGCACTCGCCCGGTGGCTGGTGACGGAGCTGTCGGTGCCGGTGTTCGTCAACGATCGCCTCGACCTGGCCCTCCTCGCCGGCGCCGCTGGTGTGCACCTCGGCCCTGACGACATCGCTCCCGCGATGGCCAGGCAGATCACCCCGGCCGGTTTCTGGATCGGCGCCTCGGTGGGGAGTGCGGCGGAAGTCGAGCGCGGGCTGTCGGCGGACTATTGGGGCATCGGTCCCCTGCATCCAACCCAAACAAAAGGAGACGCCGGTGTGGCGCTCGGCATCCACGGCGTGGAGGCGCTGGTGCAGCAGGCCGGTCAGCGACCCTGCGTTGCGATCGGAGGGGTGCAGCCCGCGGATGTCGGCCCACTGCTCGGTGTGGGATGCGCTGGTGTGGCGGTGGTGAGCGGGATTCTGGCGCACCCGGATGTGCGGGCGGCGGCAGGGCGATATCGGGAGGGGTGAACGGGGAACGGGGGAGCGGGGCCCGCGGGTTGACACCCGCGGTTGATGGATGACGCGTTCTCGCTCGCTATCGTCGAATGCGCCGAATGTTACCCAGATGCTCGGCGTACGTCCGCGCGAACAGATGCCCACCGTCGCCGCGCGCGACGAAGTACAGGAATGGCACCGCCGCAGGCGAGAGCACCGCCTCGATCGCTGCATTGGTCGGGTTGCCGATCGGCGTGGGCGGCAAGCCGCGGAAGAGGTAGGTGTTATAGGGCGACTGGTAGGCATAGTCGCGGTTGAAGAGCCGCGACTTGCGGGCGCCGGAGTCGACCAGATACGCGTACTGGATCGTCGGGTCGGCCTGAAGCGGCATCCCCAGCCGCAGGCGGTTGCGATAGACCGCGGCGATCAACGGCCGCTCCTCGGCGAGTTTGGCTTCCCCCTCCACGATGCTGGCAAGCGCGAGCACCTCCACCCGGTCAAGGTCCACGGCATCGGCGCGCTGCTGCCAATCGTCGGGCCAGCTTTCCTGACGTCCCTGCAGGAATCGCGTCACGACCTCCCGGGCGGTGGCGAATCCCCCGAAGTCGTAGGTGACCGGCAGCAGCCATCCCTCGGCCGTGGGGCCGGGAATCGCAAAGCGGCGCAGCAGGGTGGTGTCGCGCGCGACCGCGAGGACGGCGTCACGCGGGATGCCGGTCGCCGCCTCGGTGCGCCGCGCCAGGTCCCAGATCGTGGCCCCCTCCGGCAACGTGACCTTGAAGCGGAGGGCGTCTCCGCGGGCGAGGCGGTCGAGCAACTCATCCACGGTGGTGCCGGGAGCGAATTCGTACACGCCGGGCTTGAGGGAGCGATCGACGCCGCGCATCCGACCGCGCAGCACGAACCACCGGTCGGACCCGAGGATGCCGCGTGCCACGAGGGAATCGCCAACGGTAGCGAGCGAAGTACCCGGGGGCACCCCCACGCGGCGTACCTCACCGGGCGGTGTCGTGCCGCAGGCCGTGAGCAGCGCCAGAGCAACCAGGAGAAGGCGGAGCCGCGTCACCGAGCGGCGCGTCGGGCGTCGAGCCAGCGCTCCAGGATGACGGCGGCCGCAAGCGCGTCCACGATGTCGCGACGCTGGCGCGGGGCCACCCCGCGGCTGGTGAGGCGATCGAGCGCCTCGGCGGTGCTGAAGCTCTCATCGAGCCATGTGATGGGGAGCCCACTCCGCTCGGCAAACTGCTCGCCCATGGCGCGCGCCGCCCCCGCCGAGGCACCTTCCCGACCGTCGTCGTCGTAGGGGAGGCCGACGACCAGACCGACCGGGTGCTCCGTCTCGACCAGCGTGAGGAACGCCCCGAGCGGCAGCCGCTTGCCGGCTTTGTAGGGCAACACGACGAGTGGGGAGGCGAGGAGCTGGGTCTCGTCGGAGATGGCCACCCCGATCCGAGTGGCGCCCCAGTCGAGGGACAGCACGCGCCCGACCGAGGGAATCACTGCGCCATCGAGCTGAAGAACTCCTTGTTCGTCTTGGTCCGCTTCATCCGCTCGAGCAGGAACTCCATCGCCTCGACGGTCGGCATGTCGGCCAGGAAGTTCCGGAGGAGGTAGACGCGGTTGAGCTCGTCCTTGTCGAGGAGCAGCTCCTCCTTGCGGGTGCCTGAGCGATTGAGGTCAATCGACGGATAGATGCGGCGGTCGGCAAGCCGCCGATCGAGGACGAGCTCCGAGTTGCCGGTGCCCTTGAATTCCTCGAAGATCACTTCGTCCATCCGCGAGCCGGTGTCGATCAGCGCCGTGGCGATGATGGTGAGCGACCCGCCGCCCTCGATGTTGCGCGCGGCACCGAAGAAGCGCTTCGGCTTCTGCAGCGCGTTGGCATCGACGCCGCCCGAGAGGATTTTGCCCGAGTGCGGCACGACCACGTTGTGGGCGCGGGCCAGGCGGGTGATCGAGTCGAGCAGGATCACCACGTCACGTCCAGCCTCCACCAGCCGCTTGGCCTTTTCGATCACCATGTCGGCCACCTGGACGTGCCGGTCGGCCGGTTCGTCGAACGTCGAGGCGATCACCTCCGCCCGGACATTCTCCTGCATGTCGGTGACCTCCTCCGGGCGCTCGTCGATGAGCAGCACGATGAGGTAGACGTCGGGCGAGTTGTCGGCGATCGCGTTGGCGAGCTTCTGCAGCAGGATCGTCTTGCCGGCCTTCGGCGGGGCCACGATCAGTGCGCGCTGCCCACGCCCGATCGGCGCCACCAGATCGACGACCCGCATCGAGAGGTCGCCGGTCGACTCCTCGAGCCGGAGGCGCTGGTCGGGATACCGGGGCTTGAGGTTGTCGAAGGCGATGCGCGCGGTGGCGGTGTCGGGCGGCTCGAAGTTGATCGTCTCGACCTTGAGCAACGCGAGGTAGCGCTCCCCTTCCTTGGGCGGGCGCACCTGCCCGGTGATCGTGTCACCGGTGCGGAGGTCGAAGCGCTTGATCTGGCTCGGGCTGACGTAGATGTCGTCGGGGCCGTAGAGGTAGTTCCAGTCCTGGGAGCGGAGGAAGCCGTACCCTTCGGGCAGGATCTCGAGCACGCCCTCGCCGCGGATGACCGTGTCCTTGTCGAGCAGCGATTGCTCGATGCGGAAGATCAGGTCCTGCTTGCGGAGGCCCGAGTAGTTGGTGATGTTCAACTCGGCCGCCAACTCTTGCAGTTGGGCCACCGACTTTTTCTTCAGTTCAGCAATGTCCACTGAGGACTCCGAAGGTCAGGCGCGGCCGCCGGGCCGAGATGCGGCAAGGGCGGGGGCATGGGGCTGACACGTTGTTGTGGGATGATGTATGGAATGAGGGCGCGCAACCGGCGCGAAACGTTGACGACGTGGGGACAATCCGGGGTCACGAAGGCACTAGAGGATATGACTCGCGCACCATGTCGTCAACCCCGCCCATGACCGACCCCTCCCGTTTCTTCCTCGGCTGGCGGGCTCAATCGCTGGAGGGGGCCCGCGATGTGATCGATGGGGTCCTCCGCCCGGAGCACCAAGGCCCCTCGGGCGAGCTCGCGGCCTTCCTCGCCGAGTGGCCCGGTGCCTGGTACTGGGGCGATGACGCCCGGAGCCGCCTGGTGCTGGTCCGGGGCACTGCCACGGCCCGCCCCGAGCGGTGGCTCTGGCACGGGGCCCTCCTCCTCCTGACCATTCTCTGTACCCTCGCCGCTGGGGCGGTGGTCGCCCACGTCTGGGCCCCCGTGGTCCGACCCGGATTCAGTGGGGCGGTCGGGGGGGCCGTCGAGTTCGCCGAGTTCGTTGTGGCCGGCGGGTGGCGACAGCTGCTCCCCGGATGGCGCTTCGCGGCCCCGCTCCTCGGCATCCTCCTGGTCCACGAGCTGGGACACTACGTGGCGGCGCGTCGGTACGCGATCGACGTGTCGCCCCCCTACTTCCTCCCCGTCCCGCCCAACCTCTCACCGATCGGCAACCTCGGCGCCTTCATCCGCATCCGCTCGCCGGTCTATGACCGCCGCCAGCTCCTCGACGTCGGCGCAGCGGGGCCACTGGCCGGCTTCGTGGTGGCGCTGGCGGTGCTGGTGTGGGGCTACCAGGACTCGCTGCGCCTGGTGTTGCCGAGTGAGGCGGCGCCGTCGCTCATCCGGCTGATCGGGGCGCCGATCGTGCTCGGTGACTCGCTCCTCACTCGTGCGCTGCGGGATTGGATCCTCCCGGGGAACGGGGCGGTTCTGCTCTCCCCCACGGCGTTTGCCGGGTGGGTCGGGATGTTCGTCACCGCGCTCAATCTGTTGCCGCTCTCGCAACTCGACGGGGGCCACGTGCTCTATGGCCTGGCCGGTCGTCGCCAAGTGGTGATCTCCCTCGCGGTGGTCGTCGGGCTGCTGGTGCTGGGCCAGTCGGCACCCATGTGGTGGCTCTGGGTGGCGCTCACCTTCGCCATTGGGGGAGGGCGGTGGTCGCACCCCTCGGTGATCCTGCCGGAGCGGCCGGTCCTGCGTGCCGGGCGGATCACCGGCTGGGCGTGTATTCTGGTATTCATCCTGACGTTCGTTCCGGTTCCTTTCGCGCGCTGAGGCAGGCCATGATCACCCCGGATCCGATCTCCAAACTCCGCCACGATCTGGCCAATCCGCTGGCCGCCCTCCTGGCCGAGACCCAATTGCTCCTTTTGTCGGAGACCCCGCTGGATCCGGAGGTGCAACGGGCGCTGTCCGATATCGAGAAGCTGGCGATCCGGATGCGGACGATCCTGCGCGACACGAAATAGGAGTAGGTGATCAGCCGGCGGTGGTCCCCCCTGAGCGTAGCGAAGGGTCAATCGCCGGTCAGCGGTCGTAGGTCATAGATCGTCGGTCGTCGGTCGTTAGTCGTTCTCGGTTCTCCGTTCACCGTTCACCGTTCTCCGTTCTCCGATCTCCGGTGCCCATGTCTACCCCCAGTTGGCTTGACCGCACGCTGTTTGGCCGGCCCCCCTCGCGGCTCGCGCGCCTCTTTGCACGGCATGAAGATCTGGCCTGGGCCGGCGTCGCTGGCGTCCTGCTCCTCCTCTCCTGGGTGATCGCGTGGTCTGGGCGCGGCCCCGCCTGGCTCCCGATCGCGGGCTACGTGCTCACCGGTGTCATTGGCGGGCGGCAGCCCGCCGCCCACATGGCCAGTGGATTGCGCCGCGGGCGCCTTGCGCTCGACATCGACTTCCTCATGGTCATCGCGGCGATCGGCGCCTGGGTGGTCGGCGCCTGGGCGGAAGGGTCGTTCCTCCTCTTCCTGTTCGCGCTCGCCAACGCCCTGGAGACCTACGCGCTGGATCGGGCCCGCGACGCGATCCGTGCATTGGCGGAGCTGGCGCCCTCCCGAGCCCGGATTCTGCGCGACGGGGTGGAAACCGAAGTCCCGGTGGAGCAGGTGCGGGTGGGCGATGTCGTGGTGGTGCGTCCGGCGGAGCGGATCCCGGCCGACGGCACGGTGCGCGCGGGGCGCTCGGGCGTGGATCAGGCGCCGATCACCGGGGAGTCGGTCCCGGTGGACAAGGCGCCTGGGGATGACGTCTTCGCGGGCACCGTCAATGGCGAAGGTGCGCTCGAGATCGTCGCCACGCGCGGCGTCGGTGACCGCACGCTTGACCGGGTGATTCGGCTGGTGGAGGAGGCGCAGACCGCCAAGGCGCCGACCCAGCGCTTCACCGAACGATTCGAGAAGATCTTCGTGCCGTTCGTGGTGGTGGCCGACGCGGCGCTGATCGTGGTGCCGCCCCTGCTGGGATGGATGTCGTGGAGCGACTCGCTCTACCGCGGCATGACGGTGCTGGTGGCCGCCTCACCGTGCGCGCTGGCGCTCGGCGCCCCGGCGGCGATGCTGGCCGGGATCGCACAAGCGGCACGGCGCGGCGTGCTGATCAAGGGCGGCACCCACCTCGAAGCGCTGGCGGGGGTGCAGGCCGTCGCGTTCGACAAGACCGGTACCCTCACCGCCGGTCGGCCGGAGGTGACCGACATCGTGGCGGCAACGGGCACCACGGCAGAGGAACTGCTGCGCATCGCCGCCGCCGTCGAGGGGCGCTCGCAACATCCGCTGGCGCAGGCGGTGGTGCGCCGCGCCGCTGCCGATGCCCTCACGCTCCCCGTGGCCGGTGACCTCCAGAGCCTGACCGCCAAAGGGGTGCGTGCAGAGGTGCTCGGCGAAGTGGTGACGATTGGCTCGCTGCGCCTCTGGGCTGACGAGGGGATCACGGTCCCTGAGGAGTTGGCCACGGCGGTGGCCCGATTGGGCCGCGAGGGACGCAGTGTGATGCTGGTTCGGCACGGCGAGCGATGGCTCGGCGTGCTCGGCCTCGCCGACCCGGTGCGCACCTCGGTCATCGAAACCCTCGCGCGGCTGCGCGCGATGGGGCTGGGGCCGCTGGTCATGCTCACCGGCGACCACGCAGGGGTGGGCGATGCCGTCGGTCGCGAGGTGGGCGTCGACGAAGTGCGCGCGGACCTCCTCCCCGAGGACAAGGTGGCCGTGATCCGCGAACTGCTCGCCGCGCACGGCCGCGTGGCGATGGTGGGTGATGGCGTGAACGATGCGCCGGCGCTTGCCACCGCCACGGTGGGGATCGCGATGGGGGGGGCAGGGACCGCGGCCGCCCTTGAGACGGCCGACGCCGCGCTCATGGGTGATGATCTGGGGCGGTTGCCCTTCGCCATCGGGTTGGCGCGGCACGCGCGCACCATCGTGCGGCAGAACCTGTTCATTGCCGGCGGCGTGATGGTGGGGTTGCTGATCCTGGCGGCGTCCGGCGTGCTCGCGATCGGGCCGGCAGTGATCGGCCACGAAGGGAGCACGCTGGTGGTGATCGCGAATGCGTTGCGGTTGTTGGGGTATGACGAGGGATGACAGCGACTCGCGCCGCTTACGCCGGCTGTGGCACCTTGGCGGTGAGGTAGTCCAGCACGTCGGCGGCGGTGTAGCTCGTGCGCCCGGCGAGGAAGAGGTGGATCCGCTCGAGGTCATCCCCACTGGTGAGCAGCGTCTGCTCCACGGTGCCCTCGTCGCGCACCTGCGCGTGGCCGACGTCGGCGAGCAGCGAGTTGCAGAGGCAGCGGCGACCCTCGGTCTCCTCGACCGTGCCGCCCTTGGCCACGTAGGTGTCGATCGGCTCGGCGGCGCAGCGATAGTCGAGGCGGCCGTTGTCCTTGGCATACGTGGTGCGCAGGTAGCCGAGGTCGCAGACGCGCTTCCGCACCGGGCCGTTGGCCGTCGGGTCGCCGCTCCACTGCACCAGCTTGAACGGGTAGCCGGTGGGCGAGGCGCGCGGGTCGGTCCGGATGTGCACATCTTGCGTGAGGGCGGCTTCCAGTACTGACCGCTTGAGGGCGGGAGCAAGCCCGGACTCATCGGTATAGGCGAAGAGCGTCCCGACCTGGATGCCACGGGCCCCTGCCTCTTGGGCGCGGACGAGCGCCTCGGGCGAGCCCTCGCCGCCGGCCAACCAGAACGGGAGCCCGAGCTCCACCATCTTCGGCAGGTCGACCACGTCACGCGCGCCGTAGATCGGCTCGCCTGCGTCATCCAGTTCCATTACCCCGCGGGGGGGGGCGTTGTGGCCACCGGCGGTGGGCCCCTCGATGACGAACCCATCCACCTTGCCGCTCGCCTTCTTGGCGAGCATCGTCGCCAGCGAGTTGCTCGCGACGATGGCGAGGAAGTCGGGGCGGGGCAGGGCGCCAATCATGGCACCGTTGTTCATCGCGATCGGGTCCATCGTGATGTGCGGCGCGTCGGCGGGGGGCATCCCTTCCACGTCGAGCTTGATCGCCGCCGGCTGCTGCGCCGCGAAGGCGTCGAGCACGGCCGGGATCTCCTTGGGAATCCCCGCACCCATCAGCACCACGTTGACGCGGGCGAGCATCGCCCCGTACAGCACGGCGAGGTTCGGGAGTTGCACCTTGGTGAGGAGATTGATGCCCACCGGACCGTCATGCCCCTCACGTGCCAGCCAGACCTCGACGAACGAGGCCAGCGCGGTGACCCGTTCCCGGGCCACGCTCACGCCGTGGCGGTACATCGGCAGCATCCCGTAGGCCTGGTCGGGTTCGCGCCCATCGGGGCGGAACCACTTCCGCAGCGCCTCCTCTGCCACCCCCGGAATCGGGAAGTGGGCCATGGCCCGGCGGAGGTGCCCGCCCGGATCGCCGTCCTGGAGGCGACGAATGAAGAGGGAGTCGATGACCGTACCGGAGACCACGCCGAGGTGGCCGTGGGCCGATACGGCGTGGGCGAGGCGCCAATTGGAGACGCCGATGCCCATGCCCCCTTGGATGATGGCCGGGAGTGCGAGAGCTGTCATAGAGGGAAGATAATTCGGGTGACGGGTGGGTGATTCATATCGGTGGTACGCCCGAGCGGGGCGAAAGGGTGCATGCGGTGGCGTGATCTGTACGTTGCGGATTGCGACGGTCGAATGTTGCTCTCCACGACGTGACCTGCTCCGTGCATCACCGGGGACCATGCCGCGGTGGACGACCAGTCTCCGGCACCCGGCGGCCGTTCGCCCGGACATGTGCGCCGGTTTCGGTCAGAAATGCGAGAAGAAGAACAAACGACTCGCGGTGGACCACTGCGCAACCGGGCAGATAGCGGACATTCTGAACCGTACACGAGCAAGGAGCGGACCATGCCAAGGGTACATCGGCTGCACGTGGGCGTTGCCTTGGCGATGGTTGGACTGGGGTGTGATGCCAATCGGGTGGGACCGAGCGAACCGGATCCCACCACGACAGCATTGACGGTGGTCTCGGGCGATGCGCAGGTGGCCGAGGTCGGGACCGAGCTCGGCCTCCCGCTGCGGATTCGCGTGACCAATGGTGGGACTCCGGTGGCCGGGGTCCCCATGGTCTGGTCCGATCAGGGTGCGGGATTTATCACGGGTGAGCCGATCACCGACCGGGAGGGCTACGCGTCGGCCCGGTGGACGCTGCCAACGATGGTCGGCGCGCAGCGGGCCTTTGTCTCAATCGGGCCACCGACAGGGTCGGCACGACCGTTTACTGGGGTTCGAGCGGGGGGGGGGCACGCGGTGCGGATCATTGACGTCGGCCTGCTCGACGAAGGCCGCGCCCAGCTGCCCGGGACCATGCTCAGCCATCGCTTCGACCAGCCAGGCACCTATGCGTTTGTCTGCCCCCTGCACGCCCATGAGGCCAATGACGGTGGCACCGTGATCGTCACGCCGTGAGCGCCCCAGGCCGGACGGTGATGGGCCCAGCGCGACGCGGGCGCGGCTCCCTCGTCCGCGGAATCCCACCCGCGATCCGCCGCGCTCAGACCCCGTCAATCCCCGATGGTACCGGCACATCCAGCCAGCGGCAGAGCAGCGGGAAGACATCCACGGTCCGCCAGGCGGCGCGGGGCGGGAGCGGATGACTCGTCCACAGCGGGGTGTGCATGTGCCCGGCGATCAGCGAGCCGTGGCCGGCGCGGTGCTCGGGGTACTCCCACGCATCGCGGAAGTCCCACCCCTCGGCGGCGGCGAGCACGATGTCGCCGGTCCGCGGCGAGCGGAACTGGTCGACCAGCGCCGTGGGCGCGTCCGGGTATGGACCATCCATGGTTCGGGCGAGCCAGCCGGCGGAGTCGTCGGCAACGTCCTCGCCGATCGCCAGCGGATCGCCATCGCCACGCACATAGCTGATCCCCCCCCCTGATGGGCGCAGCGTGGCGCGCCCACCGGCCGACGCCACCGTGATGCCACCGGCGCCATCCTCCGCAGCCAGCAGCGCCACCGCCGGCTCGGCGAGGAGTTGGGCGACCGCGTCGCCGGGAATACCGAGGGCGCCGGGTGCCGCGAGTTCGGCGAGCGAGCGACGCCGGGGGCGCACCGTGCCGGGCGACGCGTAGATCGCCGCCTGGGCATTGCCGGCCACCATCACGGCCACATCCGCCCCGCCAGTCCAGAGGGTGGGATGGGCGAGCGTTCGCGCGCCGCGCGCCCGGAACCAGGTGGCGAGGTCACAGTGCGCCCGCACCGGGGCGGCCCCGTGATCACTGACCAGCGCGATGCGGGTGTCGTCCCGCGGTCCGCCGGCGTCCAGCGCCGCGACGAGCCGCCCGACCGTGGCATCAACGGCACGGAGCGACGCGAGGACGCGTTCGGCGGTCGGGTGGGCGGCATGGGTGTGACCATCCACCGCGGGGAACTGGGCGAAACAGAAGCGCCAGTCGTCGGTGGCGAGCCGGAGGAGCTCCGTCGCCACGGCGTCGTCGCCGGGCTGGTGGCGCTCGGTGTAGTGCGAGACGGTGCCCCAGAACTTGCGTGCGCCCGCGATCCGATCGGCGCCCGGTGCGAGGCCGCGGGTGATGGGCGAGAAGATGGCCACGCTTTCGGGGACGAGCTCGAAGAGCGTGCGGATGTCGGGGGCGATGTCGCGGTCGAGATGGCCGGCTTGCCACCCACAGTACGATCGGACGGCGTCGCGGTCGCGCCACCAGCGGCCCTGGTAGGTGGTGCGATCGAGCCAGCGGATCGACGGCACGTTGCAGCGACCCGGCAGGCAGCCGGTGAGGAACGGCAGGTAGGCCACCGAGGTGGTGGACGGAAACGCGGTGGCCGCCACGGTGCGGGTCCCGGGATCGGTCAGCGCGCGCAGGTGGGGCAGGCGCCCCGCCGCGAGCTCCGTCGCGGCCACGTCGGCCCGCAGCCCGTCGACCAGCAGCAGGATGGCGCGCGTCATGTGGTGGCGCGACGCCGCTGGCGCCAGTAGTTCCATGCAAAGACCCCGAGCATCGCGAGCCCGACAACGAAGTAGGCCACCGGCGGGATCGGCAACAGCACACCGAGGCCGGCGAGACCGGTGTAGCGCACGCCGCGGCCGACCACCACCGCCACTTGATAGCGCCAGAGCGGATAGTTCGCGAGCGTGGCCAGGAAGCGACAGGGGTAGAACGGAATGACCGGTGCGGCGCCGGCGATCACCAGCGTCCACCACGGCGCGCGCCGGAACCAGCCGAGCAGGCGGGTCGTGACGGCATGCTGGCGGAAGGCGGCGGTGCCATCGCGCTGCAGCATGCGTGCGAGCACGTCCATGTTCCAGCACTCCACCAGCACGTTGCCGGCGACGGCGAGGAGCACGCCGGTGATCGCGTCGTGGCCGACCACGTAGGCCGGCAGGTACCAATCGTAGGGCACCATCGCGAGCGAGTTCCCCAGCATCGTGTACGGCACCAGTGCCCAGGTCAGCGGATCGGTGGGGTGGAGTATCCAGCCGACGAACGACCCCAGGCAGACGAGCGCCAGCACCGCGCTCCACCACCACGCGGGGACGGTGGGCGCGACTGCAGTGGGGGTGAGCGCAGGCAGCGGAGCAGGGTCCAGGGTGGGAGCCCGGCTGGAGGGTGGTGGGCGGTCGGGATGCCAACTACGGCATGCCGCATACCTCAAGATAGCTTGCGGACGCGAGGTCGCGGGGGTGGGAATTGTCTGGGTGCCTCGGCGGATCAGCGCCTGATCAGGTCGACAATCACCGGCCAGTGGTCCGATCCATAGCTGGGGCCGGTCGTGGCCTGGACGGCGCGCCAGGCCCGGTCCGTCAGCACATGATCGATCCGGAGCCGGATCCAGCCGGTGTTCTTGGTGGGACCGAATCCGACACCCGCGCGGTCCCAGGCATCGATGAGGTCACCCCAGTGACGGTCGAACACGGCGCTTTCCTTGGGCAGGTTGAAGTCACCCGCCACGATGGCCGGACCACCGCCGCGATCGACCCATCGGCGGGCTTGTTCGCTCTCGAGGTCGCGGAGGGTGATGTTGTCGCGCACGGCATTGATGCCGGCGAGGCCGTGCGAGAGGAGTTGCTCCAAGCCGTGCCGCGCGGTCTCGAGGTGGATGCTGGTGAACACGATCGGGCCGGCATCGGTGGCGAGGTGGTAGGTGACGACGATCCCGGCGCCCTCGACGACGCGCAGGTGGTCGCTGGGCATGCGGGTGATGCTGTCGATCGGGAAGCGCGAGGCGAGGCAGCCCTCCGTGGTGTCGACAAACCAGTCCGGACCCAGTTGTCCGAGTTCATCGCGGAGCGCGGTGCCGCATTCCTGGAAGGCAGCGATTGCGGGTTGCCACTGCTGCAGGATCAGGGCAAGGCGCTGTCCCGTCAGGGCATCGGCTGCGGTGTTGAAGGTGAGCACACGGACGCGTTGCCCCGCTCCCGCCGGGAGGAGGCGTTGCCAGCCGAGGGTGAGGTCCATCACCAGGAACAGGACGACCACGCCGGCCAGCGCGGCGGGGAGGAGCGGGCGCAGCAGGGGCCGTGGACGCCAGATCGTGAGGATCAGGAGCCACAGCACGACCGGGACGAGCCAGATCCAGCGCCCCGCGAAGAGGACCACGGTGCCGAGCCAGTGTCGGTCACCCAGGATGCGAACCACGCCGGTGATCAGGAGGGCGCCGGCCAGTGCCACCCACGAGACGATCGTGGCTGGGGTCCACCCCCTCCAGGGCAGGGCCCACGAGAGTGCGGCGCGGAGCCGCTGCGAACGCCACGGATCGATCGTGGTGCGGCAGATCGGGCACGCTGCGCGGGACCAGACCCGCTGCGGATCGAGTTTGACGCGGTGGCGCCGACTGGGGCACCACACCTGAATTGGGTGCGCTGGCACGGAGGGTAAGGAAGCGGGGTCCATCGGGATTGGGGAGGGGGCGGTGACGTCCCCCCCCACAACAATTGAGCAGGTCAGAACTAGAGTAGGTTCAGGTTGGGCCCCCACAATCAGCAGGGAAGTGAACCACGAAGCGGTCGAGCGGGCCCCTGTGGACTGGCGTCCTCCCGAGTTACAGGGCACGATTCTTGACAAGAAGGCCTGAATGAATTTTCTGCGACACCTCCGGAGTTCCGTCGGCTTCCCGGCGGCCCCATTCGCTCCGGGTCGCGAGCCCCTTTTGCCGTGGACGCGCCAACAGTGGGTGGTGCTCGCGCTCCTCCTCGTTTCCGGGGCCCTCTTCGGCTGGTTCAACCGGGTGCCGGGAGGGATGCTCACTGGTGGGGACGACACCACCTATCTCCTTCTCAGCCGCTCGCTGGCTGCGGGCCACTACCGCGACGAGTTCCTGCTCGGCTCACCCTGGCACGGGCAATACCCCCCAGGGATGCCCGTGTGGCTGTTGCTCACCCTCGGGTTGGGCGGCGGCATCGCGATCGTGCAAGCACTCCAGATGTTGATGCTCGCGCTCACGGGGTGGCTCGCTGCGGATTCGCTGCGGCGCTTTGGGTCGCGGTGGTGCGGTGTGTGGGTGGCGGGTCTCGTGGTTTGGAATCCGGAGCTCAGCGGGTTCGCCGGCACCCTGTTGTCGGAGACACTGTTCACCACGCTCGCCACGGTCGCGCTATGGGCCCTCGTGGTTGCCTCGGGGACGGAGAATGCGCGCGTCAACCGAGCGCTGGCGCTGGCGGCGTTTGCTGCCTTGGCGGCTTTCCTCACACGCACCATTGGAGTTGCCCTGCTCGCGGCTGTGTGCGCGGACTTCTTGCTCCGGCAGCGCTGGCGGTGGGCATTCGGCATGGCGGTGGCATCGGGTGTCGTGACCGGCGCGTGGTATGCCTACATCGTGCGAGCTTCGAAGGGCGCGACACACTCATATTTTGTCGACCTCGCTGCCGTCCCGATCGGCACCGTTGCCGGTGGCATGCCGGCGCGGGTCGTGGACAACCTGCGACACTATGTGGTCGAGGGGATCCCAGAGCTGCTCGCCCTGCCGATGCTCCCGCATTCGATTCTCGACAATGCGGCGTGGACGATGCTCCTGGTCGGATGCGGTGTGGTCGGGCTCCTGTGGATGGTACGCCGATGGCCCGCGGCCGCCGGATTCGTCGTGGCCACGCTCGTGATCCTCCTGCTGTGGCCTTGGGGTCTGAGTCGGTTGGCCGCCCCACTTCTACCGGTATGCCTCGCCGCCATCCTCACCGGTGCCCGCATCCTGGAGCGGCGGTTCGCGATCACCCGGGGCGGCATGGTCGGGCTCGTCACGGCACTGCTCTTCGGTTCGGTCATCCAGCGGGAAATCCGGCGCAGCCAGTCCCGCCGGGAGTGTCCCCGGTCTGAGTGGTTACTCGGCTCATCCGGGTGCATGCGGAAGGAGGATCGAGCGTTGCGCATGGGCGCCCAGGTGATTCGGGGTGCCTTGCCGCTCGATGCTGTCATTGCGACCGGCAAAGGATCAGTGCTCTACTACCTCGCTGGTCGCCGGACCTTGCCGATCGCCCTCCTCGACCGCGACTTGGAGGATGTCGCCGCGGTGATGCACCGTGTCGGAGTCACCCACATTCTCCTCACCAGAATTCTTCCGCTTGAGTCCGAGCGGCTGCTCCCCCGGCTTCAGGCCGCGTGCGGACAGCTCACGGTCACGGCGCCGATAGAGGGTCCCGCCGTGCTCCTGTCTCCGCGTACCGCTGGTGCGCAGGATGCGTGTGCTGCGCTCGAGCAACTCGGCTCCTGGGAACCCCCGGAGTCGTGACGACCGACCAACGTCCCGAGCTCTCGATCGTCTTCGCGACCCCCGAGGGCGACCGGGACCTTGGCGCCGCGCTCGCGGCTCTCGCCGTGACGCTCGCCGACGAGCCGCATGTCGAACTTTTGCTCGTCGGGTCAGGCCAGCCGACCCCCGTGACGATCCCGCCCGCCTGGACCATCCGGCGCTATCCGACCGAGGCGGGGATGTTGGTGCCGGACCAGTGGGGCGTCGGTTTGCGGGGGGCCGAGGGCGAGCTGATCGCATTCCTGACGCCCGATGTCCACCTGCTCCCGGGGTGGTGGCCTGCCGTTCGGGGGGCGATTGCTGACCGGGGTGTCGCCGGGGCTGCCGGAGCAATCGACCTCGCTCCGCCGGCTGCCGCCTCCGCCGGGGTCTACCTGGCCCGCTACTCGGCCTTCCTCCCGCTTGGCGATGGGCAGCCCGTTGCTCGCCTCGATCTGCCCGGCGAGGCCACCCTCTATCGACGTGCCCTGCTGCTGGAGTATCCCGACCTGGTCCGAGCCGGATTCTGGGAGGTCGGCTTCCATCGACGCCTCGTGGCCGATGGCCGGCAGTTGATGTTTTTCCCCCAAGCGTTGGCGATCTACTCATCGAAGAGTAGAGTTGTTGCAACTATGCAACAGCGATGGCGTCATGCGACACTCTACGGGTTCGAGCGGGTGTCCAGTCGGCAAGTGTCGCGGGTCACCTTGCTGCTCAGGTCGCCAGTGGTGCCGTTGCTGCTCATCGCCAGGGCCGTTCGTCGAGCTGTCGGGAGTCCAGCCGGTCGGCGGGCCCTCCTTCGGGGCCTTGTCCCGATGGCACTGTACTCGGCCGCGTGGGCGTCGGGAGAGGCGGTGGGTGGATGGCGGGCGGCACGGGCGCCGTCCGCTCCCGGAGATGCGGCGTGAGCGGTCCGCGCATCACGGTGGTCCTGGCGTCGTTGCGATCTCGCCCGATCGTCGAGGCCTCGCTGGCGGCGCTGGTCCCCCAATGCGGGGCGCAGGGGGTTGGCATTGTCGTGGCGCGACGGCCCACCGACGCCAATGAAGATTGGTTGCTTCAGCAGTTTCCTGCGTGCCGGGTGATTCCGTGCGACGCCACGGCGGGGGTGCCCGAGATCCGGGGGGCAGGCCTCCAGGCCGCCGATGGCGCATGGGTCCTGCTGACCGAGGACAACTGTCAGGCCGCGCCTGATTGGGTGGTGCAGATGCGGAAGCTGATGACACCCGAGGTCGGGGTAGTCGGGGGGGCGATGGGCAATGCCGCCACCGCACGGTCCATCGACTGGGGGGCGTTCTTTGCTGAGTACGGCTTCTTCGGCGCAGTCCACCAATCTGGTGGGGCCGCGCTGGCAACCGGGGCCAATGTGGCGTATCGCGCCGACCTCCGGCCCAGTGTCGCCGCGTGGTGCGGTGCCGGTGAGTGGGAGGATGTGATCCATCATCGCCTTGCCGAGACCGGGATCCGATTCGGCCAAGCTCCCGCGGGCCTGGTCCTGCAGCACCTGAGGTACGGGCTGCGGTCGTTCATGCAGGACCGCTTCATTCATGGCCGGGACTACGCCCGGGTTCGCTCACGGGGGCTCTCCCGTCCTCGCCGCCTCTTCCTCGCCCTCGCATCGGTTGGGCTCCCCGTGGTGCTCGCCGCTCGGATCTGGCGGAGCACCGGCCAGCGCACACCCGGTCCGTTCCTGTGGGCACTGCCGGCGACGCTGACCTTCCTTTCTGCCTGGGCGACCGGTGAGGCCACCGGGTATGCCCTCGGTCCGGATACCCATGCCTGATCCCGTCCTCAGTGTGGTCATACCCTCCGTCAACGGCTGGTCAGACCTGCAGCCGTGTCTGATGGCGCTCGCTGGGGAGCGAGCCAACCTTCCCATCGAGATTCTCGTCCCCGAGCGCTGCGGCCCAGCAGTCCGAGAGCCGCTGGCGGCAGAGTTCCCGTGGGTGCAGGTGATCCCGGTGGCGTTGGGTACCACGATTCCGATGATGCGCGCGATCGCCTTCGACGCGGCCCGTGCCCCCTCCGTCGCGGTGATCGAGGATCACGTCCAGGTTCGGCAGGGGTGGGCACGCTCCTTGCTCTCGGCAAAGGAGGGCCCCGCGGTGATCGGCGGCGCGGTGGCGAACGCTGCCACGCACCGCTTGGTCGATTGGGCCGCCTTCCTCTGTGAATACAGTCATCTCCTTCCGCCACTGCCATCGGGTCCGGTCCCATGGGTGACGGGGAACAACACGTTGTATGACCGCGAGGTCCTGAGGGCCCATCGGGCCGTCACGCATGCAGGCCACTGGGAGAACTACCTGCACGACGCGCTGCGAGCTGCCGGGATCAGGCTGATCTCACATCCGGAGATCGTCGTGGATCACAAGAAGCACTACACTGTCGGGGAGTACGTCACGCAGCGGTACCTGTACTCACGGAGCTACGCGGGATCACGGGTGTCGGGCGGGACTCCACTTCGTCGGTTCGCCATGGGGGCCGCGGCGCTCGCGCTTCCGCCGGTGCTGCTCTACCGCGTGGTGTCGCGCTGCCTCCACAGGCAGGTGCCGCGATCGCTGGTCTGGAAGAGTCTGCCCTATTTGGGGCTGTTCGTGTGGGCGTGGGGTATTGGTGAGGTGGTGGGGGCTTGGCGTGGTGCCGGGACCTCCCTCGAGCGGGTTACCTGAGAGCGAGTCGAGCATGAGCGAATTGGCGGGGAGGGGACGCGCGGTGAAGCCGCTGACGCCGGGCGACCACGTGATCGTGGTCGGTGCCGGTCCGGCCGGGCTCACGGCAGCGTACCTCCTGACCAAGGCCGGCCATCGGGTGACGGTGCTCGAGGGGGACAAGATCGTGGGCGGCATCTCGCGCACCGCGCAGTACCGCGGCTTCCGCTTCGACATCGGCGGCCACCGCTTCTTCACCAAGATCGCCCCCGTGCAGGAGCTCTGGGAGGAGATCCTGGGTGACGAGTTCATCTCCGTGCCCCGCATGTCGAGAATCCACTACGGTGGCAAATACTTCGACTACCCCCTCAAGGCGATGAACGCACTCAGTGGTCTGGGCGTGATCAATGCCATCCGCATCATGGTCAGTTACGTTCGGGCCCAGCTCTACCCCTCGGCGATCGAAGAGAACTTCGAACAGTGGGTCACCAATCGGTTCGGCGAGCGACTCTACAAGATCTTCTTCAAGACCTACACCGAGAAGGTCTGGGGCATCCCCTGCACCGAGATCCGGGCCGAGTGGGCCGCCCAGCGCATCCAGGGTCTGTCGTTGGCCCGCGCGATCCTCAATGCCACGCCGCTCACTCGTCGCTCGACGGACATCAAGACGCTGATCCACGAGTTCCGCTATCCCCGCCTCGGGCCGGGCCAGATGTGGGAGGCCTGCACTGAACGCATCGAGGCGATGGGGAACCGGGTGCTGTTGGAGCACTTCGTGACCGAGATCGCGTGTGAGGATGGCGAGGCCAGACGCGTCGTGGCGCAGACCCCCGACGGTGAACAGCTGTTCGCCGCGGACCACGTCATCTCGACGACCGATGTGCGGAGTCTGGTGCGGGCACTGACGCCGCCGGCCCCCGCCCCCGTGCGGCAGGCGGCCGAGGGGCTGCGATATCGGGACTTTCTGGTGGTGGCCCTGATGCTGGAACAGGAGGATCTCTTCCCGGACAACTGGATCTACATCCATACGCCGGGGGTCAAGGTCGGCCGGATCCAGAACTTCAACAATTGGAGTCAGGCGATGATCCCTGAGGCAGGGATGACCTGCCTCGGGCTCGAGTACTTCTGCTTCGAAGGCGACGGGCTGTGGACCACCTCCGATGCGGATCTGGTGGCCCTGGCCGGCCGCGAACTGGAGGAGCTGGGTCTGGTGCCCGCCGGTCTGGTGCGCGACGGCACCGTCATCCGGATGCCCAAGGCCTACCCGATCTATGATGCGGCCTACAGTGGGCATCTGGACCGCGTCCGCGGGTTCATCGACCCGATTCCCAATCTGCATACCGTCGGTCGCAACGGGATGCACAAGTACAACAACCAAGATCATTCGATGCTCACGGCGATGATGGCCGTCTGGAACATGCAGGGCGCCGATCATGACATCTGGGCGGTCAATACCGACTTTGAGTACCACGAGGAACAGCGCCTGGAGCCGCGCGTTGCCCCCAACGTCGCATCGCCCGAGTCTGTCCCGGCATCCCTGTGAAGCTTCGCATTGGCGTGGATGGCACCTGCTGGGCCAACCGCCGCGGATACGGCCGGTTTGCCCGGGAACTGATGCAGGCCATGGTGGCACTGGCGCCGCAGCACGACTTCGTCGCCTTTGGGGACGAGGCCGCGCTCGCTGCCGGCCCCGGGCCGACGGCCAACCTGCGACGCGTCGCCGTGCCCCAGTCGGTCCCCGCCGCGAGCGCGGCCGCTGCTGACGGCTACCGCGCGCCGCGGGACATGTTGCGACTCAGTCGTGCTGTCGCCCGGGAGCGTCTCGATGTCTTTTTCTCACCGTCGGTCTACAGCTTCTTCCCGCTGCCGCTCGGGCTGCGCGCGGTGGTCACGATTCATGATGCCATCGCCGAGCGGTTTCCGGCCCTCACCCTCCCCAGCCGCCGGGCCCGGGTCTTCTGGAGGCTCAAGGTCGCGCTGGCGCTGCGACAGGCACGGCTGGTGTTGACGGTCTCGGAGTACGCGGCGCGTGAGATCCAGGCGGTGCATCGGGTGCCCCGGCACCGGCTGCGGATCGCGCTCGAGGCGCCCGCGAAGGCCTACTTCCCCGCGACGGCTGCGGAGGTCGAGGCGGCCCGCGAACGGATCGGGATTCCTGACGGCACCGAATGGTTCACCTACGTCGGTGGCTTCAGCCCACACAAGCGGCTCGATGTGGTGCTGCGGGGCCATGCGGCGCTGCGGACCGGTGCGGGTGCCGCCGCCGTGCACCTCGTCCTCGTCGGTCATCGGGAGGGAGATGTGTTCCTGAGCAACGGCACCACGTTGGAAGCGCTCGCCCGGGATCTTGGCACCACCGCCCTGATCCACTGGACCGGCTTCCTGCCGGATGACGAATTGCGCGCCCTCCACAGCGGCGCCGTGGCCAGCCTGCTGCCGTCTGAATCGGAGGGATTCGGCCTGCCGGCGGTCGAGGCCGCAGCGTGTGGCACCCCCGTGATCGCCACCACGGAAAGCCCATTGCCGGAGTTGCTCGCCGGTGGGGGCATCTTCGTCACGCCGGGTGATCTCGAGGGATTGGCCGGAGCGATGCAGTTGCTCGTCAATGATCGAGCGCTGCGCACCACCCTCGGCGCAACGGCGCACGACCGCGCAGCGGCGCTGTCGTGGGACGACGGGGCCCGCGCTGCACTCATGGCGATCGAGGACGCGGCCGCATGAGCGGACTCCGCATTTGCATGGTCACCACGTTCTATCCACCGTTTTCATTCGGTGGTGATGGCATTGCGATCCAGCGACTCTCGCGGGCCCTGGTGCGCCGAGGACACGACGTCACGGTGGTCCACGATGAGGATGCCTTCCGTGCCCTGCACCCTGGCTCGGTGCCCGACCGGCCGGAGGTCGATGACGACGAAGGTGTGCGGGTGATTCGGCTCCGCAGCCGATTCGGGCCACTCTCACCGCTCCTGGTGCAGCAGTTCGGCCGCCCCGTGCTCCACGCCGCTCGGTTGCGCACCTTGTTGGCGCCGGGGCAATGGGACGTCGTCAACTTTCACAATGTCTCACTGATCGGTGGCCCTGGTATCCTGCACTATCCCACCGACGCGGTGACGCTCTACATGGCACACGAGCATTGGCTGGTCTGCCCGACCCATGTGCTGTGGCGGCACCGTCGTGAGCGATGTGACGAGCGCGAGTGCCTGCGCTGCCTGGTCACCTATCGACGGCCCCCGCAACTGTGGCGCTACACCGGCGCATTGGAGCGGGGCTTGCAGCGGATGGACTCGGTGATTGCCATGAGCGAGTTCAGCCGCGCCAAGCACAGGGAATTCGGTCTCCAACGCGAGATGGAGGTGCTGCCGTATTTCCTGCCGCCTGCCGCGCATGGCCGGCCCATCACGGAGGCCTCACCGCACGAACGCCCATTTTTCTTCTTTGCCGGGCGGCTCGAGCGCATCAAGGGGCTCGACGACGTCCTGCCTGTGTTCGCCGATTACCCGGACGCCGACTTGGTGATCGCCGGAGAGGGCGACCATGGCCCGACCCTCCGTGACCAGGCGAGTGGCTTGCGGAACGTGCGCTTCCTGGGTCGGCTCGCGCCGGAAATGCTGGCGGACTACTACCACCACGCCATCGCGACAATCGTCCCGTCTGTGTGCTTCGAGACGTTCGGGATCGTGTTGATCGAGGCCTTCCGGCAGGGCTCTCCGGTGTTGGCACGCCGGGTCGGCCCCTTCCCGGAGCTCCTGGAGCAGGCAGGGGCCGGCGAGCTCTTCGACACCCCCGGCGAGCTGCTCGGGGCTCTTCGACGCCTGCAGGCAGACCCGGCACGCCGGACTCGTCTCGCGGTCGCCGGACGAGAAGCAGTGGAGACGCACTGGGCCGAAACCACGGTCGTGCCGGCCTATCTCACGCTGGTCGGGAACGCTGCGTCGCGGCGAGGACGACCGGACATTCTTTCACGATTGAAAATGGGGCACGTGGCATGAGAGTGCTGATCACCGGCGGTGCAGGATTCATCGGCTCACACCTGACCGAACGGCTGCTCGACAGGGGAGACCAAGTGATCGTCCTCGACGATCTCTCAACGGGGTGCATGGACAACATAAAGCCGTTCATCGGTCGACCGGGGTTCGCGTATCGGATTGGGTCGGCGTTGGACATGCCGCTTGTCACGGAGCTTCTCGATCAGTGCGAGATGACCGTGCATCTCGCGGCCGCCGTTGGCGTTCGGCTCATCGTTGAGCGACCGGTCCACACTATCCAGACCAACATCCGCGCGACCGAGGCGGTCCTGGATGCCTCTGCCAAGCACGGCAAGCTGGTGGTCCTGGCCTCGACCTCCGAGGTCTACGGCAAATCCACCCATCTTCCCTTCCGCGAGGACCACGACCTGCAGCTCGGACCCACGACCCACTCGCGCTGGGCGTACGCGTGTTCCAAGGCGCTGGACGAGTGGCTTGCCCTGGCCTATGCCAGAGAGCGCGGGCTGCCGGTGATCGTACTTCGGTTTTTCAACACCGTCGGCCCGCGACAAACTGGGAGGTACGGAATGGTGCTGCCGTCCTTCGCGGCGCAGGCCGTACGTGGTGAGCCGATCACGGTCTACGGCCCCGGGACACAGAGCCGTTGCTTCGGCCATGTGCATGACACGGTCGAGGGGCTGTTGCGCCTCATCGAGAACCCTGCGGCCGTCAACGATGTGTTCAACATCGGATCCACCGAAGAAGTGACCATCGCTGCCCTCGCCGAAATGGTACGCGACGTGGCGGAGAGCGACTCTCCCATTGTCCGGGTTCCCTACGCCGAGGCGTACGCTGAGGGATTCGAAGACATGGCCCGCCGGGTGCCGGACGTGACCAAGCTTGAGCGAGTCACGGGATTCAGGCCCACGACAGCGCTGCGGAAGATCGTGAGCGACGTGGTCGCAGATCAGCGGGCACGGTTGGCGGGAGATCCCCTGCCAACGCGGTCGCGGTGAGTCGGCAGAGATTTACGATGCGCGCTATCATCACCTACCACTCGATCGATGATTCGGGTTCGCCGATCTCCGTGAGTCCGGCGGTGTTCGAGCACCACCTGCGCTGGTTCGCCGGTCGTCAGGTTCCCGTCGTCACGCTCGGTGAGCTGGTGAGTCGACCGTCCGGTCCGCCTGCGATCGCGCTGACCTTTGATGACGCGCTCCAGTCGGTGGCGGAGTGGGCCGTTCCCCGACTCGCGGAGCACGGCCTCCCCGCCACCGTGTTCGTGCCGACAGGGCATGTGGGTGGCGACAATCGATGGAGGGGGCTCGCCTCTCTGAGGATTCCCGTCTTCCCGGTGATGTCATGGTCCACCCTGGCCGCAATCGCCGAGCAGGGAATGGATATCGGCGGGCACAGCCGATCGCATCCGATGCTCCAAGAATGCAGCCTGCCGGAGCTGGAGACAGAGGTGGCTGGCTGCGCCGAGGACATTCGTCGGGAACTCGGTGTCACCCCGAGACGTTTCGCCTATCCATTCGGTGCCTCGGATGCGACCGTCCGCAGGTTGGTGGCGCAGCGATTCGAGTACGGCGTGACCACAGCGCTCCGTTCGCTGGGACGGGCTGAAGACTCTCACCTCTTGCCCAGGATCGATGCCTGGTATCTCCGGGATGTACGCTGGTTCGAGCGATGGGGGTCGACAGCCCTGCGGTCCTTTCTTGGACTGCGGCGCATGGGACGTGCCGTGCGGGCGACCTTCCAGTGAGCGGCTCCTCCGTACGTCTCTCGGTGATCGTGCCGGCCCACGGCGCCGCGCACCTGTTGCCTGACACTCTCGGGGCCCTCGCCGCCAGCGCCCTGCCGCGGGCCGCGTGGGAGCTGATCGTGGTCGATGACGCGAGCCAGGACGCCACCGCTGAAGTTGCCGATGTCTTCGCGGATCGCGTGGTCAGATTGACCGGGACACCACGTGGCCCGGGGGGGGCGCGCAACATCGGTGCGGCCGGCGCCCGCGGTGAGTGGCTGGTCTTCATTGATGCCGATGTCCGCGTGTATCAGGACACCCTGCACCGGTTCCTCGCCGTCGTCACCGCGCATCCCGGCATCGTGGCTGTCTTCGGTGCCTATGACGAGCACCCGGAGGCGCCGGGCGCGGTCTCGCAGTTCCGCAATCTTCTCCATCGCTATGTGCATTTGCGCGGCGCAGGTGAGGCCACCACGTTCTGGGCAGGCTGTGGCGCGGTGCGACGGGATGCCTTCGAGGCCATCGGCGGATTCGACACGGACCGTTTCCCCCGTCCGCAGATTGAGGACATTGAGTTGGGGTATCGGCTCCGGGACCAGGGTGGCACGATCCTCCTCGCCCCGGAGATCGGGGGCACCCATCTCAAGCGCTGGACCCTCGGCGCGATGGTACGGACCGATGTCCGCGACCGCGGGATCCCATGGATGCTCCTCCTGCT
>JBBQQJ010000003.1:0-38260 GCA_038216165.1 Gemmatimonadales bacterium | reverse complement strand
CTGGCGTTCTATGCCCGCGGGGTGGACTCGCTGCGGGCCTACGTGGCGGCCCAGCAGGTCGACGTGGCCCTCGATGATGCCGGCCTCATCAGCGGCGCGGCGCCCTCCTCCGCCTGGCTCGGCCTGCGCTACGTGCGCCTGCCCGATGCCGAGGCGGATGCGCCGTGGCCGAGCGAGCCGACCGACTATTCCCCCCCCCCAGGAGCACCGTACCGCGCCCAGGAGGTGCGGCTCACCTCACGCGACGGCACCTGGCTCGGTGGCACGCTCACGCTGCCGCTGGCCGCCACCAGGCCCGTTCCAGCGGTGCTGCTCCTCTCGGGTTCTGGGGCGCAGGATCGTGACGGCCGCTCCATGAGCGGCTATCGCCCCCTGCGGGAGCTCGCCGACGCGCTGGCGCGCGTCGGCATCGGGTCGCTCCGGCTGGATGATCGCGGCGTGGGCGCATCGAGTGGCGCCTACGAGGGCTTCGCGCTCGATGCGCTGGTGCGCGATGCCGATCTCGCGGTGCGCTGGCTCGGACGGCGTCCGGAGGTGGACGCCACCCGGCTCGGGATCGTCGGCCACAGTGAGGGCGCGCTGGTCGCGATGCGCACCGCACGCGACCGGGATCGCGCGTTGAGGGCCCTCGTCCTGCTCGGCGGCTCCGCGAGCGAGGGCGCGGCGGTGGTGGCCTGGCAGCAACGCTACGGGGCGGAGCGCCTGGTACGCGACTCGGCTGCGGCGCGTCGGGCCGCCCTCGCGGATTCGCTGGTTGGGGAGGCGGAGCGCCTGGTGGCGGGGATCGCAGCGGCGTCCCCGCCGTTCCGGACTTTCCTCCGTCACCGCCCGCTGGACGATGCCCGGCGCCTCCGGATGCCCGCGCTGGTGGTGCACGGCGGGGCCGACCGGCAGGTGCCGCCGGGCGACGACACGACGCTGGTGGCCGCGCTTCGCCGCGGCGGCGCCCCGGTGACCCATCTCCGGGTCCCCGGCGTCAATCACCTCCTCCTCACTGACAGCATCGGCGACCCGGCGCAGTACCTCGCCCTGCCGGATCGCCGCATTGCACCCGGGATCGCCAGCCGCGTGGCCGCATGGCTCCGCGCCACCTTCGAGTGACTCCCCCGGAGGGGACGACGCGGTATCTTCCGACATGCCCAACTTGACGCGTTGCCTGCTGGCCGTGGCCGCCCTCGCGGCCTGCGGCGGGGAACCCGCTCCGCCGCCCCAGACCCTCGCCGCGGAACCGACGGCCGATACCCTCATCGCCCCGGTGGTGGACGTCGGCTCCGCCATGCCGCGATCCGATGGCTCCTGGGTGCTGCTCGCCCCCGTGGAGGGCACCGTTCACGTGGCCGACTTTGCCGCCGACACCGTGCTGCCCTATCCCGGGATGACCCGCGAGGACGTGCCGGGGGCCACGGTGCTCTTCGGGATCGGCGACACCGCGGTGGTGGGCGACTGGGCGCTTCGTCGGGTCACGAGCTGGGTCCCCGGCGGCGCGCGGGTGGACGCCATGCCGACCCCGGAGGTGCTGCGGGGCGCCTTCCCCAGGGCGCGCGATGCCGCGGGCCAGTGGTACTTCGAGTTGACGCCCACGCCCGGTCGGGACGGCGCCGGCAACCTCGACTCGCTCGTGATCGTCCGTGGCGACGCGCTCCTCGAGCGCTTCGACACGGTCGCGAAGCTGGCACCGATCGACCACGCGAAGGTCGATCGCGAGGGGATGGCGCGCTACGAGGCGATGCCGCTGGCCGGCCGGGATTACTGGGGCGTGCGACCCGACGGGACGGTGTGGATCGTCCGGCGGCACTGGAACTTCGTCCAGTGGTACCCGCCTGGGGGGGGGGATCCGGTCGAATCGAAGAAGCTCCCCGATCCGGTGTTGACGGTCAACGAGATGGATCGCCAGATCTGGCTGCGGCGCTACGAGGAGGTGTATCGCTCCCAAGTGCGCGGCGTGCAGTTCGCCATCTTCAAGCCGCCGGTGGAGCGCGCCTTCGAGGGCACGGCCGGGCGCCTCTGGCTCTTCAAGAGCGCGCCGGCGCTCGACTCGATCCGCACCTTCCAGGTGGTCGACGAGAGCGGAGTGGTGGTGCGGGTGACGGTGCCGAGTCGCGGCACCGCCCTCGGCGTCACCGCGACCCACATCCTGATGGCGGAGGAGTTCCCGGAAGGGATCCGCCTGCTGCGGTACCGGATCCCCGACGGGGTGTAACGCCGCGGCTCAATCGAGCAACGGTGCCGCGTCCGCCGGTTCGTCATCCACCGGCTCCGGCTTCGGGTTGCTCTCCCGCATCCGGTCATACCAGCGGCGGGTGATCTCCCCCGCCAGACGCCGGTTGCCGAGGCCGAACGCCAGGCCGAACGCCAGCGCCAGCGCACCGAACACCAGCGTGAAGCCGGAGATCACGATCTCCTCGGCCACCCCCACCTGCTGCAGCGCCATGAAGATCGCCACCACCACCACCGCACCCTTGGTGACGTTGGCCAGCGTCGGGACACCCTCGACCGTGCCGGCCGAGGCGAGGATCAGGCCGCGCAGGAACTCCCCGACCACCATCCCCAGGATCACGATCACAATGGCGCTGATGAGCGTCGGGATGAAGCCGATCATGATCGAGAACATCTCGTTGATGCTCTCGAGGCCGAGCGCGGCCGAGGCGAGCAGGATCACGATCAGCATCACGAGCCAGAAGAGCAGCTTGCCGATCGCGTGCGCCGGGTCGAGGCGCGCACCGGCGCGGTCAACCACTTCGCGCAGGCCACCTTCCTCGGCGACCCGGTTGAAGTCGAGCCGGATCAGGGTGCGGTC
Source organism: Gemmatimonadales bacterium (assembly GCA_038216165.1). GTDB lineage: Bacteria > Gemmatimonadota > Gemmatimonadetes > Gemmatimonadales > GWC2-71-9 > Palsa-1233. The sequence goes on along the minus strand of JBBQQJ010000003.1, from coordinate 35,463 downwards.
GACCCAGCGCTCGATGGTGCGTGCCACGACGTAGCCGGTGACAAAGATGAGGCCCGCCCCCAGCAACGCGGGGAGGATGGACCAGAGCTCGGCGGCACCATAGCGGAGTCGGTCCAGGAGCACGTTCACGGAGTCACCTCAAGCACGAGTTTGCCGAACTGCCGACCCTCGGCGAGTTGCCGCCAGGCCGTCGGTGCGTCCGCGAGCGGATGCACCGCATCAATGATGGGGCGGAGGAGCCCCTCTTCGCCACGGGCCACGATGGCCGCGAATTCTGCCGGCGTGCCCATCGTCGACCCGAGTACCGACCACTGGAACCAGAACAGGCGGCGCAGGTCGAGCTCGACGGCATGACCGGTGGTCGCCCCGCAGGTCACCAGCCGCCCGCCGGGGCGGAGCGCCCGGAGCGACGGCTCCCACGTCGCCGACCCCACCGAGTCGATGATCACGTCGGCCCCGTGCCCGAAGTGGGCCTTGACCGCCCGCGGCACGTCCGCCGTGCTGGCGTGGTTGATCCCGAGCTCGGCACCAAGTGCGGTGGCCGCCGTCAACTTGGCCTCGGAGGAAGACGTCACCACCACGCGGGCCCCGAGGTGCCGGGCGATCTGGAGGGCCTGCGTCGCCACGCCCCCCCCGATGCCCCAGATCAGCACCGCCTCGCCCGGCTGCACCCGCGCCCGGGTGGTGAGCATCCGCCAGGCCGTGAGCGTGGCGAGCGGGAAGGCGGCGGCCTCGGCCCAGCTCCACTCGCTCCGGATCGGGACCGCCTGACGGGCCGGGATCACCACCTCCTCGGCCGCGGCGCCGGGGCGGTGCTCGCCCATCACCCCGAACGCCCGGCAGTAGACGTCGTCGCCGCTGGTGCACGCCTCGCAGTGGCCGCAGCCCCACCCCGGATTGATCATGACCCGGTCGCCCACCTGCAGGTGGGTCACCCCGGTGCCGACCTCGAGGACCTCGCCCGCCCCGTCACAGCCGACCACGTGGGGCAACGTCGGCGTGGGCACGCCGGGGGCGCCACGAGCGACCCACAGGTCGAGATGGTTGAGGGCCACGGCACGGATGCCGATGCGAACCTCGCCCGGTCCCGCGGGGGGCGGGGCGGGGCGCTCGAGGATTTGGAGCTGCGGCGGGGCGCCGATGGCGGTCAGGCAGAGCGCGCGCATGCGGGTGTGGACACCTTGCAGAAGTGGGAAAAGGGCGCGACATATAATAGCGCGTCGTCGGCCGCACGGCCCGCCGAACCGCCCTTCCACCGCCTTCGCTGCAGGAGCCTCCGATGTCCGAAGGATCGTTGCTGGATTTCCGTGGATCCCTTGAAGAGGGGACCGAGTCCCCCACCCCGCAGCTCCGCCTCCCGGAGATTCCGGAGCCCGCGCCGGGTGCCGTGCCTGCCCCGCGCCCGAAGCGTCGGGCCAAGCCCAAACCCGCGCCGGCACCGCGTCCCTCGGCGGTCGTGCAACAGCGGGCCAAGGCGGTGGAGGCCAAGGCGGCGAAGGCCGCGAGTGCGGTGGAGGCCAAGGCCAGCAAGGCCGCCAAGGCGGCTGCCACGAAGGCGGGTTCGGCCAAGGCAACCGTGAAGCAGACGGTCACGAAGGCGGCCCAGCCGGTGAAGAAGGCGGCCCCGAAGGCGACCCAGCCGGTGAAGAAGGCGGCCCCGAAGGCGACCCAGCCGGTGAAGAAGGCGGCCACGAAGGCGACCCAGCCGGAGAAGAAGGCGGCCCCGAAGGCGACCCAGCCGGTGAAGAAGGCGGCCACGAAGGCGACCAAGCCAGCGAAGAAGCCCGCCAAGACGTCGGCCAAGACAGCGAAAAAGGCAGGCACGAAGGTGGCCAAGTCGGACCAGAAGCCCGCCACGAAGGCGAAGGTGACGGCGAAGAAGGCCGCGCGGTCGCGGTCGTGAGGCCTTCGCGCCGCCACCGGGCCACCGGCCTGCTGGTGGCGCTCCTGGCGGGGTGCCAGGTGGGTCCTCCCCCCGGAGCGGGGGTGGAGGCCCTGTTGGGTGCCACGGTGGTGGATGTCGTGGCCGGGCGGACCATTCCCGATGCCGTAGTGCTGGTGCGCGACGCGCGGATCCTCGCGGTCGGGCGCCGCAGCGAGCTGCGGGTGCCCCGGGGGGCTCGGCGCACCGACCTGACGGGCCGCTGGCTGATTCCCGGGTTGATCGACGCCCACGCCCACCTGCAGCCCTGGGGGCTCGACACCTCGCTCCGGTGGGGGGTCACCAGTGTGCGCGACCTGCACGCCGGTCTGCCGCTCGCCGCGCGGTTGCGCGCGCACCCCGGGCCGGTCCCGCGACTGTTCCAGGCGGTTGCCATGCTCGATGCCCCCCCCACGACCTACGCCGACGCCATCGCCGTGACCCCGGCGACGGCCGAGGGCGCCGTCGACAGCGTGGTGCGCGCCGGGGCCGACTGGATCAAGGTCTACACCGGCGCGACGCCCGATCTCCTGGCGGCGGTGCTGACCCGGGCCCGGGCGCATCGCCTCCCGGTGGCGGCACACCTTGGCCAGACCGATGCGCTGACCGCCGCGACCCTCGGCGTCGCCTCGATCGAGCATCTCAGTGGCGTCCCCGAGGCCGCTGGCGATTCGCTCGCGCTGTTCGCCGCACATCGCCGCGGCTTCTTTGCCGGGTGGACCGCTGTCGAGACAAGCTGGAGTACGCTCGACACGCTCGCCCTGGACCGCGTGGCGGTGACCCTTGCCGCCACGGGTGTGGTCCTCGTGCCGACGCTCGGGTTGCACGACACCTTCGCGCGGCTCGACGACTCGCTGACCTACCGCCGGAGCGACCTGGCGAGCGTCCCCGACTCGGCACGCGCCAACTGGAACGTCCCGGGGATGATCGCGCGCGCCGGGTGGGAGCGCGAGGATTATCCCGTGTTCCGCGCGGCCCGGCGGCTGCAGGACCGGTTCGTACGCGTCTTCGCGGCGGCCGGCGGCAGGGTGGCCACCGGCACGGATGCCGCGAACCAGTTGCTGGTGCCGGGGGCCGGCGTGCATCTCGAGATGGCGTTGCTCGTGCAGGCCGGCCTCACTCCGCTGGAGGCGTTGCGCGCCGCCACGGTCCGCGGCGCGGAGCTCCTCCGCGCGGACACGCTCGGGCGCCTGCAGGCGAACGCCGTGGCCGACCTCGTGGTCCTCGGAGGCGACCCACTGATCGACATCGGAAACTCGCGCAAGGTTGTGCGCGTCATGCTCGGTGGTCAGTGGGTCAACGATCACCCGGAGCATGTTCCATGAGTGCAACATCCGCTGAACAGCAACGCGGGTCCATACGTTGGCGGGGCGTGCTGCTCGGCATGGTCATGCCGATCGCGCTGGTGGCGCAGGCACCGCTGGCCCCGCCGGCGGCGCATCGGCTGGCCGTGCGCCCCTTCGAGACCATCGGTACGACGGTACCGGCCGCCGAGCTGCGCCGTGTGGCCCCGTCGGGGGTCGGCCTGGTGCTGGGTGGCGTGGCGGGTGCGGCCTTTGGGACGTTCATCGGGATGGCCGCCTGCTCGTACAACGACGACGACCAGACCAACTGCACCGTCCGGATGCCGCTCCTCGGCCTCTCGGGCGCACTGGTCGGGGGCGGCCTCGGCTGGGCGATTGGCCGGCTCTTCGGCCGGTAGCGGTGGTGTGGGGCTAGATTCCCCCCACTCCCGCATCGTCGTTCGCCTCATCCACCTGGTCCACCCATGGCGTTTCGCTGGACCCCGACCCGCATGGAACAGCTCGAGCACGCGGTGCAGACGCGCAAGCGCGTGATCCTGCGTCGGCGCGGCAACGAGTACGTGGTCGTGGCGAGTGCGCTGACCAGTTCGCGCGGGCGCGAGGCGCTCTCGGGCTACCTGGCGATGACCGGCGAGGAGATGTTGTTCGTGCTCGACGACCTCGACTTCTTCCAGGTGCTCGACTCCTGACGCCCACACCGCTGCCCATCGCCGTCATCCATCTCGACGAATCGTGCCTCGGCAACGGCAAGCCGGGGGACAACCCCGGCGGTGCGGGTGGCCTGGTCGAGATCCGCACCCCGCAGGGCGTCGAGCGGCGCGACTTCTTTCTGCACGCCCCGGCGACCACCAACAATCGCATGGCCCTTGCCGGGGCGATCGCGGCGCTGCAGCTCCTCGGCCAGAAGGGCAACCGCCTTCGGCTGCTGATCATCAGCGACTCCGAGTATCTCGTGAAGGGAATCCGCGAGTGGGCGCCGGGCTGGCAGGCGCGCGGGTGGACCCGCAAGACCGGGCCGATCGAAAACCTTCCGTTGTGGCAGGCGCTGTGGCAGTCGCTCGACCGGCACGAGGCCGAGTTCACCTGGGTGCGCGGGCACGCCGGCCATGCCAAGAACGAATACGCCAACGACCTCGCCATCCGGGCGGCGACCACCCAGGTCACCTCGGAGGGAATCGTCGCCTCGGGGTATCCCGCCTGGCTCGCTGCCAAGCAGGCCGGCGGTGTGTTCGCGTCGTATGACCCGGATGCCGCATTCGGCGCCCTCGAGGCGCGTCTGGCAGCCGGCGAGCGGTTTCCCATCGCGGAGGCGAAATGACCGATCTGGAACGCTTTGCGGCGGTGCTCCTGGCGGAGTGCCAACAGGAGGGTCGCCGTCGGACCGACCCGCTCGCTGTGGGCTCCCTGCTCGATCGCATCCTCCCCTACCGCACCGCGCGGAAATCGCTCGGCATCGACGCCAGCGAGGACTACGAGATGCTGGTCCTCCGTCTGATCGCCGAGGAGGGGGCGCTGGTGCACACCGAACCGGGGGAGGCCGCAGCGCTGGCGCGCGAGACGGTCGCCGCCACGGTGCCCGATCTCGACATTCTCCAGCGGCTGCGCTCGGCGTCGCTCGCCTTCACCGACGATGCAGTCGACCGGCTCGAGGGCGTGCGGCCGATGCCAACCCCCCCCCCCAACGCTCGTGGAGGTCGCGCCGGCCGCGCCCGAGGCGGCTGCCCCGCGCACCATCTTCCCGATCCGCCCCGCCGCCGCCCCGGCCGATGCCACCGCGGTCGCGCCCCCCCGCGGGCCGGAGGAGCCGCCACCGGCCTTCCTCACCGGAGTGGCTTTCACGCCGCCCGACCAGGGGTGCTGGAGTTGCGGGGAGGAGTTGCCGAGCGAGCGCGTGGCGAAGTTCTGCGTCGCGTGCGGCGCCGACCAGCGCCAGCCCGCGTGCACCGGGTGCGGCACCACGTTGGAGCGCGCGTGGCGATTCTGCCCGGAGTGCGGCGCCACCGTGGGGTGAGCGGGTCCGGCGGGCCGAGGCAGCCCTCCGGTGCGTCCGCCCTCGCTAGATTCCCCCGATGACTGATATTGTCTTCTGTGCCGCCGTCCGGACGGGGTTTGGCACCTTCGGCGGCACCCTCAAGGATCTCACCGCCACCGATCTCGGCGTCATCGCCGCGGACGCGGCCCTCGACCGCGCGGGCCTCGACCGTGCGACCGTCGATCACGTCATCGTCGGCAACGCCATGCAGACCTCCCGTGACGCGCTCTATTGCGCGCGGCACGTGGGTCTGCGGGCGGGGTTGCCCATCGAGACTCCGGCGGTGACGGTCAATCGCCTCTGCGGCTCCGGGTTCGAGGCGGTGGTGCAAGGTGCGCAGCGCCTGCTGCTGGGCGAGGCCACGGTGGTGCTGGCCGGCGGCACCGAGTCGATGTCGCAGGCGCCCCACGTGGTGCGCGGCGCCCGCTGGGGCATCAAGTACGGTCCGTCGCCCCTGCTCGAGGACGCGCTCTTCGAGGGACTCGTGGACTCGTTCGGCGGCTGCGCGATGAGCGACACCGCGGAGAACCTGGCCGGGAAGTACGGCATCTCGCGCGCCGAGTGTGAGGCCTATGCCGTGCGGTCGCAACAGGCGGCAGCGACCGCCTGGGCAACCGGCGTGTTCGCGGACGAGGTGATCCCCGTGCCGCTGCGTGACCGCAAGACCAAGACGGACGTGCCCTGGGCGGCCGACGAGCACATTCGCGGCGGTACCACGGTCGAGTCGCTGGCACGGCTTCCGGCGATCACCCGCCCCGATGGCACTGTGACCGCGGGCACTGCCTCCGGCATCAACGATGGCGCGGCGATGCTCGTGCTCACGACCGCGGCGCACGCGACAGCGGCCGGGGTGCGCCCCCTCGGCCGCCTGCTCGGCTGGGGGGTGGCAGGAGTGGCGCCGGCCGAGATGGGGATCGGCCCCGTCCCCGCGGCCCGCCGGGCGCTCCAGCATGCCGGACTCACCCTCGACGCGATGCACCTCGTGGAGGTGAACGAGGCGTTCGCCGCGCAGTACCTCGCCGTCGAACGCGAGCTCGGCCTTGATCGCGATCGCACCAATGTGCACGGCGGCGCCATCGCGATCGGACATCCGCTCGCGGCGAGCGGGGCGCGAATCACGGCGCACCTGCTGCATGCGCTGCGGGCGCGTGGGGGGGGGATCGGCCTGGGGTCCGCCTGCATCGGCGGCGGCCAGGGCATCGCGGTGATCGTCGAGGGGTTCGGGGGGTGAGGGTCTCCCGATGACCGGCCCGCGCCTCCCCGCCCGGATCGACCGCGCCACCTTCGAGCGCGTCCTCCAGCGTGCAGCCGAGTTGCAGGCTGCGGGCCGCGACATCGGCGACGGCCTCACCGAGGAGGAGATTCTCGCCCTCGGGCACGAGGTGGGGATCCCCGAGACGGAGTTGCGGCAGGCGCTGCTCGAGGAGCGGACCCGCCACGCGCCGGCCGAGCCGACGGGTCTCCTCGATCGCTGGATCGCCCCTGCCGACGTGGTCGCCACGCGCGTCGTGCAGGGCACCGAGCTGGAGATCCTCGAGGCGCTCACGCAGTGGCTCGATCGCCATGAGCACTTCAGCGTGCAGCGGGCCGTGCCGGGCCGCGTCACCTTCGAGCCGCTGGATAGTCTGGCCGGGGCCATGCGCAAGGTGGGCGCCTGGTTCGATCCGAGTCGCGGCAAGGCGTATCTCGACAAGGCGGAGCTGGTCACCGCCGTCGTGACGCCGCTGGAGGCGGGGTTCAGCCACGTGACGCTTGCCGCCACGCTGCGCCGCTCGCGCGCCGGGTGGGTGGCGGGCGGGTCCACGCTGGCGGCGCTGGCCACCGGTGCGGGCGCGATCGCCGTGGTGATCGGTGCGCCCGAGATCACCCTGCTCGCCGGCGCGCTCCCCGGGGCCGCGGTGGGCTGGATGGTGGCCCGGGGATACCGGGGTGTCGCCGACCGGGCGCGCCTCGGTCTCGAACGCGGCCTCGATGCGCTCGAGCGGCGTGCGCCCCGGCCCGCGCTGCCCTCGGGCGCGGAGGGGAGCGGGACCCTGGCGCGCGGCGTCGGGAATGTGGTGCGTGACATCACGCGCGAGGTGCGCAAGGCCATTCGGGAGCCATGATGACGATCGAGACTGTGGGTGTCGTGGGGGCGGGACAGATGGGGAGTGGGATCGCACAGGTGGCTGCGGTCGCCGGCTTCGAGGTGCGCGTGCACGACAGCAACGGCGCCCAGGTCAACCGGTCGCGCGGGATCATCGAAGCATCGCTCGCCAAATTTGTTGAGAAGGGGAAGCTCGCCGCGGCCGACCGCGACGCCGCGCTCGGCCGCATCCAGTACGTCCCCGCGCTCGAGGATCTTGTGGGCGTCGACCTCGTCATCGAGGCGATCATCGAGGCGCTCGAGCCCAAGCAGGCACTCTGGGAGCAGCTCGACCGCATCTGCCGGCCCGAGGTGCTCTTTGCGAGCAACACCTCCTCGCTCTCGATCGGCGATCAGGCCACCGGCCGCGCCCACCCCGAGCGGATGCTCGGGCTGCACTTCTTCAATCCCGTGCCGATGATGGGCCTCGTCGAGGTGGTGCGCGGCCTGGCGACCGCCCCCGGGGCGATCGCCGCGGCAACGGCGTTCGTGCACCGGTTGGGCAAGACCCCCGTCACGGCGCGCGACGAGTCGGGCTTCATCGTCAACCTGCTGCTGGTGCCCTACCTGCTCGACGCGGTGCGCGCCCTCGAGCGCGGCGTCGGCAGCATCAGCGATATCGATGCCGGCATGCGCCTGGGCGCGGGCCACCCGATGGGACCGCTCACCCTGCTCGACGTGGTGGGGCTCGACACCGTGGTGCACATCGGCGAGATCATGTTCGACCAGTACCGCGAGGCGCGCTACGCCCCCACGCCGCTGCTGCGGCGCATGGTGGCGGCGGGCCTCCTCGGTCGGAAGAACGGCAAGGGATTCTATGACTGGAGCGGCGCGGTGCCGGTGCCGATGGACCTCGGGCTGTGAGGCGTGCGGCATGGGTGGGGCTGCTCGTGATGGCCTGCTATCCCACCACCACGCGGCCCGGGCTCACGCCGGTCCCCGAGGCGATCACGGCCGAGCTGGAGCTGTTCGTGCCCGCCGCCACGCGCGCCCTGGCACTGGCCCTCGACACCGACTCGATCCCGGTCAGCCGCACCGAGGCCAATGATGGCTGGCTCGAGACGCCGTGGTTTGATGCTGCCACCCTGCAGCCCACGGGCGCACGTGTCCTCGGCGCTGATGTCGTGAAGGTGCGCGCCTTCGTCGAACCCGGTCGCCCCAACCACGCCGTGATCACGGTCGAGACGGTCTACCGCCCCTTCGCCGATCCCTCGCGCCCGGGTCGTGCCCTCGAACGGCACGTGCCCGGTGCCCATCCGGTGGCGAACCGGGTGCGGGCGGTGGTGGAACGATTGAAGCAGGAATACGGCGAGCCGGTCCCGGCACCGGAACCGGCGCAGTAGGGGGGGGGAGAGCAGGTCGTCCGTCCCCCCCCACCTTCACCCCACGAACGCCCGCATGTAGCGTTCGAGCAGCTCGAAATCGAGCGCGGCGTCCTTGCACGGCCCAGCGGGCAGCGTCATGGTCAGTCCCAGCACCGGCACCTTGCCGGCCACATCGTGCAGCCCCGTCACCATGTCCCGCTCGCAGGCCACCGCCACCACGGCACGCGGCCGGCGTTCGCGGATCACACGCCGGGCGAGCTGCCCGCGCGTGGCCACAAACACCGGGATCCCGTACTTGCCGGCGAGGCCGAGGACGGTGTCGAGGGTGGCGCGCGAGAGGCAGCGCGGGATCAGGAGGAGCAGTTCGCCGGTGCCGACTTTGCGTGTCCGCAGGAGCGCCAACGCGTTGTAGACCTTCACCGACGCGTTCTCGACCCAGTCGCGCCGGCCGAACCAGCTCGCCACGCGCGACGTGAGCCGCATCACCCGCAGGAAGAGGCCGCGCTCGCCGAGGCCGCTCGGCAGGAAGGCGCGCCGGGTGAGGTACGAGAGGCCGAGCGCCGCCCACCACAGGACGGCCGCGCCCGTGGCCACTGCGAACGTGGTCCAGACGACCTCCGGCAGCAGCGGGTGGAGTTCCTCCAGCCGCGGGTCGAGGAGAAAGAGCCCCAGCGCCACGAACCCGAGGAAGACGACCAGCGACGTCATTGCCCACCAGAAGAACAGCGAGGGCGGCGCATCGTAGTTGCCGCCGTTGGGCAACGGGGTGCCATTCCACTCATCCCACTCGTGGCCGAGTCGACGATCGACGTCGATGTGGATCAGTTCTGCCCGGGGTGGCGTCATTGGGTCCAAATCTTCGACTGATCCGGTGGGAGTCAAGGGGCGGCACCAGATTGGTCCGCTGCGGTAGTATTGAATCATGTCCGACATCCTCCAGACCGACCTGGCCACGCGGGCGCGCTATGCCCAAGGGGGCGGGATCTATCGGATCATCCCGGCCGCCGTGGGGCGCCCGCACGACCGCGCTGCGCTCCACGCCATGCTTGCCGCCGCGCGCACCGCAGGGCTCGCCATCACGATCCGCGGGGCCGGGAGCGCGATGGGTGGGGGCAATGTCGGTGAGGGGCTCGTGATCGACCTGAGCGCCTTCGAGGCCGGCCGCTGCCAGCTCGATGCCGGCCGCCGCCGCGCCACGGCGTCGCCGGGCCTGCCGTTGGCCCAGCTCCAGGCCGCCGCCCGGCCGTGGGGACTGCACTGCCCGCTCGATCCCTCGAGTGCCCGGTGGGCCACCTTGGGAGGTCTGGTGGGCACCAACGCCGCTGGCGCGCGTACCGTGCGGGATGGTCCGATGCGGCGCTGGGTGGAGGCGCTGGTGCTGGACAACGGCGAGGGACCACTCACGCTGGCCCGCGGGGTGGCCCCCGATGCGGCCCATCCGGTGGTCCGTCGCTTTCACGCCGGCGCGGCCCCGCTGCTGGCGGCCCACCGCGCGGCGGTGCTGGCCCGCTGGCCCGCCACGCGCAAGAACACCCTCGGCTATGCGCTGGATGCGTGGTACACCTCGGGGGACCTCCTCGACCTCGTGATCGGGGCGGAGGGGACGCTCGGCGTGATCACCGACGTCACGGTACGGCTTGCGCCGTTGGTGGAGCACCAAGGTACCCTCCGCATCACACTCACCGACCGCGCCGCGGTGGAAACTGCGGTCGCGGTGTTGCAGCCGCTCGACCCGGTCCGCCTCGAGTTCCTGGACCGGACCTTCCTGCAGGTGGTGGATCCTGCGGAGCAGGCCGGGGCCGTCCTGCTGGTGGACCTGGAGGATGATGACCCCGATCGCCTGTCCACCCGGCTCGCCGCCGCCGCTGCGGCGATGCGGGCGCTGGGGCCCGCAGTGGTGGTGGTGGAGCAGGGCGCCGATGCCGCGGCGTGCCATGCGCTCTGGAGCGTGCGCCACGGCGCCTCGCCGCGCCTGGCGGCCCTGACGGACGGGCGTCGCTCGTTGCAGGTCATCGAGGACGGCTGCGTGCCCCCCGGTCGGCTGGGGGCCTATCTCGAGGCGGTCGCCAACGCGGGGGCGAGGCACGGCGTGGATCTCGTGATGTTTGGGCACGCCGGCGACCGGCACGTGCATGTCAACCTCCTCCCCGATGTCACGCGGCCCGAATGGCTCGACCGGGTCCGCGCCATTTATGCCGAGGTGAGCGATGCGCTGATGGCCCTCGGCGGCACGCCGGCGGGCGAGCACGGCGCCGGCCGACTGCGGGCCGGGCTGGTGGCGCATTTCCTCGGCTCCGACGCGGTGGCCTGCATGCGGGCCGTCCATGCCGCATTTGATCCCGATGGCCGATGGAACCCGGGGGTGATCCTGCCGGACCGGGCGGATCCGTTCGAACGCCTGAAGGTCGGCGCCGACGCGGCGCCGTTGCCTCCGGGGGTGAGCGAGGCGCTGCAGCGCGTGGAGGCGGAGGCCCGCTGGGGCGACCCGCGCACCGCCCTCGTCAGCCAGGGATAGGGAACCGCCACGCCTGACCTGACTATACTTTGGCTGGAGCCAGCTCCGTTCCCCCATTCCCACACCTCCGATCGCCATGCTGACCATTTATCGCGCTCCCGTCGTTACGCTGCTCGCGAGGCCGCAATTCATCGAACCCGAGCACCTCTCGGTGCAGTGGCAGGGGCCGGCGTCCGACGGCGAGCGACTGGCGGAATTCGCCGGTCGGCTCTGCTACATGAGCCAGCACAACCCCGCGGGCCGGACTACCGCCGAGTATCTGGGCAACATCCTCAAACAGGGGCACGGGTCGGTCTTCGAGCATGCCACCTATGTGCTGCTCTTCGAGGGGGTCTCCCGGTCGCTCACGCACGAGTTGGTCCGGCATCGCGCGGGCTTCGGCTATTCCCAGCTCTCCCAGCGGTATGTGGACGAATCACGGGCGGCGTTCGTGATGCCGCCGGCGGTGCAGGGTAATCGCGCGCTGGAGGAGGCCTGGGAGCAGCAGATGGCCTCGGCTCACGAGGCCTATGTGGAGGCGGTCGGGGGGCTGATGGCCCAGTATGCTTGGGTGGAGGACAAGATCCATCGCCGCAAGATGGCGCGCGAAGCGGCGCGGTCCGTGCTGCCGAACGCCACCGAGACCAAGATCGTCGTGAGCGGCAATGCGCGCGCGTGGCGCACCATGCTGGAACTGCGGCTGGGCGAGGGGGCCGAGCGCGAGATCCGGCGGTTGGCGATCGCGGCGCTGGAACTGTTGCGTAGCGAGGCGCCGGCCCTGTTCGGGGACTTCGAGGTCTACGACGCCGAGGATGGCGCCAAGGCGGGTCGCGTGGGGTTCCACAAGGTCTGATGACCCAGACCCCCTCTCGTCCCGTGCCACAATCGCACTACCTTTGGACAGTGTCGCCCGACTGCGGCTCCCGGTGACGTGGACCGCGGATGTCCGGATTGACCGATGTGTCTGCCTGCGGGTGCCGTTCGAGCGCCTGTTGCCCGTGGCCCGTGCCGAAGGGTGGGACCTGCGCACGCTGATGGCCGAGACCGGCTGCGGCGACCAATGCGGGATGTGCCGACCCTACCTGCGGCGCATGCTGGCCGAGGGCACCACGGTCTTCCGCACCATTCTCAGTGACGACGGCGAAGAGGAGGAGCCCTGACGAGCATTGCGGACCGATCGCCGAGCCCAACATCCGCGCCATCCCCCGCGGCTCGTGATGCACGTCCGTGGTTCGCCTCCTTCACGGGGACCGGTCCGCTCGTCTTTTATTGTCTGGTGGCTGGCTGGACGGCGGTGGCCCTCCTCGCCTCCGACCGCTACGACGCGGGGCTTGCCACCGCGGCCCTCGCCAGCGCCCTCTCATTGTTCGCGCTGCGGCGCGGCCGGCTGTCGGCAATCCGCCAGAAGGAATCGCTCTCGCGCGCCCTCGCGGCCGCGTCGCGACGCAATCGCGAGCTCGAACGGCTTCGCGAACTGGCCGCCAACCTGCTGGCCGGCACCGACCTGTCGGCGCTCAACCGCCAGGTGGCCCAGGCGGCCGCGGACCTGCTCGAGGCCGAGGGCGGCGCGATCATGCTGGTGGTGGAGGAGGGTCGTTTCGCCAAGGTCGTGGCGGGCTCCGGTCCGTTGATCCCGGCGGTCGGCTCGCTCGTGCCGATCGACCACTCCCTCGTCGGCCATGTCATTGTGCATGACGAGGCGGTCCTGGTACCCGACATGGAACAGGACACGCGGAACCACCAGCACGAGCTGATGACGGGGCGGCTTCAGAGTGCCGCGATGGTGCCGCTTCGCTCGGCGGGGCTCGTGGTGGGCGCGGTGTGCGCGTACAACCCGCTCGACGGGCGGCCGTTCACGGAGCACGACAGCCAACTCCTCCAGGCGCTCGGGGACCAGGTGGTCCTCGGCCTCGACCGCACCACGGTGCTCGAGGAGCTGCGCCGCAACGAGCGGATGCTGGCCACCAAGAACAAGGAACTGCAGCGGGCCACGCAGCTCAAGAGCGAGTTCCTCGCCAACATGTCGCATGAGCTGCGCACCCCGCTCAACGCGATCATCGGCTTCTCCGACCTGCTGATGAGCGAGGGCCTCGGCCCGCTCGAGGAGCAGCAGAAGGAGTTCCTCGAGGCGATCCTGCGCAATGGGCGGCACCTGCTCGGGCTGATCAACTCCGTGCTCGACCTCTCCAAGATCGAGGCCGGGCGGATGACGCTGAGCCTCGCCGCCTTCGAGGTGCGCGAGGCCGTCTCGGCCGCGGTGACGGACACCGCGTCGCTGCGCACGGCCAAGGACCAGGAGTGCATCATTGACCTGCCCGAGGGGAACCCGCTGGAGGTGCTGGCCGACGGGACCCGCATCCGGCAGATCCTTTTCAACCTCCTCGCCAATGCCTCCAAGTTCACGGGTGAAGCCGGGCGGATCACCATCTCGGCGGTGCGCACGGTGGCCCCGATGCCGCTGACCCCATCCGACTGGCAGGGGGGGGGGGGCATGCGCCTCGGCACCCGCGACGTGGTCTGGGTCTCGGTCTCCGACACCGGCGTCGGCATCAAGACGGAGGACATGCCGAAGCTCTTCCGGGAGTTCTCGCAGGTCGATGCCTCGGCCTCGCGCGCGGCACAGGGCACCGGCCTTGGGTTGGCGCTCTCCAAGCGCTTCGTGGAGATGCACGGCGGACAGATCGGCGTGGAGTCGATCCACGGCAAGGGCAGCACCTTCTGGTTCATGATCCCGGTGGACGGTCCACCGCAGCGCCGCGAGACAGCCGCCGCATGATCCCCCGTCGTCTGCGCGCCGTGCTGGGGCTGCTGCTCTTTCTCGGCGGCCCCGTGGGGACACCGATCCTCGACGGGCTCCTCTTCCACCGCGAGGCGGCGGCGCAGGTGCCGCACATCGAGGCGGCGGATTCCGACTGTCACGGCGAGCGGTGCGTCCTCGGGGCGCACGCCATCCCCGCGCTCCTCACCGTGCCGGCCGTGGCGCCCGCCGCGGTCCCGATCCTCCGGGCCGCGAACGATCCCCCCCCCGCACAGTCGCACACCCCGGCCCGTCGCTGCGACCCGGCCACCGCGCCCCGCGCGCCGCCCCACTCCGCCTGACCCACTGACTGGCAGTCTTCCGGACGGTGCGCCTGCGGCGCGTCGCTCCGCTCGTGGCGGCCCGCGATCCCACCAGGGACGGGCCGCGTCATTGGACCATGATGGAGTGTCTCACCATGCTTGTGCTTGCCCTTGCCGCAGCGCTGGTCACCGCATCCTCTGCCCCGCAATCTCTCGCCGGGCGGGTCAGCGATTCCACCGGGGCCCCGATCGTCGGGGCCCAGGTCATCATCCAGGAGGCCAACCGGATCACCCACACCGACCAGCAGGGCCGCTATCGCTTCGAGGGGGTGCCCGAGGGCACATGGGGTGTCTCCTACGCCGCGATCGGCTATCGCCCGGTGGTCCGTCGACTGACCCTCCGCGGCGCCGACGTGGTGCAGGACGTCGTCCTGGCCCCGACCCTGCTGGAGCTGGCGCCGATCCAGGTCACCGCCTCGCCGCTGGCCACCAGTGCCCTGGAGTCACCGCAACCCCTCTCGGTGCTGCAGGGCAGCGCCCTGCAGGCGGCGCAGGCCCCCTCCCTCGGCGCGGTGCTCGACGGCCTTCCCGGCGTCCGCAACTTCTCGACCGGTGCCGGCATCGGGAAGCCGGTCATTCGTGGTCTCACCGGCAACCGGGTGCTGGTGCTCGACAACGGCCAGCGCCTCGAGAGCCAACAGTGGGGCGACGAGCACGCACCCAATGTCGAGACGGCCACGGCGGAACGGATCGAGGTCATTCGCGGGCCGGCCTCCGTGCTCTACGGCTCCGACGCGCTGGGCGGCGTGATCAACGTGGTGCAGCGCGAGCTGCCGGACGCGGGCGGCGGCGGCAGTGTGCTGCGCGGGTCGCTCAGCGGTGGCTACAGCAGCAATGGGACGATGCCCGAGGGCTCGCTGCTGCTCGAGGGTGCCACCGGGGCGATCGGCTTTCGCGGCACCCTCACCGGTCGCGACGCCGGTGACCTCTCGACCCCTGATGGCGCCCTCGCCAATTCCGGGATGCGCACCACCGGCGGCTCGGCGGCGATCGGGACCCGCGGCGGCTGGGGCTCGCTCACCGCCACGTACACCCAACGCCAGGAGCGCGTGGAGATCCACGAGGATCCGGCCGAGGAACCGGACGCGACGCCGCTCCAGCGGATCGCCTCGCACCGCGCCGCGGTCACCGGCAACCTCTCCCTCGGCCGTGCGCGGCTCGAGGTGGACCTCGGCTTCGAGCGCAACCGGCGCCGCGAGTTCGAGGAGGTGGCCGCCGAGCGTGCGGGCGACGTGGCGCTCGGCCTCCGCTCCACCAACTACCTGGCCAACGTCCACCTGCACCATGCCTCGCGCGGCCGCGCGGCGGGCGTGGTCGGCGTGCAGTTCATGCGCACCGATTTCGCGAAGTTTGGCGAGGAGACACTCATCCCCAGCAGCAGCACCGACAATGTCGGCGTCTACGGCTTCGAGCAGTATGACCTCGAGCGCTGGCAGCTCTCCGTCGGCGCCCGTTTCGATCATCGTC
This sequence comes from Gemmatimonadales bacterium, assembly GCA_038216165.1. GTDB lineage: Bacteria > Gemmatimonadota > Gemmatimonadetes > Gemmatimonadales > GWC2-71-9 > Palsa-1233. The sequence continues at coordinate 19,675 of JBBQQJ010000003.1, read as the reverse complement.
GCGTGGCCAATGCCGACGACGATGTGCTCGGGCTCGTCGCGGGGTCGCGCAGCTGGAACGCGCTGACCGGCAATGCCAGCGTGCTTTACCGGGTCGCGGACCCGGTGGCGCTGGTGCTCAACATCGGACGCGGCTTCCGGGCGCCCTCACCGTTCGAGCTCTTCTCCGATGGGGTGCACGAGGGGACGGTGCGCTACGAGGTGGGCGACCCGGCGCTGCGGAATGAAACCTCGTTCAACACCGACGTGGCCGTGCGCGTGCAGAGCCGGAAGCTGCAGGCCGAGGTGGGCGCGTTCGCGAACCTGGTGCAGGACTACATCTACCCACGACCGACCGGCGTGATCGATCCGGGGTCGGGGTTCCAGGTGTATGACATCGTCCAGGGTGATGCGCGCCTGACCGGGGTGGAGGCCGCGCTGGAGTACCATGCGGCGGAGTGGCTCCACCTGCAGGGGGGGGCAGACTACACCCGCGGGCAGAACACCACGGCCGACCAGCCGCTGGCCTTCATCGCGCCGCTGCGCCTCGCGGGAGGCCTCCGGCTGGAGGGCGGGTCAGGACGCGCCCTGGTCCTGCCCCATCTCTCGATCAACGTGGAGCACCACGCCACGCAGGGCCGCCTCGATCCCGACGACATCGCCCCCCCGGCCTACACCCTCGTGCGTGTCGGGACCGGCGTCGGTGTGATGGTGGGGGCGCAGCTCGTGCGGCTCGACCTGCAGGTACGGAACCTGTTCGACACGACGTACCGGTCGTTCCTCAGCCGCTACAAGTTCTACGCAGACGATCCCGGGCGGAACATGGTGGTGCGGGTGTCGACGACGTTCTGAGGGGCGATTGGTGGTTGGCGCTGCCCACCGTCGCTACTCACCAATCGCTGCTACCGCTCGCCCCGCGCGGTCCAGGTCGCGACCCGCGGGGCCAGCATCCGGGCCGTCAGGCCGGCCACCGCCTCGTCGGCCCGGCGGAACGAGCCGGGACGGTCGTTGCCGAGGCAGTACCACCCCGCCAGCACCCCGTCCACCTCCATCCGGACGGCGATGAGGGAAGTGCCCCCCCCGCGACGGACCCGGCCGGGGGGGGCTGGCCACGCGAGGCCCACCTCCTCGAGGTCGTCCACCCGGACCACCGGGGCGTCGCCGAAGTGCTGTACCAGCGCCTCGATCCGTCGCGTCGCCACCACACCCGGATCCACCGGCTCGTGCCCCGTGATGGTTGTCAGCAGCGACCAGGTGGGGGGGGTGTGGATCGCCGTGATCACCTCCACGTGGTCATGCGGCAGTTGGATGCTGATCACGTCGGAGGTGAGGTGGACCACGTCGGCCATTGGGCCGGGGACGCTGACGGCCTCGAGCAGTGCGGTGAGGAGCCGCCCGCCATCTCCCCCGACGTCGTGCGCGGTGGGCACCGCCGGCAGCCACGGGCGCTCGGCGAGGCGGCGACAGGTCGGCGCGATCGTGTCCGCGAGGCGGTGCAGCGTGCGCAGGGAGCCGCGGTCGTAGCGATCGGCGGCGAAACTCCCGATCACCAGCAAACCCGCGTCCCATGTGCCTCCGGGGACAGGCACCGCCATCACCGAGCGGAAGCCGGCACGCTGAATCGTGTCCTCGAGGGCGAACAGCGCCTCCTGCCGAATCAGCGGCACCGCGATCGGGAGCTGCAGGCGGTCGGCCGCGATCTCCTCGGGGCCAAGGAGGAATGGATCGCCCCGCCGCGGGAGGATCCAGCCGGCCAGCAGATCGTTGGGCAGGATCGCCGCCGTGGCGGCGGAGAGTGCCTCGTACCACGTGCGCACATCGCCCATGCTGGGGCGGTGGCCGAGCCACCGGAGCACGGGGACGAAATCGCGGTGCAGGTCTGTGTCGAGGTCAGAGATCACGGCGGGAGAATAGCAGACCCCGTGCCATCAGGCACCCCCCCTTGACATACCCCTCCCCCCTATACATCTTCAGTCCACAATACATACCCTGGGGGGGTACATGGCGGAATGGACGGTTCATATCGAGGGAATGACCTGCGGACACTGCCTGAACGCGGTCCGGCGGGCGCTGGCCGAGGTGGAGGGGACCACGATCCACACCGTCCAGATGGGGCGGGCCGAGGTGGATGCCGATGCCGCGCCCGAGGAACTGGTGGCGGCGATCGAGGCGGCGGGCTATGGGGCGACGGCCGTGCCCGGGCGGGCCGACGGGTGAGTCCGATCGAGTGGGCCGTGCTCGGCGGGGCCGCCGTCCTGATCGGCGTGGTGAACTGGTGGTTCTTCGGCTTCCAGGCTGCGGGAGGGTCCGATGTCGGCCACCACTGAGCCGTTGGTGGGGGAGCGCGTCACCCTCACCGTCGAGGGGATGACCTGCGCCGCCTGCCAGTCTCGCGTGCAACGCGCACTGCAGGCCGCCCCGGGGGTCACCGACGCGTCGGTCAACCTGATGATGGGGAACGCGGCCATCGCCTATGATCCGGCGCGCACCTCGCCCGAGGCGTTGATGGCCGCGGTGCGCGACACCGGGTACGACGCGGCGCTGCCAGCGGCCGAGCAGTCAGCCGCCGAGGCGCAGGTGGATCACGACGCCGCCACGATGGCGACCTTCGCCGCGCTGCGCACCAAGGCGATCGTGAGCGGCGTGGCCGGTGCGGTGGCGATGTTGGTGTCGATGCCGCTGATGGCCGCACCGGATCACGCCCACGGCGTCTCGGTCGATCCGTTCATGGGGTGGGTGATGCAGGGGCTCACGCCACCGCTGCAGGCGGCCTTGCCCTGGCTGTATGCCATCCCCTCGGCCGTGCTGTCGTGGGGGCTGCTCGTCCTCACCGTGGTGGTGATGGGGTGGGCCGGCCGGCACTTCTACGTGCGCGCCTGGGCGGCGTTCCGGCACCACTCCGCCGACATGAACACCCTGGTGGCGGTGGGGACCGGTGCCGCGTTCGTCTACAGCGTGATCGCCACCGTGGCACCGGGGGCGTTCCTTGCGCGCGGCCTCGCGCCGGATGTCTACTACGAGGCGGTGATCCTCATCATCGCATTCATCCTGGCCGGCAACGCCTTCGAGGCCCGCGCCAAACGGCAGACGGCCTCCGCCCTGCGCGCCCTCGCAACGCTGCAGCCGCCCACCGCGCGCGTGATGCGCGATGGCGCCCCGGTCGAGGTGCCTGTCGCCGCCGTGCAGCCCGGCGACGAAGTGCAGGTGCGCCCCGGGGAGCGGGTGCCGGTGGACGGCGAGGTGGTCCGCGGCGAGAGCGCGGTGGACGAAGCGATGCTCACCGGGGAGTCGCTGCCGGTGCCGAAACAGGCCGGCGATCGCGTCATTGGTGCCACGGTGAATGGCACCGGCGTGCTGTACCTGCGGGCCACCACCCTCGGCGCCGACTCGGTGCTCGCACGCATCGTGACGCTGATGCGCGAGGCGCAGTCGTCCCGCGCCCCGATCCAGCGCCTCGCCGATCGCATCAGCGGGATCTTCGTGCCAGTGGTGCTCTCGCTGGCGATTGCGACCTTCGCCATCTGGTTCGTGCTTGCCCCGGAGGCGCCGGCGATGCGCGCCTTTGCCGCGAGCGTGGCGGTGCTGATCATCGCATGCCCGTGCGCCATGGGCCTCGCCGTCCCCACCGCGGTCATGGTGGCCACCGGCAAGGGCGCCGAGCTCGGCGTGCTGATCAAGGGTGGCGAGGCGCTGCAGCGTGCCGGCGACCTCACCACCGTGGTGCTCGACAAGACCGGCACCGTGACCGAGGGGAAGCCGGCGGTGACGGATCTCGTCCTCGCCCCGGCCACGGCGCTGTCCGAGGAGGACGTGCTCGGACTGGTCGGTACGCTGGAGCGCGCGTCGCAGCACCCGCTCGCGGCCGCGATCGTGCGCGCCGCCGAGGCGCGGGGGGTGCCGCTGGGCGAGGTGGCAGGTTTTGCCTCCGTCACCGGCAAGGGGGCACAGGGTGTGGTGGATGGCCACGCGGTGCTGGCGGGGAATGCTGCGTTGCTGGCGGAGTGGTCGATCGACACGGCGCCGTTGGCTGGACCCGCCGCCGACCTCGCCGCGCGTGGGCGCACGCCGGTCTTCGTGGCCATCGATGGAACGCTCGCCGGGCTGCTGGGCATTGCCGACCCGGTGCGCGCCAGCTCCGCCGCCGCCATCGCGCGGCTCCGGGCGATGGGACTCGACGTGGTGCTGCTCACCGGTGACACCGAATCCACCGCGCGGGCGATCGCGGCGGAGGTTGGCATCGTGACCGTCGTCGCCGGGGTGCTTCCCGAGGGAAAGGTGCGCGAGGTCGAGCGGTTGCAGGCGGCCGGCGCGGTCGTGGCGATGGTGGGTGACGGCATCAACGATGCCCCCGCGCTCGCCCGTGCCGACATCGGCATCGCCATGGGGGGGGGGACGGATGTGGCCATCGAGGCGGCGGACGTCGCCCTGATGCGCGAGGACCTCGGCGCCGTCGCCGATGCCGTGGCCCTCTCGCGCCGCACGATGGCGACGATGCGCCAGAACCTCTTCTGGGCCTTCGCCTACAACGTGGTCGGGATTCCCGTCGCTGCGGGCGTGCTCTACCCCGCCTTCGGCATCCTGCTCTCGCCGATCATCGCCAGTGCCGCGATGGCGTTCAGCAGCGTGAGCGTGGTGGGGAACAGCCTGCGGCTCAAGGGATGGACCCCGTGAACGGCGAACGGCGAACAGCGCACGCCGCTCGCCGCTCCGCATCTTCCGGAAAGGACCGTACTGCATGCACCATCGTGACGACGACGTGAAGGATGCGCTGGCCAAGCGGCTGCGCCGCATCGAGGGCCAGGTCCGCGGACTGCAGAAAATGGTGGACGAGGGGCGCTACTGCCCCGACATCCTCGCGCAGATCGCCTCGGTGCAGGAGGCGCTGCGGGGCGCGGGGCGGATCCTGCTGCAGGACCACCTCGCCCACTGCACCACCGACGCGATCCGCAGCGGCGACCCGGCCGAGGCGAAACGCGTGGTGGGCGAACTGGTGGAGCTGTGGGGGCGGGGGTGAGGACCAGCAGGGCGCGCCGCCGCCGCGGGATGACGGGGGCGCCGCTGTGCGGCGCGGCGACCATGCGTCCCTGCGTCCCCGCTGCTCGCTGTTCGCTGCGCACCGTGCTCAGTCGTACGCCGGGACCCACATCTGCGCCCGGATCCATGGCTCCATGTCATCGGGCACCGGGACCGTGCTGAGCCCATGCGCCACGGCCACCTGCGCCACGGCGACGGCGATCGCTGCGGAGACATCGCGGATCTGTTCGAGTGGCGGGAAGAGCGAGCCCTGGGCGAGGTCGGCGTCGGAGAGGGTGCCGGCAAGTGTCTTGGCTGCGGCGAGGAACATCGCGTCGGTGACCTCGCGTGCCTGCGTGGCCACCACGCCCAGGCCGAGGCCCGGGAAGATGTAGACGTTGTTGGCCTGGCGCGGCACGAAGGTGGTGCCATCGAGCGTGACCACCTCTGCCGGCGAACCACTCGCGAAGAGGGCGCGCCCGTCGGTCCACCGGTATGCCTCCTCCGAGGTGCACTCCGCCTTGCTGGTCGGATTCGAGAGCGCGAAGATGATCGGCCGCTCGGTCACCGCGGCCATCGCGCGCAGCACCTCCTCCGTGAATGCCTTCGGTTGTGCTGCCACCCCGATCAGTGCCGTGGGGCGGAGTGCCTCGACCGCCGCATCGAGCGTGGCGACGGGCGCGTGCGCATGGGCGAACGGTTGCTTGTGCGGCTGCAGGTCGGTGCGCGAGGCGACCACGAGTCCCTTCGAGTCAAGGAACCAGCAGCGTCGGCGCGCGGTGGCCTCGTCGAGTCCGTCCTCCATCATCGCCGTCACGATCAACTCACCGATGCCGGTCGCCGCCGAACCAGCGCCGTAGAAGAGCACCTGCTGGTCGCGCAGGGCGGTGCCGGTGGTGCGACACGCTGAATAGAGCCCGGCGAGCGTCACCGCCGCGGTGCCCTGGATGTCATCGTTGAACGAGCGGATCCGGGTGCGGTGCGCGGCCAGGAGGCGGAAGGCGTTCTCGGTGGCGAAGTCCTCCCACTGCAGCAGCGCTTCCGGGAAGACCTCGCGCACGGCGTCGACAAACTCCGCCACCAGCGTCTGGTACGCCTCGCCACGGAGCCGTGGCTCGGGGACCCCGGGATAGAATGCCGTGTCCCGCAGCTCGGCGTTGTCGGTGCCGACGTCGAGGGTGACCGGGAGGCACTGCGCCGGGTGGATGCCGGCACAGGCGGTGTAGAGCGCCAGTTTGCCGATCGGGATCCCCATCCCCTGCGCGCCGAGGTCACCAAGACCGAGGATCCGCTCGCCATCGGTGACGACGATCACCCGCACGTCATCGTGGTGCCACGCCTCCAGCATCTCGCGCACCCGGCCCCGATCGCGGGCGGTGATGTACAACCCACGCGGCCGCCCGAAGATCTGACCGAACTGCTGGCATGCCTCGCCCACCGTCGGCGTGTAGACGATCGGCATGGCTTCGCTGATGTGGTCCACCAGCACGCGGAAGTAGAGCGTGATGTTCCGCTCGCGGAGCCGGGCGAGGTAGACGTACTGTTCGAGGGGAGACGTCTTGCGACGGAGGTTCGCGAGCGCGCGCTCCACCTGCTGCTCGATGGTGAGCACGCGATAGGGCAGCAGTCCGCGCAGGCCGAGCGCCTCGCGCTCCGCCTCGGAGAACGCGCTGCCCTTGTTGTGGTAGGGGTCGAGCAGGAGATCAATTCCGGTGCGCTGCGTCGGCTCGGACATGGCCATTCCGGTCTGGGTGCGATCGAGGAGAGCGAACCGGGAACAATGGCTCAACGACGCGCGGCGGGCAACCGTGAGATCGTCCGCCGCGTGACGACTGCCAGGCGCGGCCGGTGGCTACCCGCCGAAGCGGATCTCCAGCGACATCGGCACCGCCGACAGCGCCTTCGAGACGATGCAGCCCGTCTTGGTCGCCTCGGCGAGCGTCCGGAACGCCTCCTCGGTCATGCCCGGGACCGTGCCCGTGGTGGCGAGGTCAATCTTGGTGATCGCCATTCCGCCGTCGACCTTCTCGAGATGCACCGTGGCCGTGGTGTGCACCCGCTCCGGTACGTGCCCGGCCTCCGAGCAGGCGAGCGAGAGCGCCATGGAATAACAGCCGGCGTGCGCGGCGCCGAGCAGTTCCTCGGGGTTGGTGTCGCCGGAGCCCTCGAAGCGGGAGGCGAACGAGTACGGGCCCTCGAAGGCGCCGCTACCGACGCCGAGGGTGCCCTTGCCGTTCTTGAGGTCGCCGGTCCAGGTGGCGGTGGCGTTGCGTTGCATGGAGTGCCCTTTCGATCGAGAAGGTCTATCTGTGTGCTACTGCGGTACGTTGTGAAATGTTCCAGGATGCCCTGTGGTTCCCTATACCCCTACCCCTCGCCCTGCGCGCGGCGCCGGTCGGCGCCGATGGTGCGCATCGCCCCCAGCACCACGATGCCACCCAGGATCGCCACCGCAGGGAGCACCAGCGCGGCGGTGCGCAGCCCAAAGCGGTCGCTGAGCGAGCCGACGAGCGGGAAGGCGATGGCATCACCAGCAAGGTGGATGAACAGCAGGTATGCGCCACTCACCGTGGCGCCGACGCGCGGCGGCACGACGTCAAAGATGACCGCGGTGAGCGGGCCGTTGTACCAGCTCAGAAAGAAGAACGCCACGGCAAAGATCGGCATGAAGAGGTCGAGGTCGTGGACCAGGAGCAGCCACACCGCCAGCGGCCCGCCGAGGAGGAGTCCGGCACCGATGGTGATGACGCGGCCCCGTTCGGTGTAGCGCTCGAGGAAGTCGGCCACGGCGCCGCCGGCCAGCGCGCCGAGGACGCCGGCGAGGAGTCCCCACTTGCCGAGCAGGCCCGCAGCGGTGCCTGAGGAGATGTTGAACTCGCGCGTCATGAAGGTCGGGCCCCAGCCCACCAACCCGTTGAGGCCGAACGAGATCATCGCCCCCGCCAGGAAGACATACACCAAGGTCGGCGTGCCGAGCACGCGGCGCCCGGCGCGCACCAGGTCATCGACTGCTCCCTCGAGCGCGGGGGTGAACGGTGTCTCCTCCCGACGGTTCGCGCGCACCAGCCGTACCCAGCGCCAGATGGTGAGCGCCACGCCGATCGTCAGCGCCACGGCGAAGACGGCGGCATCCACCGCGGAGTCGGCCCCGTAGAACTCACTCGCGACCCACGCGGCGCCCAGGCCGATGGCGGCCCAGGTAATCGCCGGCAGCAACTGCCGCACGAAGCCCCGCACGCCGATCTCGAGTTCCTGGAGCACGCTGCGCACTGTCAGCGGTTCGTCCACGCGGGTCGGGTCCTTGAGGCGCGAGACGAGCAGGGCGCAGGCGAAGCCCGGCAGCCCCACGGCCATGAACGCCACGCGCCAGCCGTAGATCCCTTCCAGCCAGCCGCCGAGGAGGAGCCCCAGGACGCCGCCCACCGGAATCCCGGCCGCCAGGATCCCCATCGCGATCGCGCGATCCTTGCCGGGGAAATAATCGGCCGTCATCGAGCTCGCCGCCGGCCCGTACGCCGCCTCGCCGATGCCCACCGCGGCCCGGCAGACAAAGAGCTGCCAGTAGGTGCGCACCAGGCCGCCCAGTGCGGTGAACGCGCTCCACAGGGCCACACCACCGGCGATGACGCCCTTCCGGCTCTTCAGGTCGCTGAGGATGCCCAGCGGCAGGGCGGCCATCGAGAAGACGAGGATGTAGGCCGAACCGAGCCAGCCAAGCTGTGCGTCGGTGAGCCCGAGGTCGGCCTTGATCGGCTCGAACAACGCGAAGATGACGTTGCGGTCGAGATAGTTGAGGATGTTGATGAAGGCGAGGAGCGCCAGTGCGGTCCACGCCTGCCGCCGGGGAGGGGCGACTGGTGCAGCGGGGTCGCTCATCGCCTCACAGGCCCACGCCGCTCATGTTGAGACGCTGCTGGGCGTCCAGGATCGTCTGCACCGCGACCGCCGGGTCGCTGGTGAGCGTGAACAGGCGTTCGTCGCCCGGCGAGATCATCCCGCCATCAAGCAGCGTGTGGTGCATCCACTCCACGAGGCCACTCCAGTAGGCGTCGCCGAAGAGGACCACCGGGAAGTCGGTCACCTTGTTGGTCTGGATCAGTGTGAGCGCCTCGAACAGCTCGTCGAGCGTGCCGTAGCCCCCGGGAAAGACCACGAACCCGAGCGCGTACTTCACGAACATCGTCTTGCGGACGAAGAAGAACTTGAAGTCGAGCGACCTGGTGAGGTACGGGTTGGTGTACTGCTCGTGCGGTAGCTCGATGTTGCAGCCGATCGACAACCCTCCCGCCTCGAAGGCCCCTTTGTTGGCGGCCTCCATGATGCCGGGGCCGCCCCCGGTGATCACCGGGACGTTTGCCGCCGCGAACAGCGCGCCGGTCTGCACCGCCGCCTGGTACATCGGATCGTCCGGCTTGGTGCGGGCCGAGCCGAACACCGACACCCCACCCGCGACGCTCTGGAGGTTCTCGAATCCCCAGACGAACTCGCCCATGATCCGCAGCACCCGCCAGGAGTCGGAGTTGCGCCGGATCTCCATCGTGCGGGCGTCCACCGGTTCGTTGAGGAGCTGCTCGTCCTGGGTGGGTTCAGCGGGCGGGCGGTTCCGACCGGGATGGGTCGATTCAGTCATTCAGGAACGCCTCCAGAAACGCGCGGTGGTCATCGACCACGTTGTAGAAGTAGGGCGAGACCCGGACATGGCCCGGGCGCGCATCCACGATGAAGCCCTGCTCGGCCAGCCGCGCCACCGTGGCCCGCGGATCGGCGCTCGGCAGCATCACGATCGCGCTGCGCTCGGCCGCATGCGGCGCCACCTTCGGCACCAGCCCGCGCGCGCGGGCCTCCGTGATCAGGTCCTCGGTGAGCATCGACGTGACCGCCCGGATCTCCGTCGCCCCGGCCGACTCCAGCACGTCGAGCCCACCGAGTTGCGCGTACACCGGCATCAGCGCCGGGGTCCCGGTCTCGAAGCGGCGCGCGTCATCGTGCGGGACGAAGTGCGCCGGATCGAATGCGAACTGGTCCTTGTGCGCAAACCACCCGGTGCTCGTCGGTACCATCCCGTGGGTCGTTTCGGCGTTGGCCCAGAGGAAGCAGACCCCCGTGCCGCCGAGCAGCCACTTGAGGCCGCCGGAACAGTAGCAATCGATGCCGAGCGCCGGGGCATCGACCGGCACCTGGCCCACCCCCTGGTAGCCGTCGATCATCGACAGCGCGCCGTGCCGCCGCGCAATCGCGCCGATCGCGGCCACGTCCTGGATGGCGCCCGAGGTGAAGTAGACGTGGCTGGTGATCACCAGCGCGGTCCGGTCGTCCACGGCACGCTCGAACGCCTCCAATGGCACGGAGACGCCATCGGGGCTCTCCAGCAGCACCACCTCGGCATTGCGCGGCAGCCACTGGTAGGGCACCGTGGGGAAGTCGAGCAGGGTGGTGACGATCTTCGGCCGGCGGGTGGTGTCGAGCGCGCTGGCGATCACGCCGAGGATGCTCGACACCGAGGGGTGCAGGGCGATCTCACCCGGCCGCGCGCCGACCAGCCGCCCGTAGCGGGTGCGCAACTCCTCGAGCGCACTCCACCAGACGTCGTACCAATTGGCGGCGCCGCGCCGCTCCCACTGGTCGAGGTAGGCGAGGATCCGCCCCCGCGACTCACGCGAGAGGGGGCCCAGCGAGCACGAATTGAGGTAGGTGGTGTGCTCGAAGATCGAGAACGTATCGCGCCAGTGGGCGAGCGAGTGGGGGGCCGTCATCGGGGCAATATAGGGAGGGCGGGGGCCGCTGCCCGGCCTGCCGGGCCTATATTCCCCCGGATGTCGCCTCCCGCGCCCGACCCCCGCTTTCAGGGGAGCTGGCTCGCCCTGCTGGGCGGGCTGACCATGCGGGCCATCATCAGTCCTCGGCTGGCGGTGGACCTGCTCCGCACCGGGTGGGCCTTCCGGCGGCGGGGGTGGTGGGGCCGGGCCCCGTTCCTGCCGGTGCCGGACCGGACCTATCTCCGCTGGCGGATGTACACCGCCTACGGGGACGAGGGGGCGGTGCCACCGCGCGACGATGTGATCCGCTTCGCCCGCTGGCGACGCGAGACGATGGGCTTTTAGCGACAGGTGACCATGGCACGCGAGGACCGGCCGCACGTGGTGATCATTGGCGGGGGCTTCGCGGGGCTGTATCTCGCGAAGGGGCTCAAGCGCGCCCCCGTGCGCATCACCCTGATCGACCGCCGCAATCACCATCTCTTCCAGCCGATGCTCTATCAGGTGGCCACGGCAGCCCTCTCGCCGCAGGACATCGCCACCCCGATTCGTGCCATCCTCCGCCGGCAGCGCAACGTCGAGGTGCAGATGGCGGAGGTCACGCGCGTCGATCCCGTCGCGCGCACCGTCCACTTCGCCACCGGCACCGCAGTCGGCTACGACTACTGCGTGATCGCCACCGGGGCCCGGCATGCCTACTTCGGCCATGACGACTGGGAGCCCCACGCGCCGGGGCTCAAGGCGATCGAGGACGCGCTCGAGGTGCGCCGCCGCGTGCTGCTGGCCTTCGAAAAGGCCGAGCGCGAACCCGATCCGGCCAAACGGCACCAGTACCTGACCTTCGTGGTGATCGGTGGCGGGCCGACAGGCGTGGAGATGGCGGGGGCGATCGCCGAGCTGCGGCGCTACGCGCTGGCGCGTGACTTCCGGCACATCGACCCGCGCGAGGCGACGGTGCTCCTGCTCGAGGGGGGGGGACGCATCCTCTCCAGCTACCCCGAGAAGCTGAGCACGCGGGCCAAGCAGGACCTCCGCTCCCTTGGGGTGGACGTGCGCGAGAACACGATGGTCACCAACGTGACGGCCGGCTACGTGGCGGCGGCCGGGTGGACGATCCCGACCACCACCGTGATCTGGGCCGCCGGCAACCAGGCCTCGCCGCTCCTGGCCACCCTCGGCGTGCCGCTGGACCGGCAGGGACGCGCGCTGGTCGAGCCCGATTGCACCATTCCGGGCCACCCCGACTGCTTTGTGCTGGGGGACGCGGCTGCATTCCATCATCAGGAGGGCCAGCCCGCGGCGCTGCCGGGGACCTGTCCGGTGGCGATCCAGATGGGGGGCTACACCGCCCGCAGCATCACCGCCGATCTCGCCGGTCGGCCGCGGCGACCGTTCCAGTACTGGGACAAGGGCCAGCTCGCCGTGATCGGTCGCGGCCATGCCGTGGCCGACATCTGGCGCTTCGCCTTCGGGGGGCTGCTCGCGTGGTGGATCTGGGCGGTGGTCCACATCGCCTTCCTCGTGAACTTCCGCAACCGGCTGATGGTGCTCATTGAGTGGGGCTGGTCCTACGTTCGCTACGCGCCGGGCGCACGGCTCATCACCGGCGAAACCGGCGAATTTTCCTCCCGCCACGGTCGCCGCCTCGGGTGACGCCGCCCACCGTCGCGGCCATCCGGGACGAGGCCCTTCGCCTCGGTTTCGTGGCCTGCGGGGCGGCGCGCCTCGACCCGAGTGGCCGCGGCGATGCGCTCGACGCCTGGCTCCGTGCCGGCCATGCGGGCACCATGGGCTACCTCCCGCGCCAGGCCCGCAAGCGGAAGGCGCCCGCCACCATCACGCCCGGGGCACGGAGCGCGGTGGTGGTGCTCGAAAACTATGCCCCCCCCGAGCATGAGCGACCGCAGCCGGGCGACGCCTACAAAATCGCGAGCTACGCGCGCGGGACCGACTATCACCTGGTGGCGCACGGGCGGTTGCACCGGCTCGCCCACTGGTTGCTGGCGGAGGGGGCGGAGCTGGCGCACGTGTGGCTCGATGATGGTCCGGTCCCCGAGCGGGAACTCGCCGAACGCGCGGGGTTGGGGTGGATCGGGAAGAACACGATGCTGATCCACCCGCAGATCGGGTCGTACACCTTCATCGGCACGATCTTCACCGATCTCGACCTGACCCCCGACCAGCCACTCGTGGCGGATCACTGCGGCACCTGCACGCGCTGTCTCGAGGCCTGCCCGACGGGGGCATTCGTGGGCGAGCGGGTGCTTGATGCCACCCGCTGCCTCAGCTACCTCACCATCGAGCATCGTGCCGACCCACCGGCCGAGCTGGGGCCGCAGTGGGACGGGTGGGCGTTCGGGTGCGACGTGTGCAACGATGCCTGCCCGTGGAACGTGAAGTTCGCCGAGGCCACGAAGGAGCCGGAGTATGCCCGGCGGCCGGCGCCGGACCGGCGGGATCCCGCCTATTTTGCGGCGATGAGCGAGGCGGAGTTCACCGCCCACTTTGCGGAAACACCCTTGGCGCGCCCCGGCCTGGAGCGGATGCGCCGCAACGTCCGGCTCGCGGTGGCGAGTCGGCACCCCGAGTGACCATGACCCCGACCCTGCAATCCGTCGCCATCTTCGTGACCGACCTCGAGCGTGCCCGCCTTTTCTACGAGGAGCACCTCGGCCTGCCGCTCGCGGTGCAGGGATCGTTCGGCTTCCAGTTCCTCGAGCGGCCACCGCACATCGGCGTACACCCGGCACAGCACCCGGCCTCGCGGGCCATGGTCGGTCGTGAAACCGGGATCACGCTGCAGGTGCCGAACCTGCTGGAGTTCTGCTCGCGGCTGGGGGAGGCGGGAGTGACCTTCAAGGCCGAGCCGACGCAACAGGGTTTCGGGATCATGGCGATGGTCGCCGACCCCGATGGCAACGTGATCGCGCTCTGGGAAGACAACGTCTCGCCGCCCGAGGAATCGTGAGCCTGCCCGGAGAGTTCCGCAGCGACAACGCCGCGCCCGCGCACCCGGTGGTGCTCGACGCGATGGTGGCGGCCAATGCCGACAGCGCGGGCGCCTACGGCAATGACGTCTGGACCCGGCGTGCCGAGGCGTGGTTCAAGGATCAGTTCGGTGGGCACGCGGAATCGTTCCTGGTGTGGAACGGCACCGGGGCCAACGTCAGTGCATTGCGCGCGATGACTCGGCCGTGGGAGGCCGTCATCTGCAGCGACCAGGCGCACATCCACGTGGACGAGTGCGGTGCGCCCGAGTTGCTCGGCGGATGCAAACTGCTTGACCTGCCCAGCGTTGATGCCAAACTCACGGTGGAACAGGTGCGCGCCGCGGCGCTCAAGGGCGTCGGGTTCGAGCATCACGTGCAGCCGCGGGTGCTCTCGCTCACGCAGACCACCGAGTATGGCACGGCCTACACGGTGGACGGACTCGGCGCGCTGGTGGCGGAGGCATACGGCCACGGCCTGCTGGTGCACGTGGATGGTGCGCGGATCGCCAACGCCGCCGCATCGCTCGACGTGACGTTGCGCGAGCTGATCACCGATACCGGGGTCGATGCGCTCTCCTTCGGACTCACCAAGAACGGGGCGATCGGTGCAGAGGCGGTGGTGTTGCTGAACCCCGCACTGGTGCCGCAGTTCAAGTACATCCGGAAGCAGTCCACCCAGTTGGCGTCCAAGATGCGCTTCCTGGCGGCACAGGTGGTGGCGCTGGCGGAGCACGATCTCTGGCTCGACAATGCTCGGCAAGCGAACTCAATGGCGCAGCGACTCGCGGCGGGGCTCTCGGCGAAGGGCATCACGGTCACGCAGCAGGTGGAGGCGAACGCGGTGTTCGCGCTGATGGCGCCGGAGATGATCGAGCGGCTGCAACGGGATTTCCACTTTTACGAGTGGGACGAGACGCGCCACGAGGTGCGGCTGATGTGCTCGTGGGCGACGGACAGTGATGATGTGGATGCGCTGCTAGGAAAGCTGTAAAGAGAGAAAGAGAGAAAGAGAGAAAGAGAGAAGGCATACCCCCTCGTCCCGAACGCAGTGAGGGACCTCTGCGCTTGCGGAATGATAGACCTCGATAGTCAGGGGACCGGGTGGTGGCACCGGCCGAGGTCCCTCACTGCGTTCGGGACGAGGGGTCCACAGTGCTCTGAAATGACGTTTGCCCAGGGAGGCACCGTGTCGCCAGCATCCATGCACCCTGACATCGCTCGTTACCACGACGGGCTCGCCCCGGCTGATCGCGCCATCTGCGAGCTCCTCGCGGCGGAGATCAGCCGCCACCTTCCCGATGCCGAGCAGAAGGTGTGGCACGCGCACCCGGTCTGGTTTCTGGATGGCAACCCGATCGCGGGGTACAGCAAGCTCAAGGACGGCGTGCGGCTGATGTTCTGGAGCGGCCAGTCGTTTGAGGAGCCCGGCCTCGTTGATCGTGGAGCCAAATTCAAGGACGCGTCGGTCACCTTCACCGATGTGGCGCAGGTCCGAACGGCCGACCTCCAGCGTTGGTGTGCCAAGGGGCGCGACATCCAATGGGACTACAAGAATCTGGTGAAGCGGAAGGGTCGGCTGGAGCGGCTGGTGTAGTCGGCTGATCGATGGCCCTCGTCCCGACCGGAGGGAGGGACCTCTGCCCTGGCGGAATGATCGACCTTGGTGGCAACGGTACCGGATGGTGGCACCGGCAGAGGTCCCTCCCTTCGTTCGGGACGAGGGATCGGGCAGTGATGATGGTGGTGATCAATCGGAAACTCTACATCCGGAGGACCGCCGTGTTCGGTAAAGTGATGCGCATCGTCGCGTGCGTGATGGCAGTCACCCTGATCGTTGGCGGTTCGGTCGCGGCGCAACAGAGAATCACCATTGCGGACAAGGCCGCGTGCGCTGCCTGCCGCATCGTGCTCGACCGCACCGTTGAACTCGCCGCACCTCCAGCGGGCATGCCTGGTATTCCGGCCGACGTGAACGTCGATGGCGCCGGTCGAATCCATCTGGCGTTCGGCCCCCCGTCGGAGTACATGCTGTTCTCACCGACGGGCCAGTTCGTGCGCGGGTGGGAACGGGCCGGCGAAGGCCCCGGCGAGTTCAGGATGCTCCGGAACATCCTCGTGACCCGCGGCGATTCCTTGCTGCTGTTCGATCCGATGCTCCAGCGCGCCAGTGTGCTCTCCCCCGATGGGCGGTTTGTCCGCTCGTTCCGCGCTCCGTCGGGGCTCGGCAACCCGGTGGAAACCGCTGACGGTCGCTTCGTGCTGAATGAGGTCGTCGGGCAGGCTGACCGGATCGGGTATCCGTTTCATGAGCTCTCGCGCCAGGGAGTGATGGGGCGTTCGTTTGGCACCAAGCAGGGCAACCTGCGACCCACCGAGCATTGGCGCATGCGGTTCTTCACGACGCGCGCCAGTGGCAGTCGCCCCGATGAAGTCTGGGTTTTCCGCGAGAACGGCAGCTATTCAGTCGAGCTGTGGGGTGTCGGAGAACGGACCCCACGACGGGTGATTGACCGGGACGCGCCGTGGTATCCGCCGTTCCCCGCCACCGGTGTCGTCCGCCCCTCCGCGGACCGCCCGCCGCAATCCAGGGTTGTCGGCTTCTGGCAGGACGATGCGGGCCTGCTCTGGGTGGTCCTGCGCGTCCCTGATCCACGCTGGCGCACAGCGATCGCGGCCGCTCCGCAGAGCGGGCGCCGGGACGGGACCGGCGAGGCAATCGCACCGAGAATCACAAATCCCGCGCACTACACCGACACCCGGATCGAGGTCATCGACCCGGTCCGCGGGACGCTGGTCGCCTTCCAGCAGTTCGACCGTTCCCTCTGGGGTGGCACCGGTCGAGGTGTCCTGTTGGGCCGCGCAGCGGACTCGGATCCCTACGATCCGACGTGGGTGGTGGTGATGCCGAGGTTGGTTGGAGCGGGGGAACGGTAGGGGGGCGGGAGACAGATTGCGCTGAAAGCGCACCCCATGGTGTGGTTTAGGAGCTAAGGTAAACTATGGAGATTCCATGGTAGAGTTTAGCGGCCACTCGGAGCACCCTCGTCCCGAACGCAGTGAGGGACCTCTGCGCTTGCGGAATGATCGACCTCGATAGTCAGGGGCCCGGATGGTGGCACCGGCCGAGGTCCCTCCCTACGGTCGGGACGAGGGACCGGCGCATCGACGCAACTCAAAGGCGTACATGGTTGCTGAAATGATCAAGATCTCGTCCGTACTCCTCGCGCTCGTCTTGACGTGCGCACCCCTGGATCGACTCATCGGCCAATCGAGCACACGGATCGGTTTGAGCCAGCCACAGACGGAAGTCGTCATTGATTCACGCCAAATTCCGTCAGGTGCGATCAGTGAGATGAAATCCAAACGCCAGCGCACCTGGACGATCGTGGGAGGTGTCGTCGGTGCTGTCCTCGGCTACACCGTAGTCCGCGACGTGGTCGAGGTACCCGCCGGGACGTTCCGGGCCGCGGTCTTGGCGGCTGGTGTGGGGCTGATCGGTGCGGTGATCGGGTACGTGCTGGGGTCGTAGGGCTGACTGTTCCCTCGTCCCGAACGCAGTGAGGGACCTCTGCGCTGGCGGAATGATCGACCTCGATAGTCAGGGGCCCGGATGGTGGCACCAGCCGAGGTCCCTTCCCTCGCTAGGCTCGGGACAAGCACTGCGTTCGGGACGAGGGGGTCCGTTCGGGACGAGGATTTCTTTCTCTCTTTCTCTCCTTCTCTCTTTCTCTCTTTATTCAGCTACGCCCGCTTCGTCGCCATGTCGCGCCGCACTGTCTGCCGCTTCCCCTTGATCTTCGTCGCCCGCAGCGCGGCGATCACGCTATCCACCAGTTCCTCGGGCAGTTCCACCAGCGAGAAGCGGTCGGTGATCTCGATCGAACCGATCTGCTTCGCCTCGATCTGCGCCTCGTTGGCGATCGCACCCACGAGGTCGGCGGGCCGCATGTTGTCCTTTCGGCCGCTGCCGATGTAGATCCGCGACATCCCCACCGAACGCTTGCGCGGCGCGGCGGTCTCGCGACTGCGCGGCCCGCTGCTGCTGCTGCTGCGCGCACTCACCCCCGGTCGCTCGCGCTGCAGCGGCGGCTGCTCGATCTCCGCCTCCTCGATCGCGCCCACTTCCGCCTGGTGCGCCAGCTTCACCGCGGCGGTGGCGATGTCCATGATGTCGTGCTCCTCCGCCAGCGACTCGACCACCACGCGGTAGCCGTCGAGGTCGCCGCCGAGAATCGCCTCGCGGATTGACGCGCGCGTCACCTCGAGTTGCTTGTTGCGCACGTCGAGCACCGTCGGGAGCCGCGCGATCTCGACCTTTTGCCGAGTGAGCTGCTCGATGTTCTTGATCATCCGGTGCTCGCGCGGCTCGGCGAAGGTGATCGCCACGCCCTCGCGACCGGCGCGTCCGGTGCGCCCGATCCGGTGCACGTACGCCGCCGGTGATTCGGGCACGTTGAAGTTCACCACGTGGGTGATCTGCTCGATGTCGAGCCCGCGTGCCGCGACGTCGGTCGCGACGAGGATGTCCACCGTACCGCCACGCGTGCGCTTCATCACCCGATCACGCTGGTCCTGCGTCATCCCGCCGTGCAGCGCCTGCACCTGGTAGCCGCGGCCGCCAAGCGACTCGGCGAGGGCATCGACCTCATTGCGGGTGCGGCAGAAGATCAGCGCGAGCGTCGGCGCCTCGAGGTCGAGCACTCGCCCGAGCGCCTGCACCTTCTGGCCGCGCGCCACGACGTACGCCGTCTGGCGGACCTTCGGCATCTCGCCGGCGGCGGTCGCCTCCTGCGCCACCAATACCTGGGCTGGATCGCGCAAGTGCTTCTTGGCGATCTTCGCGATGCGCGGTGCCATCGTGGCGGAGAAGAGCGCGGTCTGGCGCCCCTCCGGCGTTGCCTCGAGGATCGCCTCGATCTCGTCGGCGAAGCCCATGTCGAGCATCTCGTCGGCCTCGTCGAGCACCACGGCCATCAGGCTGCTGAGGTCGAGCGTGTTGCGGCGCATGTGGTCGAGCGCCCGACCCGGGGTCGCGACCACCACGTGCACCCCGCGCCGGAGGACGCGGATCTGTTGCGAGAACTCCTGACCGCCGTAGATCGGCACCGTCAGTGCGCCCAGTGCCCGGCCATATCGGTGGAACGCCTCGGCCACCTGCACCGCGAGTTCGCGGGTCGGGGTCAACACCAGAATCGCGGGCTTGGAGGGCTCCGGGGCCGTCTGCGGCAGCCGCTGGAGCAGGGGAAGTGCAAAGGCGGCGGTCTTGCCCGTCCCCGTCGCTGCCTGGGCGAGGATGTCGCGCCCTTCGAGCAGGTGCGGGATGGCGGCCTGCTGGACCGGGGTCGGTTCTTCATATCCGAGGCCGGTGAGGGCATCGACGAGCACCGGCGACAGGCCGAGCGAGGCAAAGGTGGAGTGCATGGCAGAATATAGCCTCCGGGGTCACAGTCGGATGACGGCGCCCCCTCAGACCGCCGGGCCCGAGTAGCTTCCGTCGGTGGCCTACCCAACGAGCATTTCACGCCCCTGCGCCGGGATGATGGTCGCCTTCGTGGCGATCTCGTGCCTGATGGTGTTCGGCATCACCGGCGCCTGGGACGACGCCATCCTGGAATGGATCGGCACGGTCCGCGGCGGGCTCACCCTCGACCTGATGATCTTCGCCACCGTACTCGGTGACGGCGAGGTGGAGATTCCATTCGCCCTCGGCGCTGGCCTGCTCCTCTGGCGGCTCGGACGCCCGCGGTGCGCGCGGCTATATGTATTCTGCGCCCTCTCGGCGCAGGTGGTCTATGTGCTGGCCAAGGCGTCGTTCCAGCGGCCACGCCCCACCGTGATCGACAAGCTGGCGGGCGCCGGCTGGCACTCCTATCCGAGCGGTCACGCGATGCTCGCCCCGGTAATCTGGAGCCTCGGCCTCTTCCTGTTGTCGCAGTCG
>JBBQQJ010000002.1:0-44212 GCA_038216165.1 Gemmatimonadales bacterium | reverse complement strand
CATCCGCTGGAGATGGTGCAGGCGGCGGAGGCGGCGTGGCGCGCCGGGAAGGCTCCCCTGCAGAGCGTCGAGGGGTTCGTTCGGCAGATCATCGGTTGGCGCGAGTACGTCAACGGGATCTACTGGCAGCAGATGCCCGCTTATCGCGAGGCGAATTACTTCGGCTTCACGCGGCCCCTGCCTCGCCTCTACTGGGAGCCCGAAGCGACCGACCTGGCCTGCCTGCGCGACACCGTCATGACAGTGCGTGCGCATGCCTACGCCCACCACATCCCGCGCCTGATGGTGCTCTGCAACTTCGCGGTGCTCACCGGTATCCACCCCGGCGCCCTGTCGGACTGGTTCTGGGCCGCCTTCGCCGACGCGATGGAATGGGTCGAGCTCCCCAACGTGGTGGGGATGGGCACCTTCGGCGATGGCGGCATCATGGCGAGCAAGCCCTACGTGAGCTCCGCGAACTACATCAACCGGATGAGCGACCACTGCACCGGCTGCCGCTATGACCCGAAAGCACGCACGGGGGCGGATGCCTGTCCGTTCAACTATCTCTATTGGAGCTTCCTCGCCACGCTGGAACCTGAGCGGACCGGCTGGGTCTTCAAGCATGACCAAGGGTGAGGGAGGCGGCTGCGCCGTGCGAGGGGTGAGGGGGAATTGGGTGAGGGGGAACAGCCGGTCTCATCGCGCGATCATTTCACCCGGTGGCCCAGTGTTCCCCCGTTCACCGTTCCCCGTTCCCCGTTCACCCCTCACCCCGTTCACCCTGACCAACCGGAAACCCACCTCTCGATGCTCTCCCAGCTTCCCGATGCCCGCCTCTGGTTCCCGACCGGGACCGACCACGTCACCCCGCGTTCCGGCGGTGACTACGTCCTCTACTGGATTCAGGTGACGCAGCGGGCCGAGGACAACTTCGCCCTCGAGTACGCGATCGAGCAGGCCAACGCCCTCGGCGTGCCGGTGCTGGTCTACTTCGCGCTCCGGCCTGATTATCCATGGGCCAGTGATCGCTTCCACACCTTCATGCTCGAGGGGGTGGTGGACATGGCAGCGGGGTTTGCCGAGCGGGGGATCCAGTTCGCCCACTTCCTCGACCAGCGCGAGCAGGGAGACGGGGTGGATCACCACGAGCACCTCAAGGCGCTCGCCGCGCGGTCGGCGTTGGTGGTGACCGACTGGTTTCCGACCTTCATCATGCCACGGCAGCTCAAGCAGTTGCGCGAGGCGGTGGACGCACCGGTGGTGGCGGTGGACTCTGCCTGCGTGGTGCCAGCCCAATCACTCGAGAAGGCCTACAGCGGGGCGCGACACATTCGTCCGGTGCTGATGGCGCACCTGGAGTCGTGGCTGCAGCCCGTGCCCAACGAGGCACCCCGCGTCACCACGCCGATTGAGCTGCCGTTCGAGCCGACCGTGGTCACGCCTGAGACAATCGCCGAGCTGGTGGCGGGATGTCCGATTGATCACGCGGTGCCGCCTGCGATCGGATGGACCGGCGGGACCCGCGCCGCGCATGCGCGGCTCGCCTGGTGGCTCGAGCACGGGTTGCCGCGGTACCTCGAACGCAACGACCCGAACGTCGATGCCACCAGCAAGATGTCACCGTACTTTCACTTCGGGCAGATCGCCGTGCACCGGGTCCTGCTCGCCGCGCGCGACGCCGGGCACACGGCGCAGTACGAGAAGTTCCTCGACGAGACCCTCACCTGGCGCGAGCTCGCCTTCAACCTCTGCCGGTTCGAGCCGAAGCACCGCACCGTGGCGGCGATCCCTGAGTGGGCCCGGAAGGAGCTCGCCACCGGCGAGGCCGATCCGCGCGAGGCGCTCTACACCGACGAGGAACTCGAACAGGCACAGACAGGCAACGCGCTCTGGAACGCCGCGCAGCGCTCCTACCTGCACCACGGCTGGATGCACAACTACATGCGGATGCTCTGGGGCAAGAGTGTCATCGCGTGGACCGATGATGCCGCCCATGGGCTCCGCATCCTCGAGCACCTCAACAACAAGTACTCGCTCGATGGTCGCGACCCGAGCAGCTACGGCGGGATCCTCTGGTGCTTCGGGAAATTCGACCGCCCCTTCTACCGGCGGGCGATCTACGGCACCGTGCGCTACATGTCGCTCAAGGCGGCCAAGGGGAAGTTCGATGTGGAGCGGTATGTGGAGTCGATAGCGGGGGGGGAGCGGTAAGGGGTGAGGGGGAAGATTGGGCCGCCGGGCGAGTGCATCTCGCGGAACGCGCCCCGATGGACCCCCTCAGCCCTCACTCGCGCCGTGAAGCGGCGCCCCGTTCACCCTTGGTCCCGGTACGGCACCTCGATCACCATCCCATCCTGCGCCACCACCGTCGCCGAGAACACGGCCTGTGCCTCCGCCAGCAGTTCGGGGGCCTCGCGCGAGTAGCGCGCGGAGATGTGGGTGAGGGCGAGCCGGCGCACCCCCGCGAGCATCGCCTGCTCGGCCGCCTCGCGCGCGGTGGAGTGGCGGGTCTCGAGGGCGCGGTCCTTCTCATCCTCGCCGAAGGTCGCTTCGTGGATCAGAAGATCGGCGCCGGCGGCCATCCGCAGCAGGTGGTCAGACGGGGCGGTGTCGCCCGAGTAGACCACAGTGCGCCCCGGACGTGGCGGGCCCACAAGCTCCGCAGGCGTCACGACCCGGCCATCGTCCAGCGTGACCGCCTCGCCCTTGTGGATTTTCCCCCACAGTGGCCCTTCGGGGAGCCCCATGCCGCGGGCCCGCTCCGGATCGAACCGGCCGAGTCGGTCGCGTTCCACCAGCGCGTAGGAGACCGCCGCCCCCTTGTGCACCGCCTCGGCCACCACGATCTCGTACTCGCCGCGATCGAGCCGGTCACCGGGGGCCACGGTGGCGATCTCGATGGGGAACTTGGCGCGGTCACGCCCAAGGTGGACCAGCTCCCCCAGATGCTCCGGGGCGCCTGCCGGCCCGAAGAGGCGGAGTGGAATCGTCCGGTTCTGCATCCCCATCGTGCGCAGCAGGCCGGGGAGGCCGAGGGTGTGGTCGGCGTGATAGTGCGAGAAGAAGATGTCGCTGACGCCGAAGCCCACGGCGTGGCGCATCATCTGCCGCTGCGTCCCCTCGCCACAATCGAAGAGCAGGGGCTCACCCTCGCGCTCGATCATCAGCCCGGACACGTTGCGGATGACGGAGGGGAGTGCCCCCCCCGTGCCCAGAAAGGTGACGCGGATCATCGGCCGCCGTTGTGCACCAGGCGGAGGAACTCCTCGCGGGTGCGGCCGTCGTCGCGGAAGGAGCCGCGCATTGCGGAGGTGATCGTCTTGGCGTTCTGCTTTTCGACGCCGCGCATCATCATGCAGAAGTGTGACGCCTCGAGCACCACCCCCACGCCGTTCGGCTTGAGCTCCTGCACGAGGGCGTCGGCGATCTGGTCGGTCATCCGCTCCTGTACCTGGAGGCGCCGGGCGAAGACGTCCACCACGCGGGCCATCTTGCTCAGCCCGACGATCCGCCCATCGGGGATGTAGGCCACGTGGGCCTTGCCGAAGAACGGCAGCATGTGGTGCTCGCACTGCGAGTAGAACTCGATGTCACGGACCACCACCATGTTGTGATGGATCTCCTCGAACAGGGCGTCGCCGATCACGCGCTCGGCGCTCATCTGGTAGCCCTGGGTGAGGAAGCGCAGCGCCTTCTCGACGCGCTCGGGCGTCTTCTGCAGCCCGTCACGGTCGGGATCCTCGCCAAGGGCGAGGAGGATGCCTCGGACGTGGGCCTGGATGTCGGACACGTCTAGTCTCCCGGGGGGGAACTGGTCCCCATAAAGAAACGGGCAGCCCGGTGCGGGCCGCCCGAAGTGTAACGGGAGTACCGCCACGACGCGGCGAAGGTTCCCTCAGAAGAGCTTGACGGTGATCCCCACCTTGCCCGGGTTCTTGGCGAGCTCGTCGATCAGGTCGCTGGTGGACTGCAGGGTGCGCCGGAGGTCCACGTACAGCCCGCTGTCGGCGGCCAGCTTGCCGAGGGTCCCCTCGCCGCGCCGGATCCCGGCGAGGATCGAGTCGATCTGGGCGGAGGAGGCCGCCAGCTGGGTGGCGAGCGCCTGGGTGCTCTGCAGCGTGGAGTCGAGGCGGGCCCCGAGGGCCCGGGCATCGACGGCCCCGAGGGTGGAGTCGAGCCGGGTCGACACCCCCTGCAGCGCGCGCATGGTGGCATTCACCTCCGCCGTCGGGCCGGTGCGGGCATCGGCGAGATAGGCGAGCAGCCGCTCGGAGCTGGCGAGCGTGCGCCGGAGGTCCACCACCAGCGCGGTGTCGAACATCGCGTTGAGCGAGGCCATCGTGGTGGACGCCTGGCCCATCAGGTCGCCGGCCTGGTCGAAGATCCCCGCGGTCACGGTCCCGTCGATCACCGTCCCGTCGGGGAGCGGGGCACCGCTCCCCGGGTCGAGGTCGATCGCCATGTCGCCGAGCATGCCAATCCCGATGAGCGCGGCGCGCGCGTTGACTGTCGGCATCACCAGCTTGTCATTGTAGGTCATGGTGACGAGCACGCGACCGGGGGCGTCGAGGCGAATCTGCTCGACCGAGCCGATCACCGCGCCGGAGACCCGCACCGGTGAGCCCTCCTTGAGCGTCAGGACATCGGTGAAGGCGGCGGTGAGGGCGGGTGGATTCCCCCACGCCCGGCCGCGCAGCCACATGGTGCCGAGTACGAAAAGCATCACGCCCATGATGACGATCAGCCCGACGGCGGCTTCCTTGTAATACGAGTGCATCTTCATCGGTCAGTCCGGGTCAGGATGGGCCAGCTCGAAGTCGCGCTCGAGGAACGCGCGCACCTCGGGGTTGTCGGACGCGCGAAACTCCTCCGGCGTCCCCTCGGCGATGATCCGGCCGCCGGTCAGCAGTGCGATCCGGTCGGCGGTGCGGAAGGCGCCGCGTACATCGTGGGTGACCATCACACCGGTCACGTTGAGGTCGGTGTCGAGGCGGCGGATCAGCGCGTCGATGATGTCGGAGTTCACGGGATCGAGCCCCGACGTCGGTTCATCATACAGCAGGTACTTGGGGCGGCCGGCGATCGCCCGCGCGATCCCGACCCGCTTGCGCATCCCGCCCGAGAGCTCCGCGGGCATCTTCTCCACCGTCTCGGCCGGGAGGTTCACGAGGGCGAGGCACTCGGCGACGCGGTTTCGCGCGAAGTCGATGTCCCGAAACTCCTTCGGGTCGGTGAGCCCGAGGCGGATGTTCTCGAACACGTTCATCGAGTCAAACAGTGCGCCATTCTGGAAGACATAGCCGATCGTGCGCCGAAGCGTGGAGAGTTCCTTGCGCGAAAGCTCCTCCACGTGCTGTTCATCGACGATCACCTCGCCGGCGTCCGGACGCAACAGGCCGATGATGTGCTTGAGCAACACGCTCTTGCCGGTGCCCGAGGGCCCCAGCAGGGCGAGGGTATCGCCGTCATGGACGGTGAGGTCCACGCCATCGAGAATCACCGCGGCGCCGAAGCGCTTGGTCAGGCCCTTGATCTCGATCATCAGTGCAGCAACAGCTTGGCGAGGAGCGTGTCGAGCAGCAGGATGATCACCGAGCTGCTCACGACGGCCCCGGTGGTGGAACGGCCGACCCCGGCTGCTCCCTGCTGCGTGGTGAATCCCATGTAGCAGGAGATCAAGCCGATCGCCCCCGCGAAGAAGAAACCCTTGATGATGGAGTACCACGCATCAAACGGCCGCCAGAAGACCCGCGCACCGTAGACGAAGTCCTGGTCGGAAATCGGCAGGGCCTGCTTGGCGGCGAACCACCCGGCCGCCACGCCGATCACGTTGGCGAAGATCACGAGCACCGGGATCATCAGCAGACAGGCCAGCACGCGCGGAATCAGCAGGTGACTCGCCGGGGCGCGGCCGAGCGACTCCAGCGCGTCGATCTGCTCAGTGACGCGCATGGTACCCAGTTCGGCGGCGTAGCGCGCGCCGATCCGACCGGCGAGGATCAGGCCCACGAGCACGGGGCCGAGCTCGAGGACGATCGATTCCGTGACCAGCGAGCCGACCACGTAGATCGGAATATTACCGGTGAACTGGTAGCCGGCCTGCAGTGCCGTGACCGCGCCGGCGAACGAGGCAATGAGCAACACGATGAAGAGGGAGCCGACCCCGATGTTGTAGGACTCCTGCACCGTGCGGGGCAGCCAGATGCGCCAGTCCGTGAGACCCCGCCCCATCTCGCCCACGAGCGCGGCAAAGCGCCCGACGTGCGCGAGGGCGTCGAGCACGGCCCGCCCGGTCCGGTGCTGAATCTGGGTGGCGAGGCTGCTCATCGCCGGTTCCCCGCTCGCTCGTGGTGCATGCTACTCCTATGTTGCACTGCCGTGAACGCTTCCCTCACCCCGGATCCGGCGCTTCGTCGCCGTTTCAAACGCCGGCTCCTGGCCTGGTTCCGCCGGGAGGGCCGTGACCTGCCGTGGCGCCGTACGCGCGACCCGTACCAGATCCTCGTGTCCGAGGTGATGCTCCAGCAGACCCAAGTGGCCCGGGTGGAAGGATACTGGCATCGCTTCCTTCGGCGCTTCCCCTCCCTCGACGCCTTGGCCGCCGCCCGACCCTCCCGCGTCCGTGAGGCCTGGGCCGGACTGGGCTACTATCGCCGCGCCGCGAACCTCCAGCGGCTGGCGCGCGAGGTGGTGACGAACCATCAGGGCCAATTGCCACGGACCGCCCTCGCCCTCCGGGCGCTGCCGGGGGTCGGGCCGTACACGGCCGGGGCGGTCGCCTCGTTCGCCTACGAGCTCCCGGAGCCTGCGGTGGACACCAATGTCTCCCGGGTGCTCCGGCGGGTGTTCCACCCCGGACTCCGGCACGGCGCCGCCGCGGATCGCCATCTGGCGGCCACCGCCCAAGCCCTCGTGCGCCGACGCGGCCTCGATGCCTGGACCACCAATCAGGCCCTCATGGAGCTCGGCGCCCTGGTCTGCACGGCCCGCGTGATGCACTGCGACCGCTGCCCGGTGCGCCCGGTCTGTGCCACCGCCACCCCGCCTCAGCCGCGTGCCAAGTCCGCCACCCGCGCCACCACGCGATCCACGTCCCGCGGCACGAGGTAGAGCCCCGCGCTGAGCCGCAGGTAGTTCAGCCCGTGCTCGGCGATCAGCCGGGTGCGGATGCGCTCGCGCCCCAGCTCCGCCTGCAGCGTCGCCGCTGGCACCCCCTCCACCGTGCAGGCGACCATCCCCCCCCGGAACGCCTCGCGACGTGGCGAGTGCACCCGCACGCGCGGGATTGTCCGGAGTGCGGCATCGAACCGTGCGGCGAGGAGGCGGAGTCGTGCCTCGATCGCCTCGCGGCCGATCGCCTGATGGAACGCCACTGCCGCCCGCAACCCAGCCAGGCGCGATTCATTCGCGGTACCGACGTGCTCGAACTTGCGCGCGTCGTCCACGTCCCATTCCCCCGACGCGACCAGCGGCCAGGTGGTGGCCACGCGGTCGGGGCGCGTGACGAGGAGCCCCGTCCCCTTGGGCGCGAGCAGCCACTTGTGCGGCGAGCTGGCGTAGTAGTCGGCGTCGATCCGCTGCAGGTCGAGGGCGAACAGTCCCGGGGGATGCGCGCCGTCGATCACCGAGATGATCCCCCGCTCACGCGCCATGCGGACCAGCGCCTCCACCGGCTCCACCAGCCCGGTGGTGAAGTGCACGTGCGAAATCGAGAAGACCTTGGTCCGCGGCGTGACCTGCTCCATCCACGCCGCGGCCTGGCGCGCCTCACTGTCGGGATCGAGCGGCGGATCGAACGTCCGGAGCACCGCCCCGCGCCGCCGTGCCGCGAGCTCCCAGCAACACCGGCCGCCGATGTGCTCGTGGGTGGTGGTGACGATTTCGTCGCCGGGGGCGAGGTCGATCCCGTTGGCGACGATGTTCATGGCCTCGGTGGTGTTGCGCACCACGGCCACGCTCCCGGGCCAGGCGCCGAGGAACGCCTCGAGCTCGGCGTGCAACGCCGCCCCATCCACGTGCGCCTGCGTGGTGATCCGCTCGAAGGCTCGCAGATGACCCACGGTCGCCTCGAGCACCGGGATCGGACAGGCGCCATAGGTGCCGGTGTTGCAGTGGAGGCCGTCCACGAGGAAGGCGCGGGACACCTGCTCCCATGCCGCCTCATCATCGGGCGCCGGGCCGCTGGGCAGGGGCGCACCGGAGCGCCCCCCCCCTGACCCCACGCGCGGCAACCAGGCCAGCGCCGGGGTGGTGCCAGCCAGCGCGAGGAGGTCACGACGGGAGAGCGTCACGAGACCCGGTACAGGGCGCCGGCAACGAGCGCGAGGAGGGCGAGGGCGCCCGCGATGGAGCCGGTGATCGCCAGCCGCTGCCGCGCGGCATCGAACGCCGCGGCCGTTTCACCCATCGGTTCGAGGCGCGAGAGGCGACCCGCCGCCGGCATCGAGCCGAGCAGCGTCACCAGCGCGGCGAGCACCCCGGCGGCCTGCATCGTCCCCATCCACGCCCCCACCTGCCCCGACATCTGCCCATAGAGCTTGAAGGTGAGCAGCAACCCCGAGGCGATGTTGATCATCGCCCCCGGCCCGACCAGCGCACGATAGATGGCGCCCTGCACCTCCGCCACGCCACCCCACAGCCCGCGATCGAGGCGACGCATGGTGAGGCCGGCGAGCATCGCCGCCAGGGCGCCGCCGATCCAGGCGACGAAGGAGAGGTAGTGCAGAGTGCGCCAGAGTCCGGTCATGGGGCCTGCTGGGGTGAGGGTGAGGGGTGAACGGGGAACGGGGAACGGGGCACCGTGTTCGCTGATCGCTGATCGCCGTCACAGGTGTTGCAGCGCCGCCTGCATCGCATGGTGGCCGGCGCGCTCATACTCCCGAATCCGGTCGAGGGCGAAGGTCGCACCGCGGTCGCTGGTCGGACGGATCCAGAGCAGGGGTGGCAGGCCCGGGATGCGGTCCCAGCGTTCACGGAGCAGCAGCGTCGTGCCGGCCATCAGCCAGCCGATGGCGGTGTCCGCGGCGGCGAGCAGTGGGGGGGGCATCTGGACGGGGGTGCCGGTTTCGTCGAAGCCGGGTCCGACATCGATCACCGCCACGAAATCGCAGAGGATCCCCTCGGCCACCCGCAACGGCACGGGCCCGCGCAGGCCACCATCGTAGAACTCGCGTCCGTTCGCCGTCGCCGCAGGATAGTACGGCGGCAGCGCACAGGCCGCCATCAGGGCATCGAGCAGCGGGGCATCCTCGCCTCCGGTGCCGAAGCGCACCTCACGCCCGGTCTCGCGTTCGACGGCGGTGATGGTGCACGGCGTCTGGAGCTCGTCAAAGCGGCTCACCGTGAGGAGCGAGGCGATGGTGGCCCGGAAGGGCGCCGGGTCGAGCTGCGCGTTGGCCCACACGCCCTTGAGCAGCGCGAAGGGCGCTCGCCGCAGGATGTCCCGGCGCTGCACCTTGCTGAAGCGCTCGAGCAGCCCGGCCGAGGTGGCCCCGCTGGCGAGTGCGGCCGCCATCACCGCGCCCATCGAAGTGCCGATCCAGTGGACCGGGACGATGCCCGCGTCGGCCAGCGCGCGCGCGGCACCCAGGTGGGC
Organism: Gemmatimonadales bacterium; assembly: GCA_038216165.1. GTDB lineage: Bacteria > Gemmatimonadota > Gemmatimonadetes > Gemmatimonadales > GWC2-71-9 > Palsa-1233. Next base: position 34,635 of record JBBQQJ010000002.1, on the reverse strand, counting down.
GGCCGCCTTGGCCCCCCCCCCGCTCAGCACCACCGCCACGCGCGGTGCGGTCACCGCGGCTGTTCCTCGCGGTAGGCCTTGGCCGCCGCGAACCGTGCGTGCTCCTCGTCCGTCTCCGGCAGCAACCGTGGCACCTTCTTCGGCCGGCCGTAGTCATCGATCCCCACGAACACGACGTGAGCCGTGTGCGTGTTGCGCCGCTCGCCGGTGCTCGGCTTCTCGGCCCATACCTCCACCGTGATGTCCATCGAGGATGTCCCCACGTAATCCACCGTCGCGAGACAGGTCACCAGTGCCCCCATCGGGATCCGCTCGCGAAAGTCCACCCGGTGGATCGACGCGGTCACGGCCGGCCCCCCCGCATGCCGGATCGCGGCGATCGCCGCCGCCTGGTCAACCATCGACATCAGGTTGCCGCCGAAGAGGTCGCCAAGGATGTTGGCCATGTGCGGCATGACAAGCGTGGAGATTTCACCACGCGAGTGGGACATCGGCCGGGTATCAGGGCTCACGGCGATACCTCACGGTGCGAACAGCGAACCGCGCCAAAAGGCCCGGCCCCGACCAGTTGCCCCGCGACAGGGAGCTTCTCGCTCGGGGTTCGCCGCTCGCAGGTCGCCATTCGCATTCAGTAATCCACCGGGCGCAGATAATACTCTCCCACCGCGGTCCCGCTGACCATCGCGACGCTCGCCGGGCGACGCTTCCAGTGCGTGCCATCGAGCCGACCGCGCACCAGCGCCACCTGCGCCGGACTGAACCCCGCGGCGCAGATCGTTGACTCACCATGCCCCTGGAGCACGAGGTCGAGGATCGTGTCGGCCACGGCGTAGGACACGCCGAAATCCGATTCGTCGGTCTGTCCTGCGATCAGGTCGGCACTGGCCGGCTTGGTGACGATCTCCTCCGGCACCCCGAGGTGGCGGGCCAGTGCCCACACCTGGGTCTTGAAGAGGTCACCGATCGGGTTGATCGGCGGAGTGTCATCGGCGTGCCAGGTGAAGTAGCCGAGCAGTCGCTCGCTCTTGTTTCCGGTGCCGAGCGGCAGCGCACCCAGCGCGGCGGAGAGATCAAACAGCGTGATCATGCGCATGCGCGCCATCACGTTGCCGAGGCGCGCCGGCGACGGCGGCTCGCCGCACGCAGCGGCATAGCCGTCCACCGCACCCGAGATATCCACCGTCCGCTCCTCGATGCCGAGGGCGTCGGTGACGAGCCGGGCGTGGGCCAGCGAGGCCTCGCTCGACGTGCGATAGGGCATGCGCACCGCGATCACCGACTCCGGCCCGAGCGCCTCCGCCGCGAGATACGCCACCACCGCCGAGTCGACACCACCCGAGAGACCGAGGATCGCCTTGGTGAAACCGCGCCGACGGGTGAGTTCGTCACGCAGGAACTCCACCAGCCAGCGACGGGCGAGCGCCGGGTCGATGACCAACCGATCGGTCGGCGCCGGGGCCGCCACCGCGGCGGCGGTACTGGGGGGGGGGCGTCGCATGGGGCCGTCGGGCGCCGCGGCGCGCGGCTGCTGCACCCGCTCGAGCTGGCGCACGAGGTGCGGCAGCTTTTCGGCCAGGTCCGACAGCAGCGGTGAGGCGGCGCGCACCCGCGCGATCTGGTCGAGGTCCACCGTGGCCTGCACCGTCGCGTCGTCGAAGAGCGGGGCGCGCACCACCACCTCGCCATCCGGCCCCGCCAGGATCGATCCGCCCAGGAACGCCTTGCCGCCCTCGAACCCCACCAGCTGGCTCATGGCGAGGAAGACGCCGTGCTCCCCCGCGACGTCCCGCGCGAGCCGCTCCCACCGGGCCACCGAGTTGGGCTGCCCGGGGTGCGCGGCGTCGGGCGTGAGGCCGCGCGCCACCCCTGCCGCCACCACGGCGATGAACTGGGCGCCATCCAGGGCCGCGATCGCAGGCGTGAGCCCGTGCCAGGCATCCTCGCACACCAGCATTGCCGCCCGGCCAAAGCGGGTATCGAAGGCGCGCACTTCCCGCCCCGCTTCGACGAAGCGGGCCTCGTCGAACACCCCGTAGGTGGGGAGAAACAGCTTGCGGTGCACGTGACGCACCCCGGCGTCGCTGCCACCCAACGCCACCCATGCGGCAGCGTTGTAGAGGTGATCATCGTGCAGTTCGTAGAAGCCGAGACACACCTCCAGCGGCGGCGCGGCCGCGCGCTGGTGCCGCTCCGACAACTCGAGGAACAGCGCCTCGGCGCTGCGCGCATGCTCGAGGACACCGCCCTCCAGGAAGTAGCCAGTGAGGATCGCCTCGGGGAAGACGAGGACGTCGGGCGGGACCGGCGCGGTCGCCGCTGCCCGGAACGCCGCCTCGATGCGGTCGAAGTTGTCCTCCGGTCGCCCCTTCGACGGGCGAAACTGGCAGAGACCCACGGTAAGTGCCGTCATCCCCATAATCTACCCGCCCACCGCCGTATATTGCCGTGTTCCCCATCACCGAGGTGATCGTGTCCCTGCTTGCCGCCATGCAGTCCGCCCCCAACGCTGGCCAACCGCTTCCCTGGATGGTCACCGCCGGCCAGCCCTCTGCCGACCAGATGCGTGCCGCGAGCGAGGCGGGCGTGAAGGTCGTGATTGACCTCCGGGATCCGATGGAACCCCGGCCGTTCGACGAGGCCGCCGAGGCCGCCGCGTTGGGACTGACGTACGTCAACATCCCCGTCAACCCCGCGGCGCTCTCCGAGGCGACGCTGGAGCGGATCCTCGCCACGGTCCGGGAGCATGCCGACACCCCGACCCTGCTCCACTGTGCCAGTGCAAACCGGGTGGGCGGGGCGTTGATCCCCTACTTCATTCTTGACCAGGGGATGGGGGAACAGGACGCCGTGGACGCGGCGATGCGCATCGGGCTCCGCAGCGCCGAGTTGATGGAGTGGGGGATCGACTACGCCCGAAAGCACGCCGCCCCCTGATCGGGGGCGGCGCGGGGGTCAGGTGTTGGGGCGGCGGGCCCGACTGGTCGGGCCGCTGGAGGACGGTGGCGGTGCCGACCGGGTTGACGGCCGCGGTGCCGACCGCGTAGACGGCTGGGGCGCCGGGCGCTCGACCCTGGGAGCTGGGGCGGGTGCCGGACGCTCGGCCCGTTGCTGTGGGGCGCTGGGCCGAGTCGTCTGGCGCGGCGAGGAAGAGACGGGCCGTTCTGCTGGGCGCGCGGGAGTCTCGCGACGCGCCGTGGACGGCGTTGGCGGACGGTAGACTGGGCGGTCATCCGCCCGACGCTCCACCGACGGCAGCACGACCGGGCGCGCGCCGGCCCCGCGGTCGTCTGCGGACCGAATCACCGGGCGAGATCCTTCCACCCCACCGAGCACCGGTACCGTCGGCGATGGCGTCAGGTTGGCCGATCCCGCCGGCCGGCGGGACCGCCCCTCCCGCTCCGTCGAGGGAGGTGGCGACGACGGCCGACTGCTTGGCGGGGGCGCACTCCGCTCGGTCGGCCGAGCCGAGGGCGGCGGCGTCTCCCGCGACTGAGGCTGGCGCGACCGGCCCGGATCAGCCTGCGGGGTCCGCGGGCGGGTGGTGGTACCACCCGTGCTGGCACCGCGGTCGTCTCCGCTCGCCCCACCAAAGCCGGCCCGTGGCGTCGGGCGCACTGCCCCGGTCGGGTCGGGGGCGTAGTAGTCACCGGTGGATCCGATCGGCACGCCAATGCGAGGCCGCGAGCGCACGCCGTAAATGGTGTTGGGCACCACCGGACGCGGACGGGTGTTGATCACCGTGATCGGCCGCCAAGGTGCACCCCAGTACGGATCCCAGCCGCCCCCGCCCCAGCCCCCGCCCCAGCCACCACCCCACCCGCCGCCATAGCGCCACGGGCTCGGCGACCACGGATCGTACCACGGGTCATACCACGGATCGTTCCAGCCCCAGCGCGAGCCGATGTTGATGTTCACGCCGGTGCGCGGGGCGCCCCAGCCGCAGGACAGGCAGTCCCAGGCAGGGTCGTAGTACCGGTTCCCCCCCCCAGCAATGATCACCGGGGCCTGCTCGAAGCCCGGCCCGAACACGCGATAGCCCATCACGTCGTACTCGAAGCGGCCGTTGGACGACATCTGGCGGACGAACCAGGTCAGCTCCGCCTCGGCATCCTCGCCCTCGAGCTGCAAGCGGCTGTAGTCCCAGTGCATCCCCACGCCGTAGCGCCCGAGGTCGAGCGGCTCGCGCGACAGGGCGGCGTACACCAGACCGGTGCCGCCGCGATCATCGGCGAGGAAGGTCTCGCGCTCACCCCGGCCCCGCAGTTCGTAGCGGCGGCCCCCACGGACGAAGGGGTCGAGATCCGGGTCGAGCGGGAAGAGCACGCGAATCCGCCCCTCGCCGTCCACCCGGAACACCAGCAGGTAGCCGTCCTCGGCCGCCTCGACCTCCACCTTGACCCGATCGCCGGGCCGGTAGTCAGCATCACCGTTGAGGTACAAACGCACGAGCGCCCCGTCGGTCACCGACGCGGGCGCGGACACTGGAAGCAGATTGGTCGCCGGCGTGGCGACGGCAAGCGCGAGCACGAGGGAAAGCATCCCACACCTCCGGAACGGACGATCGATACCTGCGAACGTCCCTAGGGGTATCCAGTTCCGTGCCACACCCAAATCATTGCCATGGAACAACTTGGCACGGCGCCGAAGATTGAAGTGTCCACCTGAGGGGACGCTACCGCCCCGTCAGGGACCACATCAGGCCTTGGAGGTCTCCCGACCGCCGTTCCAGCGGTGCCAGTACATGCGCAGTTCGGTGATTCGTTCGCCGTTGGTCTCGGCGAACATCGCCCCCCGGGCCTCGACCCACTCGCCACTCTTCCGGCGCCGGAAGGTGAGCTTGAACTCGGTCGAGAACCACGGCCCCGCCATGAACACCTCACCGGTGGTGAAGGTCACCTCGGACTGCTGGTAGGGGATGTCGGACGCCCAGGCGCGGATGGCCTCACCGCGGAGCTGCTCAGTAAACGGTGTCTCCTGGAAGGCGGCGTCCTCGGCGAAGACCGAGCAGAGGATATCAACCCGACCGCGACTCCACCCCTTGGCGAAGGTGTCGGTGAGTTCGCGAGCCCGCGTGGGCAGGTCGGCCGGGTCAGTGGTCATGGGGGAAAGGTACCTCGCCGCAGGGCGGGATGAGAGCCTAGATTTGGAGATTCCCAGCCCCGCGGAGCTGCCCGTGAACCCGTTGGACCGTGACGTCGTCATCGCCGCCCTCGAGGCGAATCTGGCCACCCTCGAACGGCTGGTTGCCGAGCTGCCCCCGGAAGGCGAGGTCCCTCGCGCCGACGGCCGCTGGTCGGCGTGCCAGGTCCTCGAGCACCTGGTGCTCACGGAGGGTGGCGTGCATCGCCTGCTCCGCACGGCGCTCGAGGCGCCGCCGTCGCCTCGGCGCACGCGCGAGAAGGATGCGCTGGTCGCGGGGCTGGCGACCCTGCCCCAGCGCGTGACAGCGCCGGCGGCCGTCGCCCCGGCAGCACGGTTCGCCGCCACCAGTGATGCGCTCGCGGCACTGCGCACGGTACGGGCGCAATCAATCGAGCTGGCGCGCACCCTGCCGGCACCGTGGGATGCGCAGCACGTCGCGCATCCGTTCTTCGGCGCACTCGACATTGGGCAGTGGCTGCTGATGTTGGCGACCCACGGCGATCGGCACGCCGCCCAGATCGCCGGGGGTTGATCAGCGCGCAGGTTCTGTGCTGAGCCGCTGAAGGGCGGTACGCGCCTGAGTGAGGTACGGCGCGTAGACGCTGTCCGCACCGGCCCACAGGCGCAGGAAGCCGCCGTAGGCGGCTCGGGAGGAATCAGGCTGCCCTGCCTCCTCGTACGCACGTCCGAGGTAGTAGCGCAGGATGGGCGTCAGCTCCGGGCTGTACCGGAAGCCATCGCGCATACGCCGGATCCCCGCTTCGCGCGACACCGGCCGCGAGGCCAGGAGGAGGGCATAGCGCAGTTCCACGGGGGGGGTGAAGCCCCCCATGTGGGTGCCCCCAATCAACGCCATCGACCGTTCCAGGATGGCGAGCCCAGCGGTCGTGTCGCCAAGCGCCACGGTCGCCAACCCGTCGATGCCGACCAGCGCGCCGTGAATCGGACGTGGCAGGTCCTCGGGGGACGCGGTGGCTCGGCGCGCGACCGTCTGGGCGCGCCGCGGGTCACCCGCTTCGAGCGCAAGGAGCCCCTGCCAGACGAGGAGGAACGGATTGGCATCGGGAATGTTGCGGACCGCGCCATCGGAGCGCGCGACCAGCGCGGAGTCGGCATAGCCGCCGAAGACCGGACTCAGCCGCACGAAGTTGCCCATGTCACGGTCTGCAGGGACCCCCGATGCGGCAAAGATCGCGAGGGCAGTGTCGCGCCGACCGAGCGCCTGCGCGATGATCGCCCCGAGCACCGCCACCTGTGGGCTCATGCCGGGCTCCAGGCCGGCACGCGAGACGGCGCGCGCGGAGCGGAGCACCGCCGCTGCATCGACCGCCGGGTCGGTGAGCTTGCCGTGCATGACCGCCAGCGCGAGTCCACCACCACCGGTGGTGGTGAACAATTGCGCGTAGGCGGAGTCATCCCCGCGCAGGGCGCGGCGCGCGTTCTCGATGCGCGCGAGTTCACCGGTGGACCCGGCAAGGCGGAACACCTGCTCGTAGCGGCGCAACAGCGTCGTGTCCCGACTGGCGGTGGCGATCTCCATCGGATGGATCGCGGCGGGGGTGAGGGCCGAGTCGATGGCGAGCACGCGGTCGAACGGTTCGCGCAGCGCGTCGGGCGCACGCGGGGTGCCGACCGAGATGTGGAATTGCGCTTCGCCGAGCATGTACCAGCCGTCGGCGTCGCCAGGATTCCGGGCGATGTAGGCGCGCGCGGAATCGATGGCCGCCGGCTCACCGCGGACGAACAGGTCGTAGGCCACGAGCAGCGCGGCTACGCGGGGCGGCAGCGAGTCGGCATACCGCACGGCATTGGCGGAGGCGTTGAGCGCGAGCTCGTTCTGGTAGAGTCCCTTCCAGCCGAGCGTGCTGGCGAGGCGATACCACGCCAGCGCAAAGGTCGAGTCAGCGGCAACCGCCTCCTCGAACGCCACCTGCGCGCTGTCCCACTCGGCGCGGCGGTTGTAGCGCTCGCCACGGAGGTAGGCGCGGATCGCCGGCATGGAGGCAGAGCGGATCCCGGAAGCGTTCGCGGAGGGGAGCGGCTCGCGTGAACGCCAGATCTCGCGCAACAGGGCGAGCGCAAGCGAGTTCGAGAGGGTCAGCACCGAATCGGTCGGGCCGTCCACCGAGGCGCGGGACAGTTCCTTCCCCTGCAGATCGTAGAGCTGGGCGCTCAGCCGCGCGGTGCCACCGGTGGCCACAATGCTGCCCGTGAGGACGGAGGCGGCCTTGGTGGTGCGGGCGACCGCCAGCGCATCCTCGAGGTCGCCGTCGCCGTCGGAGACGCGCCGGCGCCACTCGCGCACCACGGTGCGCGGCTCCACGGTCCGGATGTCGCCCACCCCATCGAGCGAGCCGACCAGCAGGTCCACCATCCCCTCGCCCACACCCTCGAGGCCCGAACCACTCACAGAGAAGGGGACGATCGCCATCGACTCGGCGCCCGAGACCACCGAAGTGGGCGGGCCGGTGAGCGCCATCCAGGCGACGGCGGCGAGTGCCACGCCGAGCGGCAGGGCGAGCGCCAGGCGCTTCCATCGGCGGCTCTCGCGCGTGGCGGCGGCGGCACCAGAACTCTCCTGGGCGACGGCAGTGGCGAAGGCGGTGATGTCCGCAAAGCGCTGCGCGGGATCCGAGGCGAGCGCGCGCTGCGTAGCGGCGTCGACCTCGGGCGGAGTCTCCTGGACCACTGCCGAGAGCCGCGGCCGTGGACCGGTGAGCATGGCAGTGAGCATCGCCTGCATGCTGCCGCCGCTGAACGGCGGCTTCCCCGACACCATCTCGTAGAAGACACAGGCCAGCGCGTACTGGTCGGAGCGGGCGTCCACCGTGTCGGCGGTGGCCTGCTCGGGGCTCATGTAGGCCGGGGTGCCGATGGCGAGGCCGGCGCCGGTGAGATTTGGGTCCCCCTCGCGCGAGGCATCGATGGCCCGGGCAATACCGAAGTCGGCCACCACCGCGTGGCCACCCGACAACATGATATTCTCTGGCTTGATGTCGCGGTGAACGATGCCCTGACCATGGGCATGGGCCAATCCGCTGGCCACCTCGCGCACCAGTTCGGCAGCACGCGGCAGCGGCAGGCGGCCCTCGCGCCGGAGCAGGTCGCGGAGTGATTCTCCCTCGACGAACGGCATGACGTAGTAGAGGAACCCGTCGGCCGACCCGGAATCGTAGAGCGGCAGAATGTGTGGGTGCTGCAATCGGGCGGCGGTTTCGATCTCGCGCAGGAAGCGCTCCGCGCCGATCGAGGCGCTGACATCGGGACGGAGCAGCTTGATGGCGACCTGACGCCGATGCTTGCGGTCCTCGGCCAGGTAGACGGTGGCCATCCCGCCTTCGCCCACCTGACGCTGGACATCGTAGCGGTCGCGCAACGCGGCGCGTAGGCGCTCCAGCGTATTGGACATGGCCGCCATCGGGTGAGGGTGAGGAGCACGGAGGTGTGAAAGCCCCGCGCGAGCAATCTACTCCTTCAGTGCCCGATCGAGCCACGTCTCGAAGAAGCCGGACCCCGTGTCGGCCACCGGCACGCCGGCCGCAGTCCCGGCAAGGCGCCACTGCCCCCGCATCTGCAGGAAGACCCTGGTCATCCCGGCCGCCCCGGACCGGGAGGCGGCCACGTCCCTGATGGCGATGCCCACCCGGACGGTATCGTCGCCACGGGTGGCGAGGATGGCGAGGGAATCAGGCGCGAGGATCCCGGGTTCACCCGGCACCGGTCGGCCGCCGTGCCGCATGACCGCGCGGAAGCGATACACCTGCCGCACGCCGAGGCTGTCGACGAGGGTGAAGAAGAACGGCGCCTCGCTCACATTGCCGCCCGCCGTGGGACCACGCACGCCGCCATAGAGGAGGGCGAGGCCGCGACCGTGACCCATCCCCCATTCCCACGTGACGTCGGCCCAAGTGCCCCAGTTGTGGTCGTGATACGCGGCGGCGTCGGTCACGCGGGTACAGGAGCCGCCGGTGCAGAGCGTCCCGGTGGCGCGCGCCACGAGGGCCGGGACCACGTACCCGGAGCGGAAGGCGTCATCGGCGAGCTCCACCGGCGGGAAGTAGCGGCGGGGCGCCGGATCGAGGTCGAGGTCCAGGCGGACGCCATCCGCGCGCACCACAAGACGATAGCGGCCGTCGCGCTGCAGCAGGGAGGAGGCGCCAAGGGTGAGGTCGGCCCGGGTTGTGTCGAAGGTGACGTCGGTGCGCGGCACGGCCGTGACGTGCCGCACATGCCGGCCGTCGGGCCGGCGGTGCGTGACCAGCACCTGCCCCCCCCACCGCTCGCCCAGCAGGTCGCCACCCACGAGGAGGGTGACGTACCACCACTCTTGGTCACTCACCACCACGTTGACATAGTGCCACTCCCCCCAGGTCGTATCGCGACCGCGCGGGAGGTGGAAGCGATCGAGCTCGTCGTAGAGCACCTGGGGCGTGGGAGCGGTGAAGGCCCGGTCGGCGGGACTGTCCTCCCAGGTGCCGGCTACCACGGCAAGCCCTGCCTGCAGCGCGGCCGCGGCCGACGGCACTTCCCCCCCAGCCCGGACCAACAGGGTGGTGTCGGCGGTGCGCAGCACCACGCGCTTCTCTTCGAGCACCGGTGAGGCGACGACCACGAGGTCGGCATGGCGCGGCCCGGCCACCATCTGGCGGGTCACGAACCGGGCCCGGTCGATGCCGTGGAAGAGCCCGGTCACCGCACCGGTCCGCAGCGCCTCCAGGTCGAGCCCCTGCGGGATGGCCACCAGATCCCCCCCCCCGACCAGCGCCACGTCGCGCGACTGCTCGAGCATCGCCTCCCCCACCGACAGGAGGACGATCATGACCGCCACCCCGAGCCCGTAGCCACCGAGGAGCACAGCAGCACGCCCTGGGCGCACCAGCAGGTGCCGGAACGCCAGCAGCGCGATCATCCGGGAAGGATCCGCCCGTCCTGCATCCGCACCACACGGCGCGCCTCGGCAGCGAGCCGGTCGTCGTGGGTCACCACCACGAGCGTGGTGCCGTCGGCATGCAACCGCCGGAAGAGGGACAGGATCCCCGCGCCCGTGGCCGCGTCGAGCTCACCCGTCGGCTCATCGGCCAGCACGATGGCCGGACGGTTGGCGAGCGCCCGGGCAATCGCGACGCGCTGCATTTCACCGCCGGAGAGCTGGGTCGCGCGATGTCCGGTCCGTTCCGCCAAACCGACGTAGGCGAGCAGTTCCTCCGCCCGTGCCCGTCGGGCGTCGCGCGGGACGCCCGCCTCGGCCATCGGCAGCTCGACGTTCTCGCGCGCGGTGAGTACCGGCAGCAGGTGAAAGCGCTGGAACACGAAGCCGATCCGCTCGAGCCGGAGCCGGGTGAGCGCGCGGTCATCGAGGGTGGTGAGGTCGGTGCCGAGCAGTTCGACGCATCCGCCAGTCGGGTGGTCGAGCCCGCCGAGCAACGTAAGCAGCGTGGACTTGCCGCACCCTGACGGGCCGACGATGGCGAGGTAGTCCCCCGCATCGACGGTGAGGGTGACGCCGCGCAGCGCGGCGACGCGACGCTCGTGCAGCGGGAACTCCTTGGTCACGTCGCGCGCGGCGAGCACCGGCGTCATGTCGCCTCCTGGCGCAGGGTGTGGGCAATCGGGGCGCGTGCCGCCTGCCATGCGGGCCAGAGTCCGGCGAGCAATCCGGTGAGGAGCAGCGTGGCGCCCGCGAGGGCGAGCGGCCGCGGAGCAGCCACGAAGAACGAGACCGAGGCGGGGAGCCCCGGAAAGGCGGTGAGGATCGTGTCGAGCCAGCGGGCGGTCCCGAGGCCGAGGGCGATGCCGATGATCCCCCCCCCAATCACCAGGAGTGCACCCTGGGCCAGCACCTGCCCGAGGATCGTGCCGCGCCCCACGCCGATGGCGCGCAGGGTGGCGATCTCCGGGAGCCGTTCGTGCACCGTGATGGTGAGCAGCGTGCCCACCAGCAGTACGGTCACCACGAGCGCGATCACCCCGAGGATCAGCGAGAGCTGGCGAAAGTAGGTGAGCCGGAGCCGGAACTGGGCCACCAGTTCGTCCACACTGCTCACGCCCACGCCGGGCCAGGCGGCCTGGAGCCGCGCTGCGACCGCTGCGGGGGCCACGCCTTCGACCACCCGGACCATCAGCACACTGGCCCGATCGTCGAGGGCCGGCCCGGCGAGGCGGCGGGCCGTGACGAGCGACATCGCCAGCGAAGGTTGATCCTTCGCATCGTAGAGGAACCGCACCAGCCCGCGCACCACCACTCGTGCTTCGGCCACCGGCGCGGCGGTCTGCGGATCGAGCCGGCCAAGGAGGCGCACCGTGTCACCAACCGCGGCGCCAAGCCGTTGCGCGGCCGGCAAGCCAAGGACCACGCCGGCAGCATCATCGGGACGCAGGTCCTGTCCCGCGTCGAGCACGTAGATCCCCTGTGCCTCGGGCTGCACGCCGTAGCCCACCAGACCGACCATCCCACCGCTCTCGGCCACCGCCTGCACCGCAGTCCCCAGGATCGCCCCGGCCGCCGCCACCTCCGGGTCGGCGCGCAGTCCCGCCACCAGCATGGTCACCCCGCCGAGCGTCGCCTCGGTGTCGAACGGCAGGGTCCCGCCCGGCGAGACGCGAAGCTGGTATCCGCGACCAAGCAGCAGGCGCTCGAAGGACCGCTCGATGCCGCCACTGAGCAGCATCATGTCGAGCAGCAATGCGGCCGAGACCCCCACGCCGAGGAGGGCGAGGAGGGTGCGCCCGCGATGCCGCCAGAGATCGCGCCAGGCCCAGTTCCACGTCATCCGCGCCGCCCCCAGAGTTCGAGCGGCGCCACTCGTACAAGGCGCCAGGCTGCGACGGCGCCGGTCACGACGCCGAGCACCAGCGAGAGGACGACTGCAGCGAGCACGGTGTCGGGCGCGAGCAGGGAAAAGAGGAGCGTGGTGTCGAAGAGGCGGCGGTAGTGCCAGTTCACGACGGCGCTCGCCCCGGCGGCGAGGACGACGCCCACCACCGAGCCGACCGCGGCGATCACCGTGGCCTCGAGCACCAAGGCCTTGGCCACCGTGGCACGGGAGATCCCCGTGAAGCGCAGCATCGCGACATCGAGCTTCCGGGCCTCCACCTTGAGGAGCATCAGGCAGAGCAGAAAGATCGCCGAGGCGAGGATGGCGATGATCGCGATGGCCCGGTGGAAGCGCGACACCACGGCGAAGGTCGTGGACGATTCGGCCGCCACGGCAGCGGTGGGAAGGAGGTCATAGCCGAAGGCGGTGCGCTGCAACCGGGCAGCGGCGCTGTCGGGATCAACCCCCGGGCGCAGCGCCAGGCCGATGCGATCCACCCGGTCCGGTGTGCCCAGCAGCGTGGCGAGGTCGGGCAGGTGGAAGCGGACGCGGTAGTCCTGCCGCATGATCGTTGCGGGGTCGGCCCGCGGTTCGTAGATCGCGGCCACACGCGCGGGGTGGGCTGGTGCGTCGAGCTCCGCCGCCACCGTGATGCTGTCGCCCACCTCGAGGCGGAGCAGCTCGGCGAGGCGCCGTTCCACCGCCACGTCCATGGGGGCCTGCGCCGCGGCGACGACGGGAAGGAACAGCGCAAGGAGCAGCAGAAGGCGAGGCACGGACGGAAGGTACCCGTGCGAGGGCCCGGGGTTCGCTGCTAGCGTCCCGCGTTCCACTGGACGCCGACTACGGCCCGCCGCCCCTGGGTGGGCCCCCAGACGAAGTTGGTGTCGAAGTCCGGGCCGAACGGGTCGTCGGGTGCGACCAGCGGGTCGCGCTGGCGCATGTCGAAGAGGTTCTTGACCCCCACGATCAGGAAGGCCTCGCCCCCGAGCCGCCGCGTGACCTGCGCGTTCTGTTCGGTGAACCAGGGGGAGCGCGCGGCGCGCCCGGGATGCGTCGGCAACGTCATCGGCCCGACCACCCGACCGGTCCAGTCGAGGGTGAGGTCATCGCCCTGCACCGCCCACGTGAGCGTCAGGTCGCCCTTGAAGCTTGCCGCGAACGGGATCGCGGTGGTGCGCCCGCCATCGGTGCGCGTGACGCGCTGGACGGTGGCGCTGATTCGCCCCGCCACCGGCGCGGTCGCCGGATCGACAGTCAACCCCAGCGAGAGGCCCCGCGTCCACGCCGAGCCGTCGAGGTTGCGATAGATGATCAGGTTCGGGGCACTGTCGTAATCCGGCTGGATCCGATTGCCGAAGCGCGTGGCGAAGGCGTCCACATCGAGCACGATCGGCACCGCCCCGACCCCGGTGGCGGTCCGGTAGGAAACGGTCGCGGTGACGCTCCGCTCCGGACGCAGCGCCTCCGCGATCACGACCTGGCGCGACCCGCTGAGGGCGGCGTGGTCCTCGGTGAAGAGGTTCACCACCCGGAAGCCGGTAGCCAGATTGAGGCGCAGAGAGGATGCGTCAGTGACGTCCCACTTGAGGGCGAGCCGGGGCGAGAGGACCAGACCATGGTCGGCGTGGTGATCGAGTCGCCCCCCCCCGAGCAGCGTCAGGCGCGCGTGTGCCGCCGCCTCGAGCTCAGCGAAGACGCCGGGCACGAATCGGCGATCGGCCGTGGTGGTGGCAGGCGTGTCGTCGTCGTAGCGCTGGTAGCGGGCCGTCACCCCGGCGAGCGGGCGCAGCACGCCGTTGCCGCGCGGCGCCCACCGTGCCTGCAGGAACGCCACGTCCTGTGCCGCGACATAGCGCGAGGTGCCGTACCATGAATCCTGGCGGTGCCGGTTGAACGCCGCCTCGAGCTGGATGCTCCGGTCGAGCCACCCCGGGGTCACCCCGGCGATCAGTTCCTGCCGCGCCGTGATGATCGACTCGCCATAGACGACACCGCTGCCGCGATCGGCACGGCGCCAGGCACGGACACCTCCGAAGCGGTCCTCGTGATACACGCGTGCGCTCACGTCGGCCAGCCGGTGGGCGGCGCTCCCGACCGACCACTTCGCAAACACCACCCCGCGGGTCACCAACGGCAGATCACTGAAGGCATCGTTGTTGGCATCGACGAAGCGATCATTCCGCGCCAGAGATCCACTGAGCAGGAGCCGCGTGCTGCCGATCGCCGGTGCCGCGGCGACGTCGGTGCTCACCTCACCGTGCGAGGTGGCATAGGTGGTGAGCGACCACCGGGGGGCGAAGCGCGGGTCGCGCGTGATCACGTTGATCACCCCGCCCATCGCCTCCGAGCCGTACAGCGTGGAGGCCGGGCCCTTGACGATCTCCACCCGGTCGAGAATCGCTGGGTTGATGCCGTTCAGACCGTAGGTGGTCGCAAGCGCGCTCATCAGCGGGACCCCATCGATCAGGACGGCGGTGTAGGGCCCCTCCATCCCGTTGATGCGGATCGAGTTGGTGTAGCAGACCCCGCAGTCCACCTGCTCCTGCAACCCCGGCAGGGTGCGCACCGATTCCATCAGGTTGTTGGTCAGGTTGCGCTGCAGTGTGCGGGCGAGGATCACCTCCACCTTCACGGGGACGTCGGCCACGGTGGCTTCGGCCATCGTGCCGGTGACCACCAACTGGTCCATCTCCGCCGGTCGACCGCGCAAGGTCACCGGCTGGAGGGTCGTGTCGGTGCGGATCTCCACCGCGCGGCGCTCCGGCGTGTGCCCGATGGCGGCGAACCGGAGCTGCCATGCCCCCGACGCCAGCCGCAGGCTCCAGCGTCCGGCGCTGTCGGTGGTGGTGATCACGCGCGTCGGTCCGACCGCTTCCACCCGGGCGTCGACGAGCGGCGCGGCGTCGGCGCGCACGGTCCCGCGCACCTCGTATTGCGCCGCGAGGGGGCCAGCACCGCACGCCGCGAGGAGGCTCAGCACGGCGCCCCTCAGGACGCACCCACCGGCGAGAGTGGCGGCACGGCCACCACTTTGCCCCGGGCGACGTCCCGCAGGTAGGCAATCACCGCCGGGTGGTCCCAACGCGCGGCGCCACGATGGGTGAACAGGAGGCGACCGTCGCGATCAAGGATCCAGGTGCGAGGCAGGGCGTCGAGCCGCCAGGCGGAGGGGAACTGCTCGATCTCCACGAACAGCGGCAGCGCAACGCGGTGGGTGCGGGCCCAGCGGGCCACCACCTCGCGCGCCTCCGGCGCGATCGCCCGAACCACCACCCCATCGCCCGCGACCGAATCAGCAAGGGCGGCGAGGGTCGGCAGCTCCACCCGGCAGGGGAGGCACCACGTCGCCCAGGCGTTGACGACCACAACCTTGCCCGAGTCGGCAGCCAAGGAGGTGAGGGCCCCCGACAGCTCCATGACCCGCCAGTTCCGGGGCAGTGGCGCAGCGCGGTCCTGCGCGGCAACGGGCGCCGTCGCAATGGTGAGGGATATGAACCAGCCGAGCAATTTAGGCACAACTAAATCTTAAGGTGGCACATCCTCATGTCAAGTGTCGGGCGGACTCTATCGTTTGTCCCCGAACCCCGGCTTCACCCGATAGCGCACCACCGCCGGCAGCCCGTTCTCGTCGGTGACCAGTGCCCAGATGAAGTCGCCCCGGGCTTCCATCCACCACGCACCCGACGGCAACGCGACGCGGCCCAG
This sequence comes from Gemmatimonadales bacterium, assembly GCA_038216165.1. Taxonomy (GTDB): domain Bacteria; phylum Gemmatimonadota; class Gemmatimonadetes; order Gemmatimonadales; family GWC2-71-9; genus Palsa-1233. Next base: position 18,970 of record JBBQQJ010000002.1, on the reverse strand, counting down.
AAGGGTGCCATCCCCTCCAAAAACTTCATGGACACTCGGCATTCGGTGGCGGTAGACCGGCATGGTCGAGTCGCGGGGCGGCGTGCGCTCGGCCGCGGGGATCAGTTCGGACTCGACCGGCACCTGGGCCCAGATCCGGCCATCCTGCGCCACCTGCAACGCCGTGAGCGGGGCTTTGGTCGTGGGAAGGGCCGGCCCGCTCCAGTTCCAGTCCGGCTGCATCCGGCGCATCCACCACGTGATGAGCTGCTCCTCGGTCGTCCGCTCATCAGCATCCACCGGCACGGCCGAGGCCCGACGACGAATCACCAGGGGGACCCCCGACGCACGGGTCACCACGATGTCGCCGGTGCCCCCGTGCCCCAGGACAAACCCGCTGTCCGGGTGCCACGCCCAGTGGCGCTGCGGACCGTACCGCGACCGGGCGCTCGAGCTGCGGCCCTCGATGCGCGCCACGTAGGCCACCGCCTCCACACCGAGGTCCGGTGGGACAAGCGAGTCGCCAAAGGCACCGCCGGGCGACAGCCGCACCAATCCGACGCGACCGTGGATGTCGGTCTCGGTGCGCTCGGTCACGGGCTGGTGGAGGTAGATGCGACCGGTGCGGTCTGTCACCACGCCATTCGAGGTGCCGAATCCGGACGCGATCGGCCAACTCTCGACGAAGCTCCCGGCGCTGTCGAAGAACGACAGCCGGCCGTTTTGCCCATCCCACTGCGCGATCCCCCCGTCGGGCAGCACGGCGATCCCGTTGTTGGACTGGAACTCGCCCGGCCCGCCCCCGCTGCGGCCGATCCGCCTGACCAACTCCCCCGTGGCGTCGAACTGGAAGATCGCCTTGGTGTCCTGGTCGAACACCCAGGTGCGCCCATTCGCGTCCACCTCGAACCCCCACGCCGTCGTGAACAACGTGGTGTCGTCCATCCCCGGCGCGATCCGCAGCTCCTCGACGACCTGCCGGACGTCCGCCGCCGGCACCTCGCCGGTGATCGTGACGAACAGCGAGTCGGCGGTGGAATCGCGGGTGACGACCAGGCCGCCCTCACTGGGGGGGGGAGTGTCGGCACAGGCCACAGCGCCGAAGGCAAGGAGAAGGACCGGCACGACCTGACGCATCAGCAGACTCCATGGGAAGGGATGTGCACCGATCACCCGGCGGGAGTGCCTCACCGGTGCCCGACGAGCAGGCGCCACTCGGCCACCAGCGGCGCGAGGATCCGCTCGGTCATCCCCCAGAGGAGGCCCTCCGTGAGGTGATAGCCGATCACCTCACGCGGCGCGCCGCGCACCGTGAGGGTCGCGGGGCGATAGGCCTCGGGCGCGATGAGCCGATCGAGCGTCACCCAACTCACGGCGGCGACCTCGCGGCTCAGCCCCGCCGCCAGTCCGGAGCCGACGCGGAGCACGAATGGTCGGACGAGGATTGGCGGGAGCACCGGAATGACCGGGGCCAGGTCATCGAGCGTGGCCCGAAGGGTCTCGCGCCCGATGCGCAGTCCGACCTCTTCCTCGGTCTCGCGAAGCGCCGTCGCAAGGAGATCGGCGTCTTGTCCTTCGCGCCGTCCGCCCGGCAGTGCGAGCTGGCCCGACCACGGGTCACCGACACGCTCGGCACGGCGGATCAGCAGGAGGCGCGCCGGGTCGGGCGCGAGGAGGATCGCCACGGCGGCCTGGGGACGTGTCGGGTCGTCCAGGGCCTGCGGATGCCGCCGGGCGAGGGTGTCGAGCAAGTCGTCGAACGCGCTCAATGCGCGCACCCGCCTCCGCAGCACCCACCACCCGGTGGCGGCCCGAATTTGCCCAGGTCCGGCGTCCCGGCCCCGCGTCGCGCGGGGCGCGCCGGGGCAGCCAGGAGCCGATCGGCAGTGGTGGCTCGGCAGTCCGGGCAGCTCACCACGTCGTCGGTGCGCACAAGCTGCTCGAAGACGCGGCCGCAGGCGGTGCAGCGAAAATCGAAGAGCGGCATGCCTACTCCAGGTGACGCGCCAGAAACCGCGCCGTCTCGTCGAACACCGTGGCCATGTGCGGCGTGGGACCCGCCCACGGATGGGAAGTTCCAAAGGTATGGTCGGCCCCCTCCAGCATGAGCGAGATGTGCCCCGGGCCCGCCACTTGGCGGAGCGCCTTCGCCTCGGCGAAGGGCACCGTCTCATCCGCCATCCCATGGACCTGCAACCACGGCCGGGCCAGCTCCGCCACCGCCATCGGGATGTCGAGGCGGCCGTGCTCATGCGCCAGACAATCCTCCGCCACGTCGAAGGCGAGCGGCAGGTGGATCCGCAGCCGCTGGTGCAGGATCCGGATGGTGCCCTGCGCGCGCCACGTCGCGAGCTCGGCGTCGGTGTGGCGCCGCGCGCGGCCGATGGCGGCCCAAGTGGCAACGGCCCGGATGGCCGGTGTCTCGCGTGCCAGGCAGAGCGCCATCCCCCCCCCACGTGAATGCCCGACCACGCCGAGACTGGTGGGGGCGGCGACACCGAGATCGCCCGCGCCGAGGGCCCGGAGCACTGCCCCGAGATCGTCGAGCTCCTTCGAGTAGGTATTCACGGCGAAACGCTCGAGCCGGCTGAACTCCCCCTCCGCATCCACGCCAGCCCCGCTCACCGAGGTCGTGACCGCCACGAACCCGGAGCGCGCCAGCCGCTCGGCGAAGACCGGGAGAAAAGCGTAGTCCTTGAATCCCTTGAATCCATGGACAAGCAGCACCGCGGGCTGCGCCTGGGCACGCGAGCCGGCCCGGACGTCGATCAGGATCTCGCCGAGCGCGCCGGGGATGGTGTGCTGGGTCAGGGTGGGCGTGGCCATCAGCGCACGGCCCCCTCCAGCAGCGCCAGTTCGCGGCGCTCGGCATCAAGCTCCGCCATCACCCCCACCGGGAGCGTCCACTGCTCGTCGATGTGGCCAAACGGAAAGCCGGCGGCGACCGGAACGCCGAGCGTGCCGAAGTAGGTATGGAAGATCTCGTCGAGCCCCAACCCGCCGTCTCCGGTGGCCCGGGTGAGGTCGGTGAAGCGCCCGAGCAGCACGCCGGCGAGTCCGGCGAGCTTCCCGGCGAGGCGCAAGTGCGCCAGCATCCGATCGATCCGGTAGACGTCCTCGCCTACGTCCTCGAGGAAGAGGATCGCTCCCGTGAGATCGGGGAAATAGGGCGTGCCGATCAGCGACTGGACCAGGGTCAGGTTGCCCCCCACGAGGCGCCCGCGCGCCCGACCGGGCGTGATGGTGATGACCCGACCGTCGGTGGGCACCAGCACGTCCGGCTTCGGGGCCGGGCGCCCGAGCACCCCCGCCGGTGCGATGTCGGTGAGGACCCGGTCGAAGTGATAGCGCTGGAAGTTGCCCATCGGCGTGCGGGCAATCGGCCCGTGGAACGTCACGATGCCGGTGCGCTGCCAGAGCGCCAGCAGGAGGACAGTGATGTCCGAGTAGCCGATCACCGGCTTCGGGTGGCGGGCGAAAGCGGCAAAATCCACGCGATGGATGATCCGGTTCATCCCGTTCCCGCCGCGGAGGCACCAGACGGCGTCGATGTTGGGGTCGCCCAGGGCCGCGTTGAGGTCGGCGAGCCGTTCGTCGTCCCGCCCGGCGAGGTAACCGTAGGCACTGCCCACATTGGGCATCAGGACCGGCTCGTATCCCAGGGCGACCGCAAGTTCGCTCCCCCGGGTGCGGTCATCCCGCTCCAGCAGGGGACCCGACGGGGCGACGAGCGCCACACGGGCCCCCGGACGGAGCCGGGGAGGAAGGATCGGGTTGGGCGACATGGCGGCTCCGGTTACGATTGGTGGACTTCAGGAGGGGAATGCAATGGTCCGCTCGTCCCATTCGACACAAATTGCCGCAGCCCGGGCGATTCTCGAGACCCGGGAGCCGATGGTGACGGAATGGGCCGACTGGCTTGAGGAGCACGCCAGCAGCACCGGCTTTCCCCGTCCGCTCCTTACCCGCCAGCTCCGGCTGGTCGCCAACGGGCTCATCGAAATGCTAGGCCCCCTGCGCCGGGAAGCCAAGCCGGTCTGGGGACACCTCATGGAGCATTACGGGCGGACGGCGGCCACTCGCGGGCTCGCTGCGGGCGAGGTGGTCGAGGAGATCCAACAGCTCCGGCTCCTCCTCATCCGGTACATTGGCGCCTTCGTGGCCGCGATGCGCCCGCGCCGTGCGGTGGCGGTGTTCATCCGGCTCAACAACATCGTCGACCGCGGCATCGCCCAGGCGGTCGTCGGCTACACCGACGCCTTGGTGGCCTCGCTCCTGATGACCGACCGGCAGACGCAGTCACTGACGGAAGCCTCCACGGAGGACATCGAGCGTCAACTCGAGGCCCTCGAGGCCGAGCTGGACACCGTCGCCGTGCGCCGCTGAGGCGCCGCAGATGAGCTTGCTCGCTTCCCTCCCGGGACTGCTCTGGGGTGCCCCCTTCCTGGGGATCGCCAAGCTCGCCCGGCGCGACCCCGATGTGGCCAAGGCCGACCCCGCCTCGGGGATCCCGGTCTCCGTGATCATCCCCGCCCGCAACGAGGCGGGCACCATCGAGACGGTGGTGCAGTCCATCCTCGCCTCGACATACGACGCCTTCGAGCTGATCGTCGTGGACGATCGATCCACCGATGACACCGCCGAGCGGGTGGCGGCGATGGCGCGCACGGACCCGCGGCTCCGTCTGGTGCGCGGGGCCGAGCTGCCGGCGGGATGGTTCGGCAAACCCTGGGCGTGCGCCCAGGGCGCGGCCGAGGCGACGGGGCAGTACCTGCTCTTCACCGACGCCGACACCACGCACTCCCCCCCCCTGCTGGCGCACGCCACCGGGGCGATGGAGGCTGACGGTGCCGCCTTGCTCACGCTCACCACCCAGCAAACCTGCGTCACCTTCTGGGAACGGATCGTGATGCCGCAGATCTGGGTGGTGCTGGGGCTCCGCTACCCGCCCCATCGGGTCAACACGGCCACGCGCCCCGACCAACTCGTGGCCAATGGGCAGTTCATCATGGTGCGCCGCACGGCCTACGACGCGGTGGGTGGCCATGCCGCCGTGCAGGGCGAGGTGGTCGAGGACCTGGCGCTCGCGCAGGCGTTCCTCCGCTCGGGGCAGCGCGTGCGGTTGATGTTTGGCGAGACGCTGATCAGCACCCGGATGTACCGATCACTGCGCGAGATGGTGGAGGGGTGGTCGAAGAACCTCTACGTCGGTGCGCGTCAGTCCGCACCGGCGAACCCGGTGCTCCGCGCCCTCGCCCCGCTCGGCCTGGCCCTCGGCTTTGCCTGGTGGCTGGTCCCGTTCGCCCTGCTCCTTGCCGGCGTGGGCGTCGGGGCGGCGACGGTGGCGATCGGTGTGTCACTGCTGTTCTGGGCCCTCGTCTCCTTCGGGATGCGCATCCCTGTGTGGTGCGCCCTGGGCTATCCACTGGGCGCACTGCTCGCGCTCCTGATCGTGGCGCGATCGACCGCCCGCGGGGGACGCCGCATCGAATGGCGCGGCCGGACCTACCGCGTGGCCACCTAGCCGACCTGCCGAAGGACGTCCTGCATGCTGCTCACTGCCCTGGCCACCGTCGCCCTGCAGGCTCCGATCGACACGGCGCGCTATGCCTTCACCATCGCCTCGCGGCAGGAAGTGGACGCCAGCGCCATCGGACAGGGAACCGACCGCACCGACATTGCTGCCACGGGCCGCCTGCTCGTTGTCTCCCGCGATTCAGCCGGCCTGCGGCTTGTCGAGGTGACGATCGACACCGTCGCCTTCCGCTCGGGGAACACCCGCGTTTCCCTGGCCGCGTTGGTCCCCGCCACTGGCACCCGCTATACCCTCCGGGTCGACGACGGGGAACTCGTCGCGCCGATCGGACTCCAGCCACGAAACGTCGGTGCCACGCAATTGCTCGGTGCCGTCGGGTTGCTCTTCCCGACGCGCGTCCTCGGCCGGCTCGACGGCATCCCCTGGACCGACTCGACCGTCAGCGACACCACCACGGGGAACGGGCGGGAGCAGGCGCGGACCGCCACGACGTGGCGGATCGCCTCGCGCAACGGCGCCACGGTGGCGCTGACGGGACAGACCGCCGGCGGGAGCGTCACCCCGTTCGGCCAGGCGACGCTGCGCACCACCACCACCGGTACCCATCGGGTGGTGACGAACCTCGCGGGCCCGGTGCTCTCCGCGCAGCTTGAGGAGGAGAGCACCCAAGAGGTGCGCGGCGCCGAGGGGATCCGCATGCTCGGCACGGGGAGTCGCGCGATCGAGGTGACACGACTCCCCTGATGGTGCCGCGTGGAGGCGTGCCCACGCGCGGCGGATCGTGCCCCCCCCGACGGCACCGGCCCGTGATCGTCCCGGCATGCCGCTCGCCACCCTTCCCGACCACGCAACTCGCCATGCTGCCCTGATCCATCGCCTCGGGGGCGAGGCATGGGTCGTGCCCGTCCCGGCGAGCCTCCCGGTACCGGCCCTGGAGGTTGGCCGCCTGGGCCCCCTCCCCTGCTGGAGCATCGCGGCGCCGCCGCGCAGCGCCACCGCGATGGCGCGCACCCTGGCCCGGCGCGGGTACTTGGGACTCATGCTCGCAGACGACGCAGCGAGTGGGATTCGGACGCTCATCGTGACCATCGCCCCGATCCGGGCCACGGTGGTCCCGTGCGACGACCTGCTGCCGCTTGCCATCCGCCGGCTGCAGCGCGAACGCCTGGCCGATGCGCCACTGCTGGCCGCGGCCGCCCGCGCCGCGGATGCCCTCGACATCGATGCCGCGGGCCGACGTGCCTTCGGCATGCTCCACACCGCGATCGACCGCGTGGCCACCGCGTTGCCCGCGGTGGTGCCACGCGCCGATCGCGAGGGATGGGCACTGCTGCAGGCCACGCGCCTCCTCTTCCTGCGATTCGTGGAAGCGGAGGGATGGCTCGACGGACGGCAGGACTTTCTGCGCTGCGCCGTTGACGACGTGCTCGCGCGCCACCGCGATCCGGGTCGCCACCTGTTGCACCCCCTGTTCTTCGGCACCCTCAATCGTCGTGTGCGCGACCGCTCCCGCCGCGCCGCAGCGTTCGGCGCTGTGCCGTTCCTGAACGGGGGGCTGTTCGAGCCGCATGCGCTCGAGCGCGCCCGGGCCTGGGACCTGTCGCGACCGGGTTGGATGGCGCTCTTCGAGTTGGTGATCGATCGCATCGAGGTCACCCTCGACCCGGAGGCAGAGGATGGCCGCGTGACCCCCGGGCTGCTTGGCCGCGTGTTCGAGGGAGTGATGGAACCGGAGAGTCGCCGGGCCGCCGGTGCGTACTACACCCCGCCGGCCATGGTGCGCGCACTGGTTCGTGAAGCCGTCGCCTGCCATCTCGCCCCGCGCGTCGGCATGGACGAGGAGCGGCTCGCGACCGCCCTGGAGGACCCGGACCCGACCTTGCTCCGCCGGATGTCGACGCTGCGGGTGCTCGATCCGGCCGTGGGCTCCGGGGCCTTTCTCGTGGGGACGCTCGACCTGCTCCATGGCCCCGGCGTGCGCGATGCACGGCGCGTGCGCCACATCCTGACCCGGCAACTGCATGGCGTCGATCGGCACCCTGGAGCGGTACGGATCACCGAACTGCGCCTCTGGCTCGAGTCGTTGCGTGCCATGCGTGGTCGCGCCCCGCGTGAGGTGACCCCGCTCCCGAATCTCGATACCGCCATCCGGGCCGGCGATGCCCTCCTTGATCCACTCCATGGTCACCCGCTCGCCCCGCGCGCGGGGCTCGCACTGGCCGTCCATCGGCGAGCGGTGGTCTCCAGCCACGGATCCGCCAAGCGAGCCGCAGTGCGTGCGTTGCGCCACGCCGAGCGCCGCACCCTTGAGGCCGCCCTCGCGGACCACGAGGCAATGCTGCGTGACCGGGTCCGGGATGCCGTCGCATCCACCGCCATTCCAACCCTGTTCGGTGAACGCTCCGCTCCCCATGCCCGCGACCGGCAGCACCTCGCAGGGTTGCGGTCCTTGCTGCGGCGGGTGCGCCGGGAGCGCGCGGCGATGCAGCGCGATGCCACGGCCGCCCCCTTCGCGCTTGAAACCGCCTACGCTCCGATCCTCGAGCGACAGGGTGGATTCGATCTCGTGGTCGGCAACCCGCCGTGGGTGCGCGCCGAGCGGCTGGCGACGGCCACCCGCACGGCGCTGGGCGCCCGCTACCGGTGGTGGCGCGGTTCGGGCAACGGCTACCGCCATCAGCCCGACCTGGCCATCGCCTTCGTGGAGCGGGCGGTGGAACTGCTGCGCCCGGGAGGCACCGTGGCCTTCCTGCTGCCAAGCAAGCTGCTCACCGTCTCCTACGCGCGCACAGCGCGCGCAGCGCTGGTCCATCACCACACGCTGCATCGCGTCGCCGACCTCGCGGGTGATCCTCGTGCCGGATTCGACGCAACCATCTATCCGATGGCCCTCATCGCCTCGCGTGGCGCCAGTCCGCCCGGGCATGGGATCAGCACGGACCTCGCCGGTGACGGGCCGCGTGTGCCTCAGGCCGATTGGCGCATGGCCCCCACCTGGTCGCTGGCCGATCCGGAGGTCCAGCGCCTCACCCGACGTCTCGCGGAGGACTTCCCCACCCTCGGGGAGACCCACCCGCCCCGGCTCGGCGTCAAGACCGGCGCCAATGCAGCGTTCCTCGATCCACCGGCAGCGCTCGCGGCATGGACCCGCCCCGCGATGCGCGGACGCGACTTCGGCCCGGGTGGCCCGCGGCCCGGCAGTCGGATCCTCTGGCCGGCGGACCGGCGCGGCGAACCGTGGCGTGAACTCCCCCCCCCAGTGGCAGCGCACCTGGCCCAGTTTCGATCCCGCCTCGAGCATCGTGCCGATCAGCGAGGCGCCTGCTGGTGGCGGCTGTTTCGCACTGAGGCCGCCACCGCCGCCCACCGGGTGGCGTGGCCAGATCTGGCGCCCACACTCCGTGCCACGGCGACGCTCCCAGCCGACGTGGTCCCCCTCAACAGTTGCTACGTGGTGGTGGCCGGGAATGCGGAACAGGCCGAAGTGATCGCGCGGTGGCTTACCACCACCTGGATGCGGGCGCTCGCCGCGCTGGGCGCCGAGGCGGCCGCAGGAGGGTACCGTCGCTTCGGGGCGCGGGTGGTGGGTGGCCTCCCCTTCCCTGCACGCCGACTTGGCATGCCATTCCTCCAGGCCGAGGATGCCGACGCTTTCGCCGCGGTGGTGCTCCAGTTGTCCCCCGACGAACAACGGGCGCTCCGTGATGTGGCCACAAATCCGCGCTGATCATCTCCGGGTGCGCACCCGCGCACCGCGACCCCGCGTGGCGGAGTCGGACGATGGCGCCGGCCTGATGGCCGCGTGCCGGGAGGCGTGGACCCCCGCACAGTGTGCCGATCCACCCCCGCCCTGGCTCCGGCGGGGACAGGAGGAGCCCTGGCGCCGTCTCGTCGCAGCGCTGCGCGGCCTGGGGGGGGCAGTCCTCGCCGAGCCGGTGGGGGCGGGCAAGACGTGGATCGCCCTGGCGGCGGCGGCCGCCGTCGGTCGCCGGGTGACGGTCATCGCCCCGGCGGTGCTGCTGCCGCAGTGGCGCGCGGCGGCTGACACCGTGCTGCGGCGGGTCCACCTGCACTCCCTCGAGCGCTGCAGCCGCGGCACGCCGCCCGCGGTGGAGGCCGACGTCGTGATCGTCGATGAGGCACATCGACTGCGCAATCTCCAGGCGCGGTGCACGCGGACCGTTGGCCGATGGATCGTCGGGCGGCCCACCGCCTTCCTGACGGCCACACCAATCGTCAATGCGCTGTCCGATCTGGCCGCGTTGCTGCAATTGCTGCTGGCCGATGAGGCCCTCGTGCTGGACGGGATTCCCAGTCTGGCCGCATTGCCGAGCTGGGAGGCGCCGCCCCCCGCGCTCGGTCGGGTGGTGATCCGCACGCAGGCGTCATCGTCAGCAGCCGTGAGGACCGACCGTGGCTTCCCGGAGGTTGCCCGGGAGGCGCGTCGTGCACGGCGAGCCGCCCGGGTGATCCGCTCCCTCGCCCTCGCGCCCGAGGCCGGCACCCGGCGCCTCCTCCGGTCGGTGCTCGCCGACGCGGCGGCCTCGAGCGACGCCGCCTTTCATGCCGCGTTGCGCCGGTACCGGACGCTGCTCGAGCAGTGGGAGCTCGCCGGAGGCGGGAGCCGGGCCCTGCTGCGCCAGTTCGCGGGCCCGGACTGTGCCCAGGGTGTCCTCTGGGCCCTCGTCATCCCGGACCACGCCGAGGGCCGGCCGCAACTTCCCACCGCCGACCTGACGCGGATCAACGGGGCCTTGTCCCATCCCGCGGCCGATGCGGACTGGCTGGCCGCCGTGCAGGACCTCCTGCGGGACGAACTCCCCACCATCCTGTTCTGTCGCCACCGTGCCACCGCCCATCTCCTGCGGGATGCACTTGGGGGGGGGATCGCGTGGATCACCGGCACGGAGGCCGGCATCGGGCCGCACCGCGTGCCACGCGACCTGGTCCTGCGAGCCTTCGGACCGAAACGCGCATCCTGGCGAGCTCGGCAGCGCACACCCACCGTGCTCGTGGCGACGGATGTCGTGGCCGAGGGGCTCGACCTGCAGGGAGCATCACGCGTGGTGCACCTCGACCTGCCGTGGACCGCTATGCGGCGCGACCAGCGGAATGGGCGGGTGATCCGTCCCGGGCAGGCCGCCGCGCACGTCGAGGTGATCGAGCGGCATCCCGCCCCGGCACTGGTCCCGTTCCTCGATCTTGCCGCGCGCGTGCACCGGAAAGGCGCCCTCGCTGAGCGGTGGCTCACGGTGCTCGCCGCCTCATGGCCGGATCACGCACACGTGCACGTAACCGACCCGGCCATCCCGGTCGCGCTCCCCGTTGCCCTCGTGGCGCTGCGCTCCGGGTGCCACCACGGCGCGGTGCTGGTGGTGGCCGATGTGACCGCACCAGGGCCGATCGCCCCGGAACGACTCTCCCGCCTCCTCATGATCCCGCCTGCCGCAATCGGCGTGGCTGGTGCCGACGAGGCGGTGGTGCTCGCGGCCGCCATCGCCGCGACGGAACCCAGGGTGGCCCACCGCGGCCTCGTCTGGCGCTGCCAGCATTTGGCACGTCGTGCAGCCCGGGTGCGTGATGCCGCGAGCCTGGCCGCGCTCGACCAGCTCGTGATCCATGCCATCCGTGGCGGTCCATTGGGAATCCGCTGGCGGCTCGAGAGTCTGGCCACCGCCCCCGATGCGGCACTGCTCGTGCACGGACTGCCGTCCATCATCCGGCCCGCACGCGTCACGGGGTGGGTGGTGGCGCGCGCCACGTTGCCGGTGGGGCGGGACCCGCTACGTTGAACCGATGCCACGCTTCCCCACCGTACTCTTCGACCTCGACGGCACCCTGATCGATTCGATCGAACTGATCATCGATAGCTATCTGCATGCCTTCACGGTCCACGGCCTCCCTCCCCTCACCCGCGAGGTGATCGTGGCGGGCATCGGCACGCCGCTGCGCACGGTGTTCCGGGAGATGGGTGGCAGCGCCGTGGAGATCGAGACGTGGATCGCGAGCTATCGCGAGTACAACCTGACATACCACGACCAGCGGGTGCGTCCCTTCCCCGGGACGGTCGAGATGGTCCGCCGGGCCCGTGCCGCTGGGTGCCGCCTCGGGCTCGTCACCAGCAAGAACCGCCATGGGGCCGAACGCGGGCTGCGTCTCGTGGGGCTCGAGGGGATCATGGAGGTGATCGTGGGCGCCGACGATGTCGAGCATCCGAAGCCGCATCCCGAGCCCGTGGCACGCGCGCTGCAGACCCTCGGGACCGCGCCCGCCGACGCCGTGTTCATCGGTGACTCCACGCACGACATTCACAGCGGGCGCGGGGCAGGCGTCACCACGATCGGCGTGACATGGGGACCGTTCACCCGGGAGCAATTGGCACCTGCCGGACCGCATTACTACTGCGGCTCCCCGACTGAGGTGCTGGCCCTGCTCGAGGTCTAGGCGGCACGCGGGAGGCGCCGGGGGTCCGCGTCGACAATGATCACGATGCGCATGGCAGGAAGGGACGCACTGGGGAATCAGCGCGGGCGCAGGACCTCGAACACCGTGGAGCTGCCCTCACCGCGCACTTCGCTCCCGCCGACCACGAGGATGCGCCCATCGTCAATCACGGGGAAGATGCCGTGGCGCGCCACCTGGAGCGGTGGTCCCTCACGCCAGGTGTTGCGCTGGGGATCGTAGATATCGACGCGTGAGAAGGTTCCGCCCGCATTGGCACCGGGACCATCGAGCGTCTCCCCCCCGATCACCCAGAACTCCCCGTGCAGGAAGACGGCCTTTCCCATCCCGCCTCGACGAACCGGCAGTGGCGGCGGCGACCCGGGACTGCCGTCGCTGGTGACCCACCGGTCGGTGCGTGGATCGTAGATCTGGACATCGTCATAGCCATTCGCCACCATCTCGCCGTCACCGCTGTCGGGCCCGCGCCCACCGAAGAGATAGAACCGGACGCCATCGGTGGCGGCGGCAGCATGATTGCGGGGCCACGGCAACGGCGCGATCGGCTGCCACACACTGTCCCGCGGGTCGAGGACCCACGCATCCTGCACGGTGTGATCACCCGCAATCCCGCCGGCGACGTACAGACGGCCATCAATCATCGCCGTGGCCGCAGCCCCGACGCGACGGGGCAAAGGGGGCCCGAGACGCCAGGCATTTCGTGCAGGATTGAACACCTGCACCATCCCGCGTGAACCGCTCGCCCCGAGTCCGCCCAGCAGCCACAACTCCCCGCCCAGCACCTCGGCACCGTGATGGTGACCGGGAATCGGCCGGGCCGCCCAGCGATCCGCCGGTTCCCACCGGCCGCGGGCGAGGTCGAACATCCACGTCATGCGATGGCCCTGCCCGAGCAGGAAGAGGCGGTCGCCCATGACGGCGGCGGACACCTCGCCGAGTGCCGCAGGCAATGCCGGCAGGCGGTGCCACGCCCCGAGCAATGGCGCCCGCCAGATGAGCGGGTTGGTGGGATTGTTGATGCGGGGAGCGCCCGCCCCCACCACGAGGGTGTCGCCCACCACGACGCCCGTCGGCGCGAGGAGACCGACCGGCATCAGGGCCTCGAGGCGCGAGCGACCGCTCGTCGGATTCCAGCTGACGATCTCATCGAGGTTCCAGCGCCAGCTCGTCAGGTCCCGCCCCCCGATGAAGAGGGCACGGTCGCGCCACCACACCGTACCGGGCTCGGTATGCGTGTGCGGGCGCGCCAGGGGGGGGGCCTCACTCCATCGATCATGAACGGGGTCGTACACGTGCACGAACGGTACATCGACCGGGATCGGATCATGCCCGATGTTGCCACCCACCGCGTACAGATGCCCGTCGTACACGAAGCCCGAGAGGTGCCCGCGTGGGGAGGGAATGGGCGCCCGAGGCTCCCATGTCGTGGCGCCGGGGCGAAGCATCCAGTGATCGGGCGAGTCGGTGTTGCGGTCCGGCAACCAGCCGCCAGCGAAGTGCAACGTGTCGCCGCGCGCCAGCGTGAGTCCACCGCCGCGCGGTGCAGGGAGCGGTGGTCCGGCGACCCAGCGGTCCGCCGCCACTCGGTAGCGCCAGGTCTCGGCGACGGCCGGCCCCGGATGGTCGCCACGGAAGCCGCCAACGATCCAGATCGCCGTGTCCCCCAAGACCACGGCGTTCACGTGTGTGAGGGGGATCGGCATCTCGGCGGCCTGACGCCAGACCCCGGTATCGAGGTGGAGCACGTCCACCTGCACGGTCGCCTGCGTGGCCTCATTGTAGAAGCCACCGATGAAGAACAGCTCCCGGCCGATGACGGCCGTGGCGTGCTCATATCGCGTCAGCGGTACGCTGTCGGAGACGCGCCAGGGTGCCGGTGGGCCAACGGTCGTCGCTGGGGTGAGGTCCGCCACGGCCGGCGTGATCGCTTGCCGAGCGTCACACGCGCCGGTACTCACGACGGCCAGCACCACCACGCGGCGCCACCCGGCCCTCATCGCCCCGGCTCCGGCAGCGCATACGCGACCAACTCGGCCCGGTCACCGGTCCCGATCGCCAGCACCACGAACTGGCGGCCCCCTGACCGGTAGGTCATCGGATTGGCGTGCCCGGCAATGCCCAATGGCTGGCGCCAGCGCACGGTGCCGGTCCGGGTGTCCATGGCATAGAGGGCATCCCCCCCCCCGGTGAGGAAGGTGAGTCCCCCCGCGGTGGTGACCCCGCCGGACGGCCCGGCCACGCCCAGAGGCGGCAGGGCAAGGTCCGCGAGCGCGGGATGCTCGCGCAGCCGGGCATCATCTCCCACCGGCACCTGCCAGCGAATCGTCCCATCGGCGAGGTCGATGGCGGTCAGCGTCCCCCAGGGCGGCTTCACGGCCGAGATCATCAGGGGAGGATAGGTGCCACCCTCCGGGCGCGCGAGGGTCACCCGCAAGATCAGCGGTGCACTCGGTGACCCGGCACCCAGGCGGTAGGCCCCAGCAGCGTCCACCGTGTCGCGCGGCACCAGACGCGCCAGGGAGGGCTGTTCGGTGGCCTTGACGAGCAGGAGTCCGCTCGCGGGATCATACGACGTGGCTCCCCACCCCGCCCCGCCGAGCCACCCGGGGCGCACGACGGTCCCTTCAAGGGAGGGTGGTGTGAACAGCGGGCCGAGACGATACCGGGAGAGCAGGGCACGGGCGGAGTCGCGCAGCGCCGGGGTGAAGTCCACCGCATCCTCGAGTCGGCTGCCTTGGCGGGCAAAGGGCGCCGGACGGACCGGCACCGGCTGGGTCGGCGAGGTCACTTCGCCGGGCACGTCGGAAGCCGGCGCCGCCCGCTCCTCGACCGGCCACAGCGGGGCGCCCGTCGTCCGGTCGAACACGTGCACGAACCCGCTCTTGGCAGCCTGCACCACGACGTCGCGGGCGGTGCCGCCAATGGTCACCGTCGCCAGCAACGGCGGGGCGGCGGGATCGTAGTCCCAGAGCCCGTGGTGCACGAGTTGTTGCGCCCAGACCAGGCGCCCGGTCGCGGCTTCGAGGCAGACCACCGACTCCGCCCACCGGTTGTCGCCGGGCCGGGCACCGCCGTACCAGTCGTTGCTCGCTGCACTGACCGGCAGGAACACCAGGCCGCGGGCCGTGTCGGCGGTCATGAACGACCAGACGTTGGCATGACCGGCCACGTCAGCCGAGCGGGCACCCCAGCCGGCACGGAGGCTGTCTCCTGGGGGGGGGACTGGATCCCACCGCCACAGGCGCGCACCCGTCCGGGCATCGAACGCCTGTACGTCACCGGGCGGATCCTGCTCGTAGATGAGTTGGTCGCCGATGGCACTGCCCACGATGACGACGTCGCCGACCACGATGGGTGGCGCGGTGTGCTCGAGATGGCGCCGATCCACCGGCCAGCGGAGGTGGGCGCCGAGGTCCACCCGCCCGGCTTCCCCGAAGGAGGCCACCGGCGCGCCGGTGCGGGCATCGAGCGCCCAGAGGGTGCCCCGGGCGGCCAGAAAGACCCGCTCCGCGCGGGACCGCCCCCACACCGCCACCCCACGATGCACGAAGGCACCGTGCCCATTGGAGGAGGGACCCAGGCTGGTGATCGCGGGGTCGAACCGCCAGAGTTCCGCGCCGGTGCCGGCATCGAGCGCCACTGCCGCGGCGAATGGCGTGCTCAGGAAGAGCCGGCCGTCACGCATCACCGGCGTGGCCTGGAAGCGCCCAGGCACCAACTGGTCTGGCCCCGGGTCGCCGACCGCCATCTCCCCGGTGGACCAGCGCCAGGCCTCCTCCAGCTGGTCGACGTTCACGGTGTCGATATCGGCCAGCGCCGAGTGTCGCTGGCCGCCCGGATCGCCGAGGACAACGGGCCATTCCACGTCGCCGGTCCCCCCCCCACAGCCGACGAGGAGAAACCCCAGCACCCCACGGCGCAGGGACGCGCACCCCTCAGGCGCCACCGACACCATCCCGCATCACGGCGCCGAGGCGGCGAGCCACGAGTGACTGGGCTGCGGCGTTGCCCACGGCGATGAAGATCGTGTCGTCGCCGGCGATGGTGCCGACGATCTCGGGCCACGCCAACAGGTCCAGGGCATTCCCCACGCGTTGCGCTTCCCCGGGCGGCGTGTGCAGCACCAGGAGCGCGTCGCCGGCGGGGTCCACCGTCAGGAGCGACTCGGCGAGGCGTCGCTCGTTGGGATCGCTGATCTCGATCAGGCGTGCGGCGACCGGGCGGGTATAGATGCCGTCCATCTTCACCAGGCCGAGCTGCGAGATGTCACGACTCACCGAGCTCTGTGTGACCTCCCATCCTTCCTGGGCCAGGGCATCGGCGAAGTCGTCCTGCGTCCGCATCGGCCGGGTGGTCACGAGCTCGAGGATCTTGAGCTGGCGCTTCTTGCGATCGAGGCTCATCGGGACCGCCCGGTGCCGCGCAGCCGTGCCATGGCCGCATCGAAAGGCGCCCGCTGCTGCGCGTTCCAGCGCTCCAGTGCCCGGAGCCGCCGGCGCAGCGCCTGCACGCCGGGATTCCCCATGCCGCCCGTGCTCCGTCGTGCCTCGAGGAGCGTGCGCGTGGACGGGGTCGGCATCACCTCGCCTCGCTTGGTGGCGGCGGCCACGTCGCGGTACGCGCGCCGGAACGGCTCGCCAGCGCGCACACGGCGCATCGCCTCGTCGGTGGCGAACACTTCCGGCCGGAGCGCGGCCCGGGCCCGATCGGGATCGACCCCGAGCCGGGGGATCGCCGTCGCAAGCATGCCGAGCATCTCCCGCATCCGGTCGAGGCCGCGGAAGAGCGGTGCCTTGAGGAGTTGAAAGTCGCGGTGGTACCCGCCGGGAAGCCGTCCCTTGAGTGCCAGAATGGTCACGAGGTCGCCCTCGAGCGCCGCGGCACGGGCCCGCGTGAGCTCGAAGAGGTCCGGATTCCGCTTCTGCGGCATGATGCTCGAACCGGTCGAGAGCGCGTCCGGGAGCACGAGCCACCCGAACTCATCGCTGCTGAAGAGGATCACATCTGCGGAGAGCTTGGCGCAGGCATGGGCCGCCTCCGTGCACCAGAAGAGCGCCGCCGCCTCCACCTGACCGCGAGCCGCCTGGACCGAGGTGGCCACCTGGTCGAGTCCCGCGAAGCCCAGTGCCGCCGCGGCGCGCTCGCGATCGAGCGGCAGGGGCACGCCGTAGCCAGCGGCGCTGCCCAGTGGGCAGCGGTCGAGACGCGGCCAGACACCGTGGATGGCCTCCGCCGCATCAAGGAGCAATTCGGCGTAGCCGGCGGCCCAGAGCGCCGCGGAGGACGGCATCGCAATGCGCTGGTGCGTGTACCCCGGCCACACCACCCTGCGGTGGGTGGTCGCGAACGCGAGCAGGACCTCGGCCAGCTGCAGCATCCCGGCATGCAGCGTCAGGGCCTGGTCCTTCAGGAACAGCCGCACGTCGGTGGTGACCTGGTCGTTCCGCGACCGCCCCGCGTGCAGCCGCTCACCGGCGTCGCCGAAGTGTGCCGTGAGCCACGCCTCGACCGCACTGTGCCCATCCTCGTGGGCCGGCCCGATCGTGAGCTCGCCGCGGGCCACCGCCTGGAGCGCGGCTCGCAGCGCGAGACGGAGGGCGGCATGCTCGCGGGTCGTGATGATCCCCCCCCCACGCAGCGCCTCGACGTGGCCAAGGGAGCCCAGCACGTCCCAGCCCAGCAGGCGGGTGTCCACCTCGCGGTCGTCACCGATCGTGTAGGCGAGCATCTGCGCATCGGGTGGTGCGCCAGGGCTCCAGAGCGTCTCGGGATCGGTCATGCCAGGTACTCCTCCGCCACCCGGGCGTAGAAGGCGCGTGCCGCGGTCACCTCGGAGAGGTTTACCGATTCATCCGGCGTGTGGGAGCGGCGCGAGGTGCCGGGCCCCACCTTGATGGCATCCAGGTGCTGCAGGAAGCACCAGTCACTGCACGTCGGCGAGCCGTAGGGCACTGCCTCGGGGCGCACCGCCCGGGCGACCGCCAGGAGGCGCGAGTCCGCTGGCGTCTCACAGGGGACGAGACGCGTGGAGGTCACCACGACCTCGCAATCGAGGCGCTCCACCAGGGCAGCCGCCAAGGCCTCGTGTGACCAGGCCGGCGTGGAGCGGATGTCGAGCACGGCCCGCGCCACGGGTGGGGTCACGTTGCGGGAGACGCCGGCCTCAAGCATCGTCGGCGTGACGATGGTGACCCCGAGCACCGGATGCACCCGCTCCGCGACGATCCCGTCGAGCTTGACCAGTTCGCGGGCCAGTGCCGTGATCGCGTTCGTGAAGTCGCCCCCCGCCGTGGCATAGCCGGCGTGGCGCTGGTCGCCGTGGGCAACGAGGTCCACCATCATCAGACCACGCTGGGCTACGCTGAATTCGAGGTTGGTCGGCTCGCCGATCAGCGCCGCATCGAGCCGCCCTGCGCGTGGCACCGCCAGCGGCATGGTCGCCTCGCGGGTCTCCTCGCCATAGGCGAAGATGCCGAGCAACCGGCCGCGTGCCGGCCCGCCGCGCGCCGCGAGATCGGCGAGCGCCCAGAACATCGCGCTCACCGAGGCCTTGGCATCGCCGGCCCCACGACCGTAGAGGAGGTCCCCCTCGATCACCGGGGTGAACGGGTCGCGGGTCCACCCCTCCCCTGGCGGCACCACGTCGAGATGCGAGGCGAGCGCCAGCGTGGGCCCCGTCCTCTCGTCGCCCACGGCGATCCGGACGGAGGTCTCGTCGCGCACCACGTCGAGGCCCAGCCGTCGCGCCTCGGCCTCGACGAACTCGGCGGCCGGCAGCTCGTTCCCGCTGACCGACGGGATCGCCACCAGCTCGCGGAGGAACGCGACCTCAGTCGGCCAGGTCGACGCCAAGGTAGGTCGCCTTTTCCTTTCGTCCCACGATCATGGTGCCGCACCCCGCCCCAGTGAACACCTCGAGCAGGAGGGCATCGGGCGCCCGGCCATCGATGATGTGGGTGCGCTCCACCCCGCCCGTCGCGGCACGGATGCAGG
>JBBQQJ010000001.1:0-50831 GCA_038216165.1 Gemmatimonadales bacterium | reverse complement strand
GTGCGGCCGGGATTCCGATTGACGGTGCGGGGGCCGCGCGCGTGCGCGAGGCCGCCGAACGGTGGCGCCAGCGGGTTGGCGCGCCGGCACCGGATCCCGGGGAGGCGGCGGAGGTGGGGACCCTGCTCGCGCTCGCCTATCCCGACCGCGTGGCGCGGCGCCGGGTGGAGGCGGGCCGGTTCCTGCTGCGGAACGGTCGCGGGGCAACCCTGCCGGCTGGGGATCCGCTCGCCCGGGAGGAGTGGCTGGTGGCGGTGGCCGTGGATGACACCGGCCGCGAGGGGCGGATCCAGCTCGCGGCGCCGCTGGAGGCGGCCGCGGCGGCCGCGCTGGTGGCGGCGGCAGGGACCGTGACCGACGACACCGGCTGGGATGCGGAGCGCCGGCGAGTGGCGTCGCGGCGGGTGACCCGACTCGGGGCGATCACGGTGGACGCACGCGCGCTCGCGCGCCCGGCGCCTGAGGCGCTGCGCCGCGCCATGCTCGAGGGCATCCGCACCGAGGGGGTGCACGCCCTGCCGTGGTCCGAGGGGGGGGGACGCACACGGGACCGGCTGCGCTGTGTTCATGCCCACCACGCCAGTTGGCCCGATGTGTCGGACGCCGCACTGCTGGAGCGGCTCGCGACGTGGCTCGGCCCGTTCCTCGACGGAGTCGCGCGGTGGGAGGATCTGGCCCGCGTGGACCTGGCGGCTACCTTGCTGGCGGAGTTGTCGTGGGAGCGCCGCGCCGCGCTGGACCGCCTCGCCCCGGACCGAATCGAGGTGCCCACGGGATCGCGCATCACCGTGGACTACACGGACCCGCACGCGCCTGTGCTCGCCGTGCGCCTCCAGGAGTGCTTCGGGATGCATGCCACGCCGCGTGTGCTCGATGGGGTGGTACCGGTGGTGATGCACCTGCTCTCGCCCGGGTATCGGCCCGTGCAGGTGACGCGCGACCTCGCCTCGTTCTGGCGCAGCGGCTATGCCGATGTGCGGCGGGAGTTGCGCGGACGCTACCCCCGACACCACTGGCCGGAGGACCCGCTCACGGCCACGGCGGTGCGCGGGGTGCCGCGCCGGCGGTGACGGTTACCCCTCGACGGCCCGGACCAGCTCGTCGAGCGTGAAGGGCTTGGCGAGGAAGGCGATCTGGTGCCCGGCGATCGCCTGCCGGACGAAACCATCTTCGGCAAAGCCCGACATCAACACCCCACGTACGGCGGGATGGCGTGCGACGACTTCCCGGAGCAACGCCTCTCCGGTCCGGCCGGGCATCGCGTAATCGCTGAGCACCACATCCACCGTCGTCTCGGCGCCTCCCAAGAGCGCGCTTGCCGCGTCGGCCCCCGGGGCTTCGAGGACCTCGTAGCCGTGCCGTCGCAGCAGCCGACTGGTGGTCTGCCGCACCACGTCGTCGTCGTCCACCACGAGGATCCGGTGCACCTTCCGGGGGGCCGCGATGGCGTTGCGCGGTGCCGCTGGCCGCGCAGTCTCCGCTGCCGTGACCACCGGCAGTGTCAGGGTGAAGCAGCTCCCCTTTCCCGGGGTGCTCTCGACCTGAATCGTCCCGCCCATCCGCTGCACGAAGCCATAGACGGTCGGCAGGCCGAGTCCGGTGCCTTCCCCCTGCGGCTTCGTGGTGAAGAAGGGCTCGAACAACCGGGTCCGGACCGTGGCATCCATTCCCGTCCCGGTGTCGGCCACCTCCAGCAGCACCATCCCGGCCGCGGTGCCGGTGCCGCGACGCGTCCGGAGGGTGACCACGCCGCCCGCCAGCATCGCGTCCCGGGCGTTGGCCACGAGGTTGAGCAGGGCCAGCTCGAGCTGGGCCGGATCGATCTGCACGGCGGCATGGTGGGTGTTGCCGCTGATGGTGAGGGACTGCCCGGGGGAGAGCAATCGGTGCAGCAGCGGGGTGGCCTGCGCGACCGCCTCGTCGAGCCCGACGACCTGCAGGCGCTCCACTTCCTGACGGGAGAAGGCGAGGAGTTGCCGGGTGATCGTGGTGCCGCGGTTGGCCGCCCTGGCGATCTGCTCGAGGTCGGCCCGTGACGGGTCCGCGTCGGGAAGATCCTCGAGGAGGATACCGGTCGTCGCCGTGATCGCCGTGAGCAGGTTGTTGAAGTCGTGGGCCAGCCCGCCGGCGAGCTTGCCGATCGCCTCCATCTTCTGGGACTGGCGGAACTGCTCCTCGAGGGAGCGCTGGGCCGTCACGTCGGTGTGGGCGCCGATGGCGCGGAGCGGCCGACCATCCGGGGCACGCTCGACCACGCGCCCGCGTGCGCGGATCCGTGCCCAGGTGCCATCGGCGCGCAGCATCCGCAGCTCGATGTCGTACGGTTCGGCCTCGGGGTCGTCGATCTGCCTGCTGTTCGCGGCGATGACGTCCGCGAGATCGTCCGGGTGGACGAGCTGCAGAAAGTCCTCGTAGCTTGCCTCATCCCGCGGCGGGTACCCGAGCATGCCGAAGTAGCGCGGCGAGATGTAGCCGCGCCCGGTCTCCAGATTGTGGTCCCAGATGCCGTCCTGGAGCGCCTCGACGACGAGGCCGAAGCGTTCCTCGCTGCGCCGTCGCGCGATGTCGGCTTCCATTTGCGCGGAGACGTTGTTGTGTGTCCCCACGATGCGCGTCGCCCGACCGTCGGCGTCGCGAACGACCGCGCTTCCGCGAGAGCGGATCCAGGCCCAGGTGCCATCGGCCCGACGCATCCGGAAGATGTGGTCGTAGTCCGGCGCCGCCGGGTCGAAGATCTGGCGTTCGTTGGCCGCCCACACGCCGGGCCGATCCTCTGGATGGATCAAGTCGATGAAGACATCAGGACCCGCCCAGGACCCCTCGGCCGGGTAGCCGAGCATCCCGAACCACTGCGGACCGAAGTAGGCATTGCCGGTGGCCACGTCCCAGTCCCAGATCCCGTCGCGAGTGGCGTCGAGCACCAACTCGAGCCGCTGTTCGCTCTCCTCGCGCGCCCGGCGCATCGCCTTGGCCGCGGTGATGTCCTCCACCAGCACGAAGGCCGTCTGCACCGCACCCGTCGCGTCGTGCAGGGCGGAGCTGGTGATGCTGACGTCGACCACCGACCCGTCGCGATGCACGAGCCGCCGCTCGGCGCGCGCCGCGGGCACCTCGCCCGACAGGAGCCGGGCGAAGTTGGTGGTCATGACTGCACGATCGTCGGGATGCACGAGGTCGGTCCAGCGCATCGTGCCGAGCGTCGGCATGTCGTAGCCAACTATGGTGGCCAGGGCCGCATTGACCCGCACGGTCTCGCCAGTGGTGGTGAGGATGACCTTGCCGATCGGCGAGGTATCGAAGGCGGACCGGAAGCGCTCCTCGCTCTCGGCCAGCGCGAAGCGCATCTTGATCTCGGTGGTGATCTCCCGGGTGACTGCTCGGACGATGCCGGGGTCGTCCGCCGCACGCCGCCGCAGTTCGCCGCGCGTGCGCATCCAGCGGACGTCGCCTGCGGGCGTGATGATCCGATACTCCGCCTCGAACGGCACGGGCCCGTCACCGGGGGTGGCCGACAGGCCCTCCCGGCGGGCGATCATCTCGCCTCGGTCGTCCGGGTGGACCATGGCCCGCAACTCGGCGATCGTGGTCGGGAGTGCATCGTTCGGTCCGAGGCCAAACAGCTCCCGGTGCACCTCCGAGACCGTCAGCTCCCCGGTCGTCTGATGCATTTCCCAGACTGCGACCCGTGCGGCCTGCATTGTCTCGCGGAAGCTGTGGTCGCGCTCCCGCAGATCCGCCTCCGCTCGGCGGGGGGTCAGCTCCTGCACCATCACCACGCGTCCGCCGCCCGGGAGTTCGGCGATCCGCAATTCGACCGGATGGGCGTGGCCGGTGTGGTCGCGAAGCAGGTGGTGGGCGGATTCAAAGGCGTCCGCGGTCTCGCCCGTTGCGAGGACACTGTCGACAGTGGCGCCCAGGATCTCGTCCGTGGGGCGTCCACAGCGTGTGACAAATGCGGCATTCGCCTCAAGGATGCGCCCCTCGCTGTCCAATACCAACACACCCTCGCGCGATTCCTTGGCCAGGAAGGCGTGAATTGGGTCGGCGGGCGCTCGGGTGGTCATCATGGGTCCCACTTGAGCAGGGACCGTGCCGAACAAGGGCGTTGGGTGCCAGACGCACGCAACGCCCCGGCAGGTCTCGCCGGGGCGTTGCGTCAGGAGCGTTTCCAGCATCGGTGCTAGAAGCGGATCCCAATCGTGATGGGGATGAACTGGGAGGAGTCATCGCCGAAGACGTTGATCAGCTTGGCCTCGGCAAAGAGGTTGCGGCCGAAGTTGAACCCGACTCCACCCTGGAGGGCGAGGTCCGTGCTGGTGCCCTTGACATCGGTGTTGTCGAGCGTGGCCTCGCTGCGGAAGGCGCCGGCGCCGCCGATCAGGTACACCTGCTCTGCCACGGGGAAGTTGAGGCGACCGAAGGCCGCGAAGCCGGTCAGGTTGCCGTCGACGTTCTTGAGGGCAAGGCGATGGATCTGCGCCTCGACGCCATAGCCGATGCCCCGCAGTGCTGGCCGCATTCCGATGATCACGCCGCCACCGAAGCCGGCATCGTAGGCGTCCGCCGCGTCACCCATCGGCAGGGTGAGGCCACCGTTGACGCCGACCGTCCAGCCGATATCCTGTGCTGCCAGTGGTGCGGCAGCAGCCATCAGTACCAGGGCAACACCCGCGATCAGTCCGTTGCGCATACACACTCCTCGAAATGGTGGAGACCGGAACCATCCCGGCCGAGGGCCCAGGGCCATGGGGGGTGGGCCACTCAGCAAGAGGGGACGCCGCCGGGACGACGGGCGCACACACCGGCGCTACGGCAGGTATCGCGGCGCGTCCGGTGGTGGGGTATACGGATGCCCCGGGGCGAAGGTCCCCCACAGCAGCGCCGAGACCTTGCGCAGGAGGACGTAGCCCTGGTTGGCTGGCGTCCAGGACTCGTCTCCCTGGTTGCGGGTGATGACCGCGAAGACATAGTCGCCTCCCGGAGCGTTGACGAGCACCACCTCGGAGCGCGAGCGATTGACGGCGCCCTGCTTGGACGCGGCCTGCACCCAGGGCGGCAACTGGGAGAGTGCCTCGCCGTTCCAGTGGATGCGCGTGAGGTGTCGGTACATCGCCTCGCTGGCCGCGCGACTCACCAGCCGCCCCTCGCGGAGGCCCACCACCATTTCGGCGATCTCGCGCGGGGTGGTCTGGCCCCAGCCGTACTTTTGCCAGATCTCCCGCCGGCCGGGGGTGCGCGAGTTGACGCGGGTGGAGTCGAAGCCGTTGGCGGCGAGCCAGGTGTTGATGGCCGCCCCCCCCCCGACGAGCGCCTGGAGCCAGAGTGACGCGGCGTTGTCGCTGCTGGAGATCATCGCCTGGGTCACCTGGCTCAGCGGCACGCGGGCGCTGTCGCGCAGCTTGTCGAAGAGATCGTCCTCGCCCCCATAGCGGAGCGAGTCGGCCCAGACGAGGGTGGTATCGAAGGCGAAGGTGCCCCGCGCGACCTGGTCGAAGGTCGTGAGAAGGATCGGCACCTTGACCATCGAGGCGGTGGGAAACAGCTCGTCGGCGCGCAGCAGCGCCCCGCGTCCGGTGGGGAGATGGCGCACGTAGATCCCGACCTCGCCATCGACCTCGGCAGCCAGCGTGGCGAGTTGCCGTTCGAGGGCGGCGTCGCGCTGGACGGCCGGCCATTGGGCGGCGAGGGGGGCGGTGGCGAGGAGCACCAGGGCGAGGAGTCGCATGGGAGGCTCTGGGGTGGGGAGGGTGAACGGTGCACGGGGGAGTGTCTCACCGGAATCTAGTGTGGCGGGGAAACTCCCGGTCCTGCCTGCTCGTACCGCTTCCCATCCCCTGTCACTCCCGCTCCGGATGGACCGCATGGCCCTGCTGCCCCTGTTTGCGCTTGCCCTTGTTGCCGGTCCGAACGACTCGTTGGTCTATCACGGCCGCCTGGGTGACCTCATGGTGCGGCCACCCCGGATCGAGGCGAGCATCACGGTGGACGGGGTGCTCGACGAGCCGGTGTGGCAGCAGGCGGCGATCCTCACGGGGTTCTCCCAGTACGCCCCGGTGGACCAGGTGGCCGCGACCGACTCCACCGAGGTGCGGGTGTGGTACTCGCCCACGGCGTTGCACGTGGGGATCCGGGCGTGGGACGTGGCCGGGGCGGTGCGCGCGACGCTGGCCGAGCGCGACCGGATCGGCAGCGACGACCAGGTGCAGCTCTTCCTCTCGACCTTCAACGACGGCCGCCAGGCCACCTTCCTGGCCGTGAACCCGCTCGGGGTGCAGGCCGACGGCGCCCTGAACGAGAGTGGCGGACGCGCCTGCGGCGGCTTCAACTGCGCGGTGTCCACGCGCGAGGCGCCGGACCTGTCGCAGGACTTCGTCTGGGCATCGAAGGGCCGCCTGCTCGCCGATGGCTACGCGGTGGAGCTCCGCATTCCGTTCAAGAGCATCCGCTTCCAGTCGGGGGCGCGCCAGGCGTGGGGAATCAACGTGCTGCGCGTGGTGCAGCGCAGCGGTCAGGAGCAGACCTGGACACCGGCCACCCGGGCGGCGGCGTCGTTCCTCGCCCAATCCGGGCAGCTCGCTGGCCTCGAGGGATTGCAGCGCGGCGTGGTGGTGGACATCATCCCGACCCTCACCGCGGCGGTGCGTGGGGGGGGGAGTGGGCCAGTCGGGCGGTGGGGCTACGATGGCGGCGCTCCCGAGGTGGGCGGCACGGTGCGGTGGGGGATCACCCCCAACCTGACCCTCAATGGCACGGCCAATCCGGATTTCTCGCAGGTGGAGAGCGACGCGGGGCAGTTCGCGTTCGACCCGCGCCAAGCGCTCTTCTTTCCGGAGCGGCGGCCGTTCTTTCTGGATGGGATCGAGCAGTTCGATGCGCCGTCGCGCCTGATCTACACGCGCCGCATCGTGCAGCCGGTGGCGGCCACCAAGATGGCGGGGCGCGTGGCCGGGACGCAGGTGGGCCTCTTGGCCGCGCTCGATGACCGCGCCGCCTCGCGGCACGGCGATCATCCCCGCTTCGGGGTGATGCGCCTCACCCGCGACCTCGGGCCCGGCTCCCGGCTGGGGATGACGTGGACCGAGCAATCCGACGGGCCCGATGCGAACCGGGTGGTGGCGGCCGATGGCCGCGTCGTGCTCGGTGGCATCCATTCCTTCACCTTCCACGGCGCCGTTGCACGGGACGAGGTGAACGGGACCGCCACCACCGCCCCGTTGTGGTCGGCCGGCTACACGCGGAACGGGCGGAGCTTTCGTGCCCGGTACACGTTGTCGGGGATTGACGCCGATTTCCGCACACGCACCGGCTTCATCACCCGCCCGGGCATCGCGCAGGCGGCGGTGGCGCACTCACTCACGCGGTTGCGCGAAGGGGCGGCCCTGGAAGCACTCACCGGCGAAGTGGTGCTCGACGGCACCTGGCAGTACGACGACTTCGTGCATGGTGGCCAGATCCAGGATCGCAAACTGCACTTCAACGTGAACTCCCGCTGGCGCGGTGGCTGGAGCGTCGGGGCGTCGTGGCTCGAGGAGTCGTTCGGGTACGATCCGTCGCTGTACCGCAACCATGGCGTGCTGGCCCCCTCCGGCGCGGTGCTGCCGTTCGTGGGGACGCCGCGGCTTCCCAATCGCGACTACCTCGTGACGGTGGGGTCGCCCGCGTTTCGCGTCGCGCAGTTCAACGCCTTCCTGCTCTGGGGACGCGACGAAAACTTTTTCGAGTGGGCAAGCGGGGACCTGCTCTGGATCACGGCGAGCGCCACGCTGCGGCCGAGCGAACAGGCGCGGGTGATCCTCTCGTACAATCACCAGCAGGTCAACCGCCCGTTGGACGACTCGCGCGTCTCGCTGCGGATTGTGCCGCGGGCGCGGCTGGAATACCAGCTCTCCCGGGCGATGCAGGTCCGGATCATCTCGCAGTACACGCTCGACATCCAGGACTCGTTGCGCGACAACTCCCGCACCGAGCTGCCGCTGGTGGTGCGGCACCCCGCCACCGGCGCCTTTACGCGCGACCTCGGCGGGCGCCAGGGCGCGCTGCGCACCGACTTCCTCTTCACCTACCTCCCGACACCGGGCACGCTGGTGTACCTGGGGTACGGAGCGTCGCACGAGGAACCCGATCGCGATGGCCGGCGGCAGCTCCGGCGCACGGAGGACGGGTTCTTCCTGAAGCTGTCGTATCTGTTTCGGATGCAGGGGTGAATGGGGAACGGGGGAGGTCGGCCGTGATGGGTGACGCGGTGAACCAGACTGACGCGCGGCCCCGGTTCACCGTTCACCCTAGTCCCCCCTGCCGGCCACCGCCTGCCCCACTGCCCCGCCGGCGATGACGGCCCCAACACAGAGCGTCACGCTGAGCAGCGCGTAGAGGGCGGCACGCCCCTGGAGGCCACGCGCGGCGAAGTCGGCGGTCTCGTAGGCGAAGGTACTGAAGGTGGTGAAGCCGCCGCAGAGGCCCACCGTCAGGAAGAGCCGAGTGGCCTGTGAGAAGCCGCCGGTTTCGGTGGCCCAGACGGTAATGCCGCCGAGCAGGGCGGACCCGATGATGTTCACGGCGAGGGTGGCCCAGGGGAAGGCGTCGGCATGGCCCCGGACGACCCAGGTGCCGACGGCCCAGCGCAACAGCGCCCCGAGCGCGCCCCCACCGGCCACCGCGAGGGCGGTCATGCGAGGCGCGCCGGTTTGGTGCCCCCCCCAGCGGCATCGACGAAGGCGGCGAAGAGCTCGCCGACCGACGCTGCGCCGGGGGTGAACATTTCCGGGTGCCACTGCACGCCCACGGCGAAGCCCTGTTCCGCCTCCACGGCCTCGATCAATCCGTCGGGGGACCACGCCGTGGGGACGAGGCCGAAGCCGACGTCGCGGACGCCCTGATGGTGCATCGAGTTGACCGGTGCGCTGGCCGCGTGCAGCGCGTCACCGAGCCGGGAGGTGCGGACGATCTCGATGGGATGGGCGAGATGGTCGCGCTCCCAGCCGGCGGTCGGGAAGTAGTCGTGCTTGAGGGAGCCCTCGCGCTCGGCCTCGAGGTCCTGCCAGAGGGAGCCGCCGGTGACGACGTTGAGGATCTGCATGCCGCGACAGAGGCCGAGGAACGGCTTCCTGTCGCGGAGCGCCCAGCGCGCGAGAATCATCTCCGTGGTGTCGCGCGCCGGATCGAGGCGCCCGAGCGCCTCATGCCGCGGGGCCCGGTAGTAGGCCGGGTCGACGTCGATGCCGCCCGGCACGACCACGCCGTCGAGCCGCTCGTAGATCGCGTGCAGGGTGGCGGGATCCTCCGCCAGCAACGGGACCAGCACCGGAAGGGCGCCGGCAGCCATCACGGCATGTACATACCGCTGGTTCATGACCCACGAATCGGGGAGGCCGTCGGGGATCCCTTCGATGGCGTGAAGGGTCTGGGTGGTCACCCCGACCAGCGGACGGCGAACGGACATCGTCAGATCACTCCCTCGGCGGTTTCGCGCACGAGCTGGTCCACGACGGCGTGCAGGGAGCCGGTGGCACGCCAGGTGGCGAGCTGCCGATCTGCGCTGGTGCCCTCGCGCAGGATGGTGAGGGCGTATTCCACTTCCTTCCGCGACCCGAGCTCATCGAGCACGTCATCGAGGAACCAGGCGAGCAACTCTTCGATCAGGCTCGTCGCGGGCTTCTGCTCCCCGCGCCCGAAGTCGATGAGGTGCCCGCCAAGGCCGTAGCGCGTGGCGCGCCACTTGTTCTCCTCGATCAGGCTCGGGGCGTACTGCCGAAAGGTGATGTTGTCGCGGCGCAACTTCCAGAGCTTGGCGATGAGCGCCTGGAAGATGGCCCCGATGCAGACCGCCTCGTCCACCCGGGTGCAGACATCGCAGACCCGGAACTCGAGGGTCGGAAATTTGTGGTGCGGCCGCACGTCCCACCAGAGTTTGCTGGCGTCCGGGATCGACCGGGTGGCGACCATCACGTTCACGAATTCTTCGTAGTCGGCATGCGAGTTGAGCGTGCGGGGAATCCCGGTGCGCGGGAACGATCGGAACACCACGCTGCGGTAGCTCTTGAGCCCGGTGTTGCGGCCCATCCAGAACGGCGACGACGTGCTCAGTGCGAGCACGTGTGGCAGGAAGTAGCGACAGACGTTCATCGCATCGATCCGGAACTCCGGGTCCTCGATGCCGATGTGGACGTGGGTCCCGAAGATCAGGAGCGACTGCGCCAGCTCCTGCAGGTCTTCCTTGACCACGATGTAGCGCTCCAGCGGGGTGATCTCCTGATCGATCCACGACGAAAACGGATGAGTGCCGGCGGCGGCGATCACGAGTCCCTTCCGCGCGGCGAGATTCATCACCAGCCGACGCAGGCGAATCAGCTCGGTCCGCACCTCGGCCGGGGTGTGGCAGACGGAGGTGCCGATCTCGACCATCGACTGGTGCAGCTCGGGCTTGATCTCGCCGAGCATCACGGAATCCTCCTGGAGGATCTCGGTGATGTAGCTGCGCAACTCCCGGGTCTCGGGATCGATGATCTGATACTCCTCCTCGATCCCGATGGTGAGCGAAGGGGCCTTCATCGGTGCTCCACGACAAAAGTGGGGACGGTGGAGCCGCCGCCCGCGGTGACGTTGACCAACGTCGAGGTGGAGATGCGGGAGAGGCAGGACTCTGCATACCGGCCCTGCCAGGCGAACGGTGCGACGTCGACAATGCGCGGATCGAGGACCATGCGCCCGTCGACGATGGCGGGGAACGTCTCGGTCGGGAGGGCGATCCGCCGCTGCACGATGTAGGGCTGGGCGACGGCGCGCTCAAGTGCGCTGTCCCAGGCGGTCTGATCCACTTCCCAGCCGAGGACGATACCGGCGCCGCCATAGTCATCATTCGGTTTGAGCACCAGCTCGTCGCGGTGTTCCGCGGCCCACGGGAGCAGGTCCACCGCTGCGCCGTCGATCAGGGTGGTGCGCGACTCGACCACGCGGGTCCAGGGCACATGCCGCGCGATGGCGGCGTGCTGGGTGGCGGTGAAGCGGTCGGCGTGCCGCTCGTCGGAGAGCACGGCGAGGGCCGCCTTCTTGTGGAGCGGCTTGCCGTGGATGGGGTTCACCATGCAGGCGGCGCCATCGGCGACCGCGCGCAGCATCGGGTGGTCGATCCCCGCGCGCGCGACGAGTTCATGCAGCAGCACCCGCTTGTACACGAGCGTGATCGGCGTGCCATCGTCGTCGCGCAGCACCCCCTGCGCATAGCGGAGCGCTTCGGGTGTGGTGATGCGACACGGCACCCCCATCCGCCCGAAGTACTCCTGGCAGAGTCGGAACTCGCCCTGTGTGGGCACATCCGCCCAGTCCACGATGGCGAGCGAGGGTGCCTCGCGGGTGCCGCGGAAGTGCTGCCACGCGTCGAGCAGCACGCCGAGCAGGTGGGGGAGGCCGGGGAGCGGGCGCACCACCCAATCGCGGGCGAACTG
The DNA here is from genome assembly GCA_038216165.1 of Gemmatimonadales bacterium. Lineage (GTDB taxonomy): Bacteria > Gemmatimonadota > Gemmatimonadetes > Gemmatimonadales > GWC2-71-9 > Palsa-1233. Next base: position 39,390 of record JBBQQJ010000001.1, on the reverse strand, counting down.
CCGCATCGGCGGTGCCGCCAGAAAGAGATCGGTGAGGGCGTCGGAATAGCCGGTGCCGGCCGGGGTCTCGCCGTTGCACTCGGTGAGGCGCGCAATGCCGGTCTCGGGGTCGATGAAGGTGTCGAGCCGTGCGAATGGCGTGAGCGCGGAGAGTCGCGGCATCCGCGCGAGCAGCGTCTCCTCCCACTCGGCAAGGTGAAACGCGGCGCGGAAGGCGGGATCGACCAGGGCCGCCTCGCCGGCGGTGTTCAGCGCGCCCATCAGCTCGCGGGTGGCGAGCCGGAGCGCGTCGTATGCGGCGGTGTCAAGGAAGCGCGGGCGCAGCACGGTGCAGAGCGGCCGCGTCCCGAACGTGAGGCCGCGCTCGACCTGTCGCGCCGCCAGCCATGCGTCGGTCTCGGCGGCGAGGTCGTCGTCGAGGAGCGCGTGCCACGCGGCCGCCGGATCGTGGCTCACCCGCGCTGCTTTCCCCGGCCCCGGATCAGCGCGTGCGCCGTCGGCTTCGGCAGGGCCCGGTCCTCGAGCGCCATGGCGATCGTCACATCGGCCATGGTGCGGACCACCCACTCGAACCACTTCGGACCGAGGGAGTTGATGTCGAAGTCGGGGGCGGGGTTCATGAAATCGATGGCGTAGGGAATGCCGTCACGAATCGCGAACTCGAGCGAGTTCATCCCGTAGCCGAGCGCGCGGCAGAGGGTGCGCGCCTGCTCGACGATCGTGTCGTGCAGCCCGAGGGGGAGAAAATCCTCCGTCTCGTGGTAGGTGCGGGTGGTCGGGTCGTACTTGATCACCGCCACGTGTTTGTGCCCCACGCAGATGCAGCGCACGAACTCGTCCCAGACGATGAACTCCTGCACAATCATCGTGAGCAGCCCCGACTGGTTGTAGTGGTGGAGCAGCTCCTCCAGTGTGTGGCAGATATACACGTCGCGCCAGCCGCCGCCGTGCGCGTCCTTGAGCACGCAGGGGAGCCCGATGTGATCCACCACCGCTTGCCAATCGAGCGGATAGGCCAGGTTGCGGAGTGACTCCTCGTGCTTGATGCCGGGGATGTACTCCTTGTTGGGGAGCAGGACCGTCTTCGGTGACGCGATCCCATTGGCCTCCGCGAGGGTGGCGCCGAAGAACTTGTCGTCGGCGGTCCACATCAGCGGGGAGTTCATCACCCGCGTCCCCTTCACCACGGTGTGCTTGAGCCAGGTCCGGTAGAACGGCACCTCGTGCGAGATCCGGTCGACCACCACGTCGTAGCGCTTGGGGTCATCGAGGCGAGGCGCGCCCAGAGAGACGAACTCGGCATGGACCCCGGCGCCGCGACGGTTGACCTCCTCGATGAAGGCCGGTGGCCACGACCATTCGCGACCGACGAGGAGGCCGATGGATCGTTGGGGTTGTGGTGTCATGTAGGGGTCCTTGGTGTGGATGTCGGTAATGGGATGGTGGATATTGGAGTCGACCATCGCTGTCGCTCACCAGGATCGAGTTGCCGATGTCGAGTGTCCAACATCCAACATCCAACATCGACCCCCTAATCATGTCCGCCGACATACATCCGGAACATCTGGCGCCACCAGGGCCAGTCATGCGCCCAGCCGTCCCAGAGACGCAGGGCGCTGCCGATGCCGCGCTGCCAGAGGGCGGCGGACAGCGACTCGTTCTGCGCGCGCAAGGTGTCGTCCCGCCCAACGGCGAGGATCAGGTCGAGCCGCTGGAGCGCGGCGACCCGCCCGGGATCATTCTCCTGGCGGAGGAACGCCGCCGGGTTGTGAAAGTACACCAGGTCGTCCGACCAGCCATGGGTGAGCCGGGTGATGTCGACGAGGCCACTCATCACCACCGCACGTCCGACGATGTGCGGATAGCGCGCCGCGAAGTTGAGGGCATGGTATCCGCCGAACGAGGCACCCGCGGTGATCACGAACGGGTTCCGGTTGGCCGCCAGGGTGAACGGCAGGACCTCTCTATATAGATAGGCGTCGTAGGCCGCATGGACCTCCGCCATCTGGCGCGGATGCGCTGTCGTGTCGTACCAGCTCTCCGCGTCCATGCTCGGCACGCAGATCAGTTGCAGCTCACCGGCGGCAAGCAGGTCACCCACCGCCTCGCACATCCCCCGATCTTCCCACTCCTGGTTCCACCCCATCGAGGTCGGGAACACGAGCGTGCGGGCCCCGGCGTGGCCATGGATGACGAGCTCCATCGGCCGACCCCCGAGGGCGGCCGAGTTCCAGGTATGCGTGGAGCGATGCCACATCGGTGGGGAGGTCCTTGGCGCGGGGGTGGGTACTGTCGGTGGAGAAACGTAAAACGTGCAGGGGGAAAACGGATGAAGGGGACAACGGGTGCGGGGGAAAGCGGGGCCATCCCGAGCAGACGATCGTGTGGATGGGCCCACTGTTCCCCCGGACTTCGGGCGAGGTTGTTTCACAGCTGAAACATATTGTAACGTTGTGTAAGTACCTGCTTGCATCGCTGAACATCATTCAGTAGAATGTGCCCCCATGGATACCAAGCAACTGTTGCTGGACGTGACCGTGCGGATCTTTGCCGAATCCGGCTGGCGGGGTACGACCACGCGGAAGGTGGCCACGGCGGCCGGCGTGAATGAGGTGACGCTGTTCCGGCACTTCGGCTCCAAGGAGGCGTTGCTCCAGGCGGCGATCCAGCATGTGGGGGCGGCCGACCTGCCTCCGCGCCTCCCCCCCCACCCGGAGCACCTGCGCACGGAACTCCTCGGGTGGGGACTCGCCCTCCATGGGCACGCGACCCGGCATGCCAAGGTGATCCGGACCTCGCTGGCGGAGTTCGAGGAACATCCCGAGCTCGCGCCGGTCACATGCGAGGGGGCGTTGCAGGCGATGGCAGACATGGTGGGGTACCTGACCCGGGCGCGGGAACTCGGGCTCATTGACACCGAGGGGTCGCTGGAAGCGGCGACCGTGATGCTGATGAATGCGATCTTCATGGATGGAATCACCCGGGACGTCATTCCGGGCTGTACTTCGCTCACGCCGGACCAGGCCGTGGACGCTTTCGTGGACCTGACGCTCAGGGCGCTGGGCGCCCGGGTGGTGTCGTGAGGGCGGCATGGCTGGCGGTGCTGCTCGCCGCACCGCCTGCGGGGCTCGGGGCCCAGGCGCCGCTCCGGCTCTCGCTGAGTGACGCACTCCAGCGCGCCGACTCCGCCTCCGAGGCGGTCGGGATCGCGCGGGCGGGCGTCCGCGGAGCCGATGGCCGGGTGCAGCAGGCCCGGAGCGGTTGGCTGCCGCAGCTCGCGGGGTCGGTGCTCTACACCCGCACCCTCGAGACCCAGTTCGCCGCGTTGCAGGAGGGTGGCGACAGCGGGAGCAGTGAGCCTCCCCCCCCCTCTCCGGTGAACTGCATCCGCTTCACTCCCGATCCGTCGCTGCCGTTCGATCAACGTGTGACGGCACTGGAGCGTGGCCTCGATTGCACCGCCAACGGCAACGGTGGCATTGATTTCAGCAACCTGCCATTTGGTCGTGCCAACCAGTGGAGCTTCGGGTTGGAGGCGTCGCAGACGCTGTTCGACCCCACGCTCGGTGGCCGGATCCGCGCAGCGCGCGCAGGGGCGACGGCGGCGGCGGCCGCCCTGGAGGGCGCGCGCGCGCAGGCGGTGCTCGAGGTGGCGCTCGCCTACACCGACGCCCAGCTCGCCGCGCGACTGCTCGACATCGCGGAGCTGACGCTGGTGCAGGCAGAGCGGACGTACGCGGATGTGGCGGTGGCACGGCAGGTCGGGACGGCAGCGGAGTTCGACGAGTTGCGGGCCGGCGTGGCGCGTGACAACCAGAAGCCGGTGGTGATCCTGCGCCGGACCCAGCGTGACCAGGCCTTCCTGCGGCTGCGCCAGTTGCTGGACCTGCCGCCCACGGCGGCGCTCGAGCTGACCACGCCGCTCGGGGACAGCGCGAACGTGTCGCTACCGTCACACATCCTGACGGCGGCACTCGCCAATGACACCATGGTGGCGTCGCGCGCCGCGGTGCGCGAAGCCGAGGCGGGGGTGGATGCGGCGGAGGGGCTGCTCTCCAGTACGCGCGGCAGCGGGCGGCCGAGCGTGCGGCTCTCCAGCAACTATGCCAAGATCACCTTTCCCGACGAGGTGTTCCGGTGGGAGCGCTTCCTGACCGACTGGACCGCATCAATACGGGTGAGCATCCCGCTCTTCACGGGTGGGCGGATCCGGGGTGAGGTGGTGGCGGCGGAAGCCGCCGCCGACGAGGCGCGGCTCCGGATGCGCCAGGTGCAGGAGCAGGCCGAGCGGGAGCAGGTGGACGTGCAGAACCAGCTCGCGGCCGCGGTGGCGCTGTGGGAGGCGAGCCGGAGCACGGCGGACCAGGCGGCACGGGCGTATGCGATCGCCGAGGTGCGACTCCGCGAGGGGATCTCGACCCAGACCGAATTGAACGATGCCCGGCTGCAGTTGCAGCAGGCCGAGGCGAACCGCGCGCAGGCTGCGCGGGACCTGCAAGTGGCCCGCCTCCGGGTGCTGCTGCTGCGTGACCTTCCGCTGGGCGCGGGTGCCGCCCTGATGGGACCGACCCGATGAACCGATCGATGCCAACACGCGCCTCCGTGCGTTCTGCCGCGCCTGCGGTGGCCCTGCTTGTCCTCGCCGCCTGTGGGGGGGGGGATGCCGAGGTGGTGCCGGAGGCCCCACCGGCGATCCAGATCGCCGCAATGAACATCAGCGTGGTGGACAGCGCGCTGGTCGAGACCGGCCCGACGCTCTCCGGTACGCTGGTGGCCGCGCGCACCGCACAACTGCGGGCGCAGGTGGGCGGCACGGTGCTCTCGCTGCTGGTGCAGGAGGGCCAGCCGGTCACGGCCGGCCAGCTCTTGGCGGTGATCGACACGATGGCGATCGCCGAGCAGGCGCGCTCGGCGCGACTCGCGCTGCAAAGCGCCGAGGCGGCGGCGCGTTCGGCAGCGCGCAACCTCGAGCGGAGCCGGGAGCTGCTCGCGGCCGGTGCCATTGCCGCACGCGACACGGAGCTGGCCGAGGACCAGGCCCTCGCCGCCACTGCCGCGCTCGCGGAGGCGCGGAGCCGTCTGGCGAGCGCGCGGAAGCAACTGGAGATGGCGTTCGTCCGCGCTCCGTTTGCCGGGGTGGTGAGCGAGGTGCCGGTGAGCGTCGGCGACGTGGTGCAGACGAGTGGCAACGCGGGCGCGATCGCGACGGTGGTGGACCCGAGCGTGCTTGACCTCGAAGCGACGGTCGCGTCCTCGCACCTCGGCGTGCTGCAGACCGGGACGATGGTGGAGTTCGCGGTGCCGGCGTTTCCGGGCGAGGCGTTTCGCGGTGCAATTGCCCGGCTCAACCCGACCGTGGACGCGATGACCGGCCAGATCCGCCTCTACGTGCGGGTCCCCAATGCCGACCGCAAGCTCGCCGCTGGGCTCTTTGCCGAGGGGCGGGTGGCGGTGACCAGTGTGCGTGGGGTGGCGGTGCCACTCACGGCGCTCGACGTGACGGCGACCACGCCCACGGTGCGCCGGGTACGGAACGGCGTGGTGGAATCGGTGGCCGTGACGGTGGGTGCCCGCGATGACCTGCGTGAACGGGTCGAGATCACCAGCGGCGTGAGTGTCGGTGATACCGTGCTCATCGGTGCCGCGATCTCGACGCCGGTCGGCGCCACGGTGCGCATCACGCGCGCCGACACCTGAGCGGAGCCCCGACACCATGTGGATTTCCGATTTCGCGATCAAGCGCCCGCTGGTCACCATCGTCACCATGTTGGCGCTGGTGGCATTTGGTGTGGCCGCCCTGATCAACCTGCAGACCGATGAATTCCCGGACATCGCGCAGCCGATCGTCTCGGTGGCGATCCCCTACCCCGGCGCCTCGCCCGACATCGTCGAGCGGGAGGTGGTGGAGCCGGTGGAGGAAGCGATCTTCGCGCTGGCGGGAGTGGATCGGACCAAGACCCGATCGAACAGCGTGGACGGGCTGGCGCAGATCACCGTCTTCTTCGACTTCAAGACGTCGCTCTCCCAGGCGTCGCAGGACGTGCGCGATGCGCTGAGCACCATCCGGGGCGATCTGCCGACCGAGATCGAGGATCCGATCATCACGCGGTTCGATCCGATGGAGCAATCCATCCTCTCGCTGACGGTCACGTCGGCCACGATGGATGCACGGATGCTCACGCAGCTGGCCGATCCGGTGGTGGTGAGTGCCTTGCGCGGCGTACCGGGTGTGGCCGAGGCGAGGGTACTCGGTGGCACCTATCCGGAACTCACGGTGGAAGTGCGCCCCGCCGCGATGCAGGCGGCCGGCGTCGGGATCGACGAGGTGGTGGCGGCGCTGCGGTCGCAGAACCTCGCGGTGCCCGTCGGGCGCCTCAACACGGCGCTCGAGGAGCGCTCGATTCGGCTCAAGGGACGGCTCGAGGACGCGGCGGCATTCCGCCAGATCGTGGTGGCCCAGCGCGGGGACCGTCAGGTCCGGCTCGGCGACGTGGCGGACGTGCGCGAGGGGACCCAGGAGCCACGCACCGCCGCGGCGTTCAACGGCAGCCCGGCCGTGGGGATCGAGATCAAGAAGTCGAAGGGCTACTCCACGACGCAGGTGGTGGACAACCTCAAGGCAGAGATCGCCGCGGTGCAGGAGCAGTTGCCGGGGGATGCCAAGGTGGAGATCGTCCGCGATGCCGGCTTCCGGGTCGAGCGGGCGGTGGCCAACGTGCAGTCGGCATTGATCGAGGGCGCCATCCTCACGGTGCTGGTGGTGTTCATCTTCCTCAACTCGTGGCGATCGACCGTCATCACCGGCTTGGCGTTGCCGGTGTCCGTGCTGGCGAGCTTCATCGCCGTGTGGGCGTTCGGCTTCACGCTCAACACGATGTCGCTCCTCGGTCTCTCGCTGGCGATCGGCATCCTGATTGACGACGCGATCGTGGTGCGCGAAAACATCGTGCGCCATGTGGCGATGGGCAAAGACCATCTCACCGCTGCGCGGGAGGGAACGGCCGAGATCGGGTTAGCAGTGGCGGCGACGACCTTCTCGATCGTGGTGGTGTTCATCCCGATTGCGTTCATGTCGGGGATATCGGGTCAATGGTTCAAGCCGTTTGCCCTTACGATCGCCTGCGCGGTGTTGGTGTCGCTCTTCGTCTCGTTCTCGCTCGACCCGATGCTCTCTGCCTATTGGCCCGATCCTGAACTGAAAGCGCATGAGAAGTCATGGCTGACCAAGCTCCTCGATCGCTTCAATGCCTGGTTTGATCGGCAGACGGAGCGCTATGCGCGGCTGATCGGCTGGGCGCTCGATCACCGCATCGCTGTCATGACGCTGGCGATCGGCACCTTTGCCGGGGCGATCTGGCTGCAGGGCGCGTTCGGTGGGGTGGGGTTCGTACCGGTGTCGGACCGTTCGGAGATCGAGGTGATCGTGGAGGCGCCGCCGAGCGCGAATCTCGACTTCACCAGGGAGCGGACCGAGGCCGTGGCGGCAATCGCGCGGCAGCACTCGGAAGTGGCCTACACCTACGTGACGGTGGGGAATGCACTCCCGGCCCGCACCCCGGGTGTGGACCAAGCCTCGCTGTTCATCAAGCTGGTGCCAAAGGCTGAGCGCACGATGAACCAGGACGAACTCGGGGCGCAGCTGCGTCGCGAGCTCACGCAGGTGGGCGGCGTCAACGTGGCCGTCTTCTCGGGCGGCTTCGGCGGGGCGATGAAGCAGATCCAGTTGGAGCTGCGCGGTCCGAACGCCGGCGTGCTCACGCGCCTCGCGGAGGAGGCGGCGACGCGGGCGCGCACGGTGCCGGGGGCGGCCGATGTGGGGCTGTCGGTGCGCGGTGCGCGCGAGGAGCTCACGGTCACGCTCGATCGTGGGCTGGCGAGCTCGCTGGGTCTGACCGTGGGGCAGGTGGCGCAGGCGATGCGTCCGGCGTTTGCCGGGATCGCTGCCGGCGACTGGGTGGACCCCATGGGTGAGACGCGCGATGTGCGCGTGCGCTTGGCGCCCGAGGCACGGACGCGCACGACCGACCTCGCGCAGTTGCCGATCACCGTCCGCACCGCATCTGGCGGCACGACTCTCATCCCGCTCGGCCAGGTGGCGAAGGTGGAGTTGGGTCAGGCGCCGGGGCAGATTGATCACCTCGATCGCGAGACCGTGGTGACGCTTGAGGCCAACCCTGAGGGGGTGGCACTCAACGAGGTCCAGGCTGGCATCCAGGCCGAGCTCGCGAAGATGACCTTCCCGCCGGGCTACTCGGTGATGGTGGGCGGCCAGGGCCGCGATCAGGCCGAGGTGTTCTTGAACGTCTTCACCGCGCTCGGGATTGCGGTGTTGATGATGTACCTCATCCTGGTGCTGCAGTTCGGGTCGTTCCTCGATCCGCTCGCGATCCTGGTGTCGCTGCCGCTTTCGCTGATTGGTGTGGTGCTGGCGTTGCTGCTCACCGGGGACACGCTGAACATCATGTCGCTCATCGGCGTGATCCTGCTCATGGGGCTGGTGGCGAAGAACGCCATCCTGTTGATCGACTTCGCGAAGTGGGCGCGCGAAAAGCAGGGGATGCCGCTGCGCGAGGCATTGATCGAGGCGGGGCGCATCCGGCTGCGGCCGATTCTGATGACCACCTTTGCGCTGATCGCGGGGATGGTGCCGGTGGCACTTGGGCTTGGCGAGGGGGCCGACTTCCGGGCGCCGCTCGGGCGCGCGGTGATCGGCGGGGTGCTCTCGTCGGCGGTGCTCACGCTGATCGTGATCCCGACGGTGTACGAGATTCTGGATGAATGGCGGGCGTGGTTCCTGGGTCTGGCGGGTCGGCTGTTCGGGGGGGCGGCCTCGTGGGGACCGAAGACCGCGGAACACCCGGTGGTGACGGAGGGGTGAGGCGTGTTGTTCATTGCCGGCCTCGCGCCTGCCCCGCCCCGCGTCAGCGGCGGCGGGGTAGCGAGTGGCGCATCACGGAACCCCGTCATCCCGAGCGTAGCGAGGGATCGGGCGGGTGGTGTTTGAGAAGCGTTTGCTCGTCGGCTAGCGAGGAGGCCCCGCCGCCGCTTCGCGGGGCGGGGAGAGCATCCCAATGATCCATTCCCATCGTCCCAGATCGCGCCTGACAGGCCAGAAATCCTTCGGTAACGTGGGTTGGGTTGGGTTGGGTTGGGTTGGGTTGGGTTGGGCTAATTCCGCTTGCGCGTCAGCTAGCGAGGAGGCCCCGGCGACTGACCCTTCGACTGCGCTCAGGGCAGGCAACCGCCGGCTGGGATCTCACTTGCCCGGGGGCGGGGAGATCATTCCCACAATCCGCACCCACTGCGCCCGCAGCCGCCTGGCCCACGTCGCTTCGTCGTGATCCCCCTCGGCGTCCTCCAGGTAGTGCAGCGAGGTGCCGAGTGTCCAGCCTCGGTCGAGCAACAGGTCATGCATCCGCCGCGCGTCGAAGACGGTGTCCTCCCCCTCGAGCAGGCCGACATCCAGGTACACCTCCCCCACCGGCCCCGGCTGCCGGCGCAGCCAGCGGAAGACCGCCCCGTCCGCATACCAGAGCGCCGGACTCATCACCACCGCCGCGCCGAAGGTCGCGGCCCCCCCCAAGACCGCGTAGATCGCGAACAATCCGCCCATGGAGGAACCGCCCACGGCGGTGTGCGCTCGCCCTGGCAGCGTGGCGCAATGCGCATCCACCAGCGGCTTCACCACCGTGCTGAGCCACTTGAGGTAGCCCACCCCCTCGCCGATCCCGCGGATCGCGTCGTCGAATGGTGAGTATTCCTTGAGGCGACCCACGCCGAGATTCGGCACCCCGACCACCAGCATGGGATGTGCCCCCCCCAGCTCAGCGAGGGTCTCGAGCACGCCCCAATGCCCCGCAAAACTCGTGGCCGGATCAAAGAGGTTCTGCCCATCCTGGAGGTAGAGCACCGGCAACGCCGGCCCTGTGACCGGATCCCACCCCGGCGGGGCCGCGAGCTGCACCTCGCGCACGGCATCGCCGGGCCCCGTGATGGCGCCAAGCGACCAGAGCGACGGCAGCGGGCCTTCGAGAGGGATCGGGAGGGGAAGCGGAGAGAGAGGAATAGTTGGGAGGGTGAGGGGTGAGCTATCAGCCGGCGACGTCAGCCGCCGGAGGGGGACGTGGCTTCGCCGCGCTCGGTGAACGGTGAACGGGCAACCCACCATCCTACGATTTCTGACTTACGACCTACGACTGACGACCTCCCAAAACGATGGCTGCCCGGAAAGATACCCGGACAGCCATCATCGGTCGTGGTGATGCGTGTCGGCTAGAAGATCGCCGTGATCCCGCCCAACACGCGACGACCGATCACCGAGCCACCGAAGAGCTGGTAGCGCTGCTGGTCGAAGATGTTGGTACCGACCGCGAACACCCGGAAGTTCTGGTTCACGCGATAGCCCAGCGAGGCGGTGACGAACTCGCTGCTCGGCACCCTGCCCACGAAGACGCCGGCGGCCCAGTCGTAGGCGGCGACGGCACGGACCGAGAGGCTGGCGTCGAGCCCGTTGCGGAGCCCGGCATAGGCCGCCGTGAGGCTCCCCTTCTTGTCCGGGGTGTTGGGGATGAGCTGGTCCCCGGCCCGCTGTGAGTTCACCGTGAAGTCGAAGTACGAGAAGGTGCCGTCGAGGCGGATCTCGTCGCTGACCCGGAACCCGAGGCCGACGTCGAAGCCCTTCTGGTCGACGTCACCCTCGTTGGTGTAGGAGACGACGATAGCGGTGTTGCCGTTCTCGATGCGGGTGAGGCCGGCGGCGGCGAGCGCCGTGGCTGGCGAGGCGCTGAGCTGCTGGCGGACGGCCCCCTCGAGCGCGGCACGGAACTGTGCCGGCACGGCGTCCGGCGCCGTCCACGCGCCGAAGGTCGGATTCACGCCCGGCAGGAGGTCCGTAACGAAGTCGGTGATGTTGTTGAGGTACGCATCGATGGTCACGTAGATCCGGCTCGACAGCGCGCCCTTGTAGCCGAGCTCGTAGCCGAGGGTCTTCTCGACGTCGAGGTTGGCGTTGCCGCGGGCGAACACCGGCACCGCAGCACTGTTGGTGAAGAGCTGGCCCTGCGGCACGCCGGCGAGGGCAGCGCCGAGGGGCGAGGCGCGGAGACCGGCTTCGAGCGGCGCAAAGTTGGCCGGCGCTCCAGCCGCTGCCCGGAGGAAGAACTCCGAGTAGTTCGGCGTCTGGAAGGCGCGGTTGACGGTGGCGCGGAACGAGTGGTTCGCGTTGGGCGAATAGACGATCGCACCCTTCGGCGAGACCTGGCCCTCGAAGAGGTCGCCCTCGTCATAGCGAATGGCACCGACCAGGCGGATCTTGTCACCCAGGCGATACTCGACCTGGCCGTACGCGGAGTAGACCTTGTCGGACCGATCGTCATCCTCGGGGCGCATCAGCGTGCCCTCGGTGTTGACGTTGTACTGCCGGAAGGAGGTACCGGCGATGATCCGGGCCCTGCCGTCCATGAAGCCCTGGTTGCCCTGGGCCTCCACGTGGGAGATGGTGGACTTCTCGAGGAGCCCCGCGCCGGAGGCGAGCGAGTACTGCGGCTCCTTCGACTCACGCCGGTTGGCGTAGGCGAAGATGTTCAGCCGGTCGCTGTTGTACGCGACGCGCCCGTACGGCTTGAAGCCCTTGACGATCTGCACGCGGCCAATGCCGGTGACGAGCGTCTCGTTCTCGACCTGCGACGCGCCACCCTCGACGGTGACGGCGCCGCCGTTGTCGAGGTAGTAGTCGAGTCGGGCCGATCCGTACATGGCGGTGATCGGGTCGCGGTCACCCTGCGGGGTACGGTCGAGCGTGGCGCACACTTCGGTGTCCCCGCCACAGGTCTGGCCGGAGAGCGCGCGCACCTCGGGGGACGACATCAGCCCGATGGTGATGTCGGTGCCTTCGATTGCCGGTGCATACTCCTGCTGCAGTGCCGTGCGATCGACCAGCGTCCGCGAACGGGTCCAGGTGTCGTTGGTCGAGTAGCCGGCGTTGAGCCGGAACCCGAAGCGCCCCTGCCCGAACACCGTGGCATAGCGGCCATCGGTCTTGAACGACTCGAGCTCACCGCCCGAGACGGAGATCTTGGCGCCCTGTGCCTCGCGCGGCGAGAGCGTGGTGAGGCTGATCACGCCGGCAAAGGCGTTGGCACCGTAGAGGGCCGAGCCGGGGCCGCGGACCAGTTCCATGCTGGCGAGCTCGTCGAGGGCCACCGGGAGGGTGTTCCACTCCTGCGAGCCGAGGAAGGCGATGGCGAGGTCGCGCCCGTCGAGCAGCGTGAGCACCCGGCGATTCAGCGACGAGTTGAAGCCGCGCGCATTGATATTGAAGTCATTCACGCCGCTCTGCACCAAGTCCACGCCCGGTGCCTCGGCGAGTGCCAACGGCGCCTGCCCGGTGGGGGCGGTGTTCGCCAGCACGCGGGGCTCGATCATGGTAACCGCGGCGGGGGCCTCCGTCAGTCGCTCGGGCTCGCGCGAGGCGGCCGAGACGGTGAGGTCACCCAGCGAGACCGGCTTCGGCTCGAGGGAGATGTCGACGGTCTGATCGCCGGTGATGGTGACCGTGCGCTCATACGGGGCGTAGCCGAGCCATCGGTAGACGAGCGTCACCTCGCCACGCGGCACGCGCTGGATCACGTAGCGGCCGTTGGGCGCCGAGACGGTGGCGAGGCCGGTTCCGATGATGGTGATCTGGACCCCGGCGAGCGGCTCCGTTCCACCGGCGATGGTGATGGTACCACGAATGGTGGCGGTTTCCTGCGCTGCCACTGACGCCACGCCACCCGACACGAGCAAGGCGAGGAGGGTCAGGGCGCCGAGCCGAACGTTCCTCAGGAACATGCGGACGACCTCAATGATGGGGAAAGTAGGGAAGGGTACACAGCACGGAGGCCGGGGTCCCACTCCCGAACCTGCCAGAAAGATCGTCACGAGTCCGTCACGGCGGAAGACCCCCCCCACGAGGGCGATCGGTCGTTACATCGCCGCGGCGAACCGCCGGACCACCTCAGCCACGGGTTCGACCCGCGCAATCTGCCCCACGCTCCGTCCGGCCTGCCAGTACTCCGTGCTCCCCGCGGCATCGTAGGATGAACGCTTGAGCTGCCAGAGCGCCTTGAGGGCGTAGAGGCTGCGCATCCAGTGCTTGGTGCGCCCCCCCCGCAGCATCCGCCGGGCGACCGGCCCCGCCCGGAGCCCCATCCGCTGGATGTAGGGGGTGTTGATGACCGCCACCGGCACCCCGGTGATCCGCTCGGAGAGGACGATGTCGCTGGCCTCGGCGGCCAGGATCGCCGCCTTGTAGGGCGCGCTGGCGGTGCATTCGGTGGTGGCAATGAACCGGGTGCCGCACTGCACGGCGGCGTAGCCAAGATCGAGCATGGCGCGGAACCCGGCCGGGTCGCCCACACCGCCCGCGGCCACCACGGGCAGGCCGAACGGGAGCAGCTCATCAAGGAGCGCCTCGGGGGTGCGCGTGCCGGCGTGCCCGCCGGCGCGGTTGTTGACGGCGATCAGGCCATCCACCCCGCCGGCCACTGCCTTGGCCGCCCACTTGGCCTCGGTGACATCGTGGTAGACCACGCCGCCATGCGGACGCACCATCTCCACGACCCACTTGGGGTTCCCCAGGGAGGTGAGGAAGAAGCGCACGCCCTCCTCCAGCGAGATCTGGATCCAGCGCTCCATCCGGTCCCGATAGGTCGTGGAGGACTGCTCGATGAGGGCGTTCATTCCGATCGGGCGGTCGGTGAGGGAGCGGATGTGGCGCAACCCCTCGCGGTAGTCCCATCCATGCACGTAGGTGAGCGAGATCGGCTGCACCACCCCCAGAGCGCCGGCGGCCGAGGCCGCGGCGACCAGCTCCGGGTTGGAGCACGGGTACATCGGGCCGCAGAGGAGCGGCACGTCCACGCCGGCCTGGTGCAGGAAGGTGTCGCGCGTGGGGCGGCCGCTCATGCGGTGGGCACCGGGCCCAGGAGCCAGCGGACCTGCGCCTCCGCGACGGCCTCACCACTGGCATCATGAATGGTCGCGGTAACGACGAACTCCGTGGGGCCCGTCACCTCCGGCACCTGCACCACCGACGTGGCCATGAGCGGACCGCGCGCCTTCTTGTGGTAGGTGATGCTGAGTCCCGTGACGATCCCCCGGACGCGCGTGCCCAACCCACCGAGCATGGCCAGGCCGCTGGTGAGCTCGGCCAGGTTGACGAGGGCGATGGCGTGGACACTGCCGAGGTGATTGCGCACGGCGCGGCGGTCCCGCAGGGACAGCACGGCACTGCCGGCGGCAAGCGCCTCGACGCGCGCCCCGATGGAGCCGCTGTAGGGGACGAATCGGCCGATCAGGCGGGAGAACAGCCAGCGTCCGCCGGGCAGCGGACGCAGGCGCTCCCACCACGCGAGGAGTTGTCCGGTCAGTTCATCGCTCCGAGGATCGCACCGATGGCAGTGAACTGCACGGTGTGGTAGCCGGCATTGATCATGAGCAGGGTGTTGCTGCGCCGTTCAAACTGATAGCTCGTGGCCAGCGACATCCCCACCCACGCAAAGCCGGCGGTGAAGCCGTAGAGGGCGCCGGTGGGCAGGCCGACGCCGGAGCCAAGGAAGATGGCGAAGGTGTAGGACATGATCAGCCCGAAGAGAAAGGCGAGACCGTAGGTCTTCGGGCCGTTGAAGTCCTTCCGCAGGTCTTCCATCGTGTATCCCAGCTGGGCCATCCAGGCGCGACCGAACAGCGGGCCATACCAGATGCCGCCGATGATGAATCCTGACAGCGCGGCAAGGAAGACGGCGAGGAGGTTGATCTCGGGCATGACGGGGTCGCTCCGGTCCGGGACACGGGGGCTGGGCGGATCTCTAACGTGGCGGGCGGCAGGCAGAACGGCAAGACACCGGGCCTGTCAGTCCCGGGCGGGCTCGCCGCGCAGGTCGGGGGGGATGAGGAGGAGGCGGTGGGGGTCGAAGCCCTGCTCGATGGTCGGCTTGACGATCCGGAAGTAGGGGGAGACGTCGAAGTCGCGGGGGGTAAAGAGCGAATGATGCCGGATGTGGAGTGCCTCCCGGTGCTCCTCGGCCGCTGCCGGGGAATCCGGGGGGAGGAGCCGCCGGGTCGGGAGGATGGGGTAGCCGACCGACTGGAACGCCTCCGCGATGAGGGAGGAGCAGATCGCCCGGGTTGGGTCGCCGCTGCCGAGAGCGATGAGTCGCCGGCGATAGCGGGAGGAGACGGGCGGGGTGGGCAGGAGGTAGCGGGCCAAGTCGATGATGTTCTTCATGTCGTAGCGATGGCCCACGCGCGCCATCGCGAAATGAATCATGGCCTCGAGCTCCTGATCGGTGAGGCCGACGGGTCGACAGATCCGGTTGTGGAGCGCGGCGAAGCGCTCGAGGGGGACGAGCCGCACCCCCTCGGTGACGTCGGCCTCGAGCATGATGGCCGGGGCGGTGTCCTCATTGCCGAGCGGCTGGGGGGGGGCAATGCAGAGAGCGGCGTGGGACCAACTCGACTGCGTGAGGTACTTGATGGCCACCGAGATCCGCGAACTGCCCTCGATCAGGAGGATGTCGCCGGGCCGGAGCACGGTGGGCAGGATCGCGGGGTCGGCGGTGGCGAGCTGGACGCGGTCGGGCCGCGGCGTGCTGAGGAACCGGGCAAAGCGGCGCCCGAACCGATCGAGGATCACGGCCGCTCTTGCAGGGGCCGGACCCAGATGTTCCGGAACCGCACGAGGTCGCCGTGGTCCTGCAGGGTGATCGGCAGGGCGGCCGGATGCGCCAGATACGGCTCACGCACCCGATGCGAGGTGGGGCCGATCAGTTCGGCGCCATCATGGACGAGCACGCCGTTGTGCAGGACGGTGACGCGGGCGGGCCGGGTGACGCCGCCCTTGGCATCGAAGCGCGGCCGGCGGAAGATGATGTCGTAGCTCTGCCACTCGCCGGGCGCGAGCGCGGCGTTCACGCGGGGCGGATACTGGCCGTAGAGCGCGGCGGCCTGGCCATCGGCGTAGGTGGGGTTCTCCCACGAGTCGAGTACCTGCACCTCGTAGCGACCCATCAAGAAGATGCCGCTGTTGCCGCGACCCTGGCCCTCGCCCGTGGGTGGGGTGGGGGCGCGCCACTCGACGTGGAGTTGCACGTCACCGAAGCTGCGGCGGGTGGTGAGGTTGCCGGTGCCGGGGGCGACCTCAAGGGCACCATCCACGATGCGCCACCGGGCCGGGGCGCTGTCGGCCCCGACCCAGGCATCGAGCGCGGTGCCGTTGAAGAGCACCACCGCATCGGCTGGGGGGGGGATGAGGGCGGCCCCCCCGGGGTGGACCACCGTGGGTCGCGGCCGCGCGAGGTCATGGATCGCCCAGGCGGTGGGCGCCTGGGCCGGCAGCGCGCCGACCCCCGTCACGACCAGTCCGAGCACGACCGCTGCCCTCACGTGGAGGATCCCCCCCCCGAACGACCTCCACCGCTGCCGCCCCCACCACGCCGTCGCCGGCGCTGGGCGCTGCCGGGCTTGCTGCCGCCGCCGGCCGGGCGGTCGCCCCCCGCCTTCGGGGTGGCCGGCCGCGACGGGGCGCCACCGCCGGCGGCCTTGCGCTCGGCCTTGGCCTTGGCGCGCCCGCGCTCCTCGGCCTTCTGCTTCCGGATCGCGGCAATCCGCTCGGCGATCGGGACCTCGAGCTGCGTTTCGGCCTTGGCGGTATAGTCGAAGTCGGGCAGGGTGACGCGCGGCAGGCGGCGCCCCAGGACCTTCTCGATGTCGCGCAGCTCGCCCTCCTCCTCGCGTGACACGAAGGTGAATGCATCGCCGGTGGCGGCGGCGCGCGCGGTCCGGCCGATTCGGTGCACATAATCCGCCGGCGCCATCGGGACGTCGAAGTTCACCACGTGCCCGAGCTCGGTGATGTCGATTCCGCGGGCGACGATGTCAGTCGCCACCAGCACCCGGTAGGTGCCGGCCTTGAACCCCGCCAGCGCCTGGGTCCGTTGCGGCTGCGAGCGATTGCCGTGGATCCGCTCGGCGGTGATCCCGTGCTTGACGAGGAACTTGAAGAGCCGGTCGGCGCGATGCTTGGTACGCGTGAAGACCAGCGCCTCTTCCATCTCGCCCCGCTCGAGCAGCTGGAGGAAGAGCGTCGACTTGAGCTCCTGCGGGACCGGATAGACCGCCTGGGTGATTCCGGTGGCCGGCGTGGACTGGCGCTCGAGGTTGATCCGCGCCGGGTCCTGCAACATGTCCTTGGTGAGCGCCAAGATCGGCCCGGGCATCGTGGCCGAGAAGAAGAGTGTCTGCCGCTTGGCAGGGATGTGGCGGAGGATCTTCTTGATCTCGGGCAGGAAGCCCATGTCGAGCATGCGGTCGGCCTCGTCGAGCACCAGGTACTCGACCTTGTCGAGCGAGGCGTAGGGCGCCTTGAGGTGGTCGAGCAGGCGGCCCGGAGTGGCGACCATGATGTCGACACCGCTGCGGAAGGCGCGCTCCTGCGGGCCCATCCCGACGCCGCCGAACACAGCGGCTCCGGTCACCGGCGTGTGCACGGCGAGATCCTCGAGGTCCTCGACAATCTGCGCGGCGAGCTCGCGGGTGGGCGTGACCACCAAGGCGCGGATGGTGCCGCGCGGCTTGTCGATGAGCTGATGGAGGATCGGGAGCAGGAAGGCGGCGGTCTTGCCGCTGCCGGTCTGCGCACAGGCGAGCACGTCGCGTCCCGCGAGCGCCGGCGGGATCGCGTCGGACTGGATCGGCGTCGGACGGGCGAAGCCGAGTTCCTTGACGGCCTTGAGCAGGCCGGGATGAAGGTCGAGCGCAGCGAAAGTCAGCGGGACGGTCCTTGGTCGGGTGTCGTGGTGAAGTGTGCGAGCCACGCACCATACCCTTCGGCCTCGAGCTGCTCGACCGGGATGAAGCGGAGTGACGCGGAGTTCATGCAGAAGCGCTGCCCCGTCGGGGCGGGTCCATCAGGAAAGACGTGGCCGAGGTGCGCGTCGCCGTGCACGGACCGCACCTCGGTGCGCTTCATCCAGAGGGTGCGGTCGACCCGGGTGACCACGTGCTCCGGCGTGATGGGCTGCGTGAACGACGGCCATCCCGTGCCGGAGTCGAACTTGTCATGCGAGGAAAAGAGCGGCTCGCCCGAGACGCGATCCACGTACAGGCCGTCGCGCTGCTCGTCCCAGTACTCGTTCTCGAACGGCGGCTCGGTCCCCTCCTGCTGCGTGACCTTGAACTGCAGCGGGGTGAGCCGGGCGCGCAGCGCCTCGTCGGTCGGGCGGGTCCAGCTCATCGGGCGCCCAGAACCTCAACGGTGAAGACGAGGGTCGCGTTGGGCGGGATCGGGCCGACGCCGCTCGCGCCGTAGCCGAGCGCGGGCGGGATGATGAGCTGGCGCTTGCCGCCGATCTTCATCCCAGCCACGCCCTCGTCCCAGCCAGCGATCACACGACCACGCCCGACCAGGAAGGTGAACGGCGAGCCCGGCGTGGTGGCGTCGAAGCGTGTGCCGTTGGCGAGGCGGCCGTCATAGTACACATCGACCGTCTGGCCGGCGGTGACGATCGCGCCGTCGCCCTCGACCAGAGTGCGGGTGTAGAGGCCGGTGGCGGACTTGGTGGAGGCGCCGAGGTCGACGCCGAGATCGGCGGCAAAGGTGGTCTGTTCAATCGGCAACGGGCCCTCGGGCGTGGCAGGTGCAGTCTCCCCGCCGCAGGCGGCCAGGAGGAGCAGGGAGGCGATGGTCAGGTTACGGCGCAACATGTTCTCTCGCTTGAAGTTTGGTCCTTTTGAAAGATAGTCGGGCCAACCCAGCGGCGAGGTCGTGCGTAGATTGGTGTTCCCCAAGATGTTCCCCATCCTCGGAGAGTTCCGGATGTCCCTGTTCGTCCGCCTGGCCGGCGTGGCGGCGTGCGGCGCGTTGTCTGCGCCCAGCCTCGTCGCCCAGCGTCCGCCCTCCCCGCCCTCGGTGGTGGCGATCACCGGTGCCCGACTCGTGCCGGTCAGCGGTCCCGTCATCCCCAGCGGTACGATCGTGCTTCGTGACGGCCTGATCGCCGCGATTGGCGCCAACGCTGCCGTTCCGGCCGATGCCCGCGTCATCGATGGCGCCGGGCTCTCGATTTATCCGGGGCTGATCGACGCGGCCGGCACGCTCGCCCTCCCCCGGCCCCCGGCTGGCGCCGGCGGTGGAGGTCAGGCGCCCGAGCCGTCCCCCTCCAACTCAGCCTATCCCGAGGGGCAGCGCCCCGAAATGTCGGTGGTGGACCTGCTCCGCCCCGATGCCGCCCAGTGGAGCGGGCCGCATGGGGCCGGGATCACGGTGGCCCACACGGCGCAGGCGAGCGGGATGTTCCGCGGCACCTCGGCCGTGGTGGCGCTGGGCCAGGGCGCGGTGCCGGCGCTGGTGGTCCGCACCCCGGTGGCGCAGGTGCTCGCGTTCCAGGGGATCCGGGGGCAGTTCCCGGGGTCATTGATGGGCGTCTTTGCGGCGATGCGACAGATGTTCCTCGATGCCCAGCGGTACGGGGCCGAGGTGGCTGCGGCGGCGCGCGATCCGCGGAGCCGGCCGCGTCCGGCGTGGGATCCGTCGTTGGAGGCGCTGCAGCCCGCGCTGGCCGGGACGATGCCGGTGATTTTCCTCGCCGACTCGGAGCGGGAGATCCTCCGCGCGTTGAGCTTCGCGAAGGAATTCAACCTCAAGCCGATCATCGCCGGGGGCGACGAGGCGTGGAAGGTGGCCGACCAGCTCAAGGCGGCCAACGTGCCGATGCTGCTGTCGCTCAATTTCCCGCGCCGCACGGCGGCGCCGTCGGCCGATGCCGATCCCGAGCCGGTGCGCGTGCTGCGTGAGCGGGTGGAGGCCCCCAAGAACCCGGGCCGCCTCGCGGCCGCCGGGGTGCGGTTCGCCTTCACATCGGGCGGTGCCACCTGGACGGAGCATCTCCCCAACCTGCGCCGCGCGGTGGCGGGTGGCCTCGCCGCCGATGCCGCGCTCCGGGCGCACACGCTCGGGGCCGCCGAGCTGCTCGGGGTTGCCACGCGCCTCGGGTCGCTCGAGGTGGGGAAGGCCGCCCACTTGGCGATCGTGAAGGGCGACCTGTTCGAGGCATCGAGCCGGGTGACCCATGTGGTGGTCGATGGTGCGGTGATCGAGATCCCGGCCCCAACGGCCGCCGCGGCGGGTGACGGCAACGGCCGGGCCGCGGCCACGTTGAGCGGCACCTGGACGGTGACGGTGGGGCTCGAAGGGGCGGATTACACCGTGACGATGGCGCTGACCCAGCAGGGTGACAAGCTCACCGGGTCGATGCAGGGCGCGCTGGGCGTGGCCGAGATCAGTCATGGCGAGGTGGGGGCAGATGGCGAGTTTCGATTCACCGCCCCGGTGACGGTCAAGGAGGGCACCGAGGAAGCGGTGTTCGTCGGCAACCTCACGGGCAACGCGGTGCGCGGCGGCGTGTCGATCGTCGGGCACGCGCTGGGCCGCTTCAGCGGGACCCGTCCCGCACCGGAGGGTGCCGCCGGCGCCGCCGGTCGTCCTCGCTCCACCACCCGCTGACCCGGAGGCCATGATGCACCGCTCTGTCTGGACCATGCTCGCCGCCGTCACGTCGTTCGCTCCCGCGCTCGCCGCGCAGGGGGCGACTCATATCCGCAACGCCACCGTGTTCACCGTCACCGGGGAGACGCTGACGGCAACCGACCTGCTGCTGCAGGGCGGCAAGATCACCGCGATCGGCGCTGGGCTGCGCGCCCCGGCCGGGGCCACCGTGATCGATGCCACCGGCCAGTACGTGATGCCGGGGATCATCGACCCGCACTCGCACCTGATGAGCGATGCGATCAACGAGGGCTCGCTGTCGGTCACGTCGATGGTCCGCATCCAGGACGTGCTGAACCCGACGTCGGTGGGGATCTATCGTGCCGCCGCGGGTGGGGTGACGATGATCAACATCCTGCACGGCAGCGCCAACACGATCGGCGGGCAGAACGCCACCGTCAAGCTCAAGCCGGGCAGGACCGCTGCCGAGATGCTGGTGCCCGGTGCGCCGCCGGGCATCAAGTTCGCGCTCGGCGAGAACGTGACGCGCAAGAGTTCGAACGTGACCAACCAGACGCAGCGTCGCTACCCGTTCACCCGGATGGGCCAGGCGGAGGTGCTGCGTGATGCCTTCGTGCGGGCAGCGGACTACCGGGTCGAGTGGGCAGCCTACCGCACGGGTGGGATGCGCGGGGTGCCGCCGCGTCGTGATCTGGCGCTGGAGCCGCTGGTGGAGGTGCTCGAGGGGACGCGCCTGGTGCACGCGCACTCGTACCGCGCCGACGAGATGTTGATGCTCCTGAACCTGGCCGACGAATTCGGCTTCAAGATCAAGACGCTGCAGCACGGGCTCGAGGGCTACAAGATCGCCTCCGAAATCGCCACGCACGGCGCCGGGCTCTCGACGTTTGCCGATTCGTGGTCGTACAAGATCGAGGCGTACGACGCGATCCCGCACAACGCGGCGATCCTGGTGCGCCACGGCGTGCTGACCACGATCAATTCCGACTCCGACGAGCGGATCCGTCGGCTCAACATCGACGCGGCCAAGCAGATGCGCTACGGCGGTCTCACCGAGAACGAGGCGATGCGCCTGATCACCTACAACGGCGCGGTGCAGCTCGGGATGGAGCAGCGGACCGGATCGATCGAGGTGGGCAAGGACGCCGATCTCGCGATCTGGACGGCGCATCCGTTCTCGGTGTACGCGCGGGTCGAGACGACGTTTGCCGATGGCGAGGTGACCTTCGATCGTGCCCGTGATCTCACGATGCGGGAGGCGCTGGCCGCCGAGCGCACGAGGCTCGAGCAGGCCGAGCCGAATCGCACGCCCAACGCCGGACGGGGAGGCGCCGCGGGTGCCCGCCCCGCGCACCCCAGCACCACGCAGCAGGAGACCGACCGATGAGCGCCCGTCCGCAGTGGTTCCCCGTCGTCGCGACCGCGCTGGTGCTCGGTACCGCGCCCCTCGCCGCGCAGCTCGGCTCTTACAACCCGCGGTCCGGCCCGCGCGAGACGGTCGCCATCCGGGGCGCGATGGTCCACCCGGTGAGCGGGCCGGTGCTGCCGCGCGGGACCGTGGTGATCAGCGATGGGAAGATCGTCGCCGTGGGTGCTGACGCGACCGTGCCGGCCGGCGCCCGCGTGATCGACGGCACCGGCCTCCATGTCTGGCCGGGGATGATGGATGCCGGCACCACGATGGGCCTGGCGGAGATCCCGCAGGGGGCGACCGCAACGATGGACGCCTCCGAGGTGGGCAACATCAACCCGAATGCGCAGGCGCTCAACGGGATCAATCCACACAGCGCGCATGTGGGCGTGACCCGTGTCGTGGGGATCACCCACGTGGTGTCGAGTCCGCGGAGCGGGGTGATCAGCGGCCAGGCGACGTTGATCCACCTCGCAGGTGACACCCCCCCCCAGATGGCGGTGGTGCCGAATGTGGCGATGATGATGACGCTGCCGCGTTCGGGTTTCGGGGGCGGGCGCTTCGGCGCACGCCCGGCCGGGAGCACGCAGGACGCCGATCGCGCGCGCGAGGCACAGCTCGATTCGCTCAAGGCCTTTTTTGCGGACGCCAAGGCCTACGAAAAGGCGCACGCCGCCTACGCGAAGGACGCCGCGTTGCCGCGGCCACGCCATGATCTGCAGCTCGCCGCGCTGCTCCCGATGCTCAACGGCAGCATGCCGGTGATCTTCGCCGCCGATCGGGTGACCGATATCCGCGCGGCGATGACGTTCGCGGAGGAAGCGGGGCTCCGCCCGATCATCATGGGCGGTCGCGACGCCTGGATGATGGTCGACGAGTTGAAGGCGAAGGATATCCCGGTGGTCCTCACCGGCGTGATGTCGCTCCCCGGCCGCGAGGACGATCCGTACGACGCGAACTTCACTGCGCCGGCCAAGCTGGCTGCCGCCGGCGTGCGCTTCGCGATCACGTCGGGCGACGAGGGCGCGGAGAGCCGCAACCTGCCCTACGTGGCCGGGATGGCCTCGGCGTTCGGGCTGTCGCCGGCGGATGCGCTGCGGTCTGTGACGCTGGCCCCGGCCGAGATGTTTGGCGTGGCCGACCGACTGGGCTCGCTGGAGCCGGGGAAGATCGCGAATCTGGTGGTGACCACCGGCGACCTGCTCGAGGCGACAACGCTGACCAAGCACCTGTTCATCGATGGGCGCGAAGTGCCGCTTGGCAGCAAGCACGAGCAGCTGTATGAGATGTTCATTTCACGCCCGTAGCTATTGGGATCACCGTCCTTTCTTGGAGCGCCGCGCATGATTTCCTCTCGTCGTCATTTTGTTGGCGCCCTCGGCGCCGGTGCCCTGCTGCCGGCGCTGCCCGGCAATGCCCACGCCGCCACGCCGCTGCCGTCGCCGGTTGCGGCTGACGTGGACATGTCCTGGGTGGACCGGGTGACGGGGCAGTTCCGCGCGGTGTTCGACGTGCCCGAGGTGGAGGAGGGTGTCGGGATCTTCCGTGCCGGGATGTGGTCGGGGCAGGTGCGGAGTGTCTACGGCGAGGCGACGACCTGTTCGACGGTGCTGGTGATCCGCCACAACGCGATCGATCTGGCAATGCACGATGCGCACTGGGCGCGCTTTCCGGTGGCCAAGGAGGCCAAGTGGAAGAATCCCCGGACGAAGAAGTGGTTTGTGGTGAATCCGATGCGTGCGGTCCCCGAGGGGACATCACCGGCGCGTGCGATGATGACGATGGAGGGGTTCATTGCCGGGGGGGGGATCGTGCTGGCGTGTGACCTGGCGTTCCGTTTCGCGGTGGCTCGCTATCGCGATGGCGGGAAGGTGCCGGCGGCCGATGCGCGTGCGGCGGCGATGGCGAACCTGATCCCGGGGGTGATTCTGCAGCCGTCGGGGTTCTTCGCGGCGATCCGGGCGCAGGATGCGGGGTGTCGGTTCATGCCCGGGGTGTGAGCGGGATGTCCACCGGCTGACCGACTCTCTCCGCGGCCTGCGCCTGGCCGCGCGAGGGAGCGATCGCAAGACGGGCCAGTGGCCAGCCAAGGGCCGCTGCGAGCGGGTCACCCGGCGGGTGCGCTGGTTCCCCTACCACGTCTCACGTCTCGCTCCCCCCCCACCGGCTGACCGACTCTCTCCGCGGCCTGCGCCTGGCCGCGCGAGGGAGCGATCGCAAGACGGGCCAGTGGCCAGCCAAGGGCCGCTGCGAGAGGGTCACCCGGCGGGTGCGGTGGTTCCCCTTTCTCCACCCACGCCTCAACCCCTCACCCTCACCCCGTCACCCCTCACCCGTCCATCACCGAATCCTGCGGACCACTGGTCCACTTGCGGCCGCGGTCTCCCGCAGGTCGAACACCGCCGGGTTGTCGATCGGGAGCCAGAGTCGCACGCCGTCGCGGGCCAGTGCTTCGGTGCCCGGGTGCAGGTAGCGGCCGGTGGCATCGAGTGTATCAATCGCGACGACCGCGCTGAGGTCGCCGATCTCTTCAATGCGTCCGCCGGTGCGGGCGACGGCGTCGTCGAAGTTGATGGCGACGTCGGCGCGATACGGCGGCGAACCGGGGAGGACAATCTGACCACCTCGAACGAGGAGGTCCACGGCGCCGCCGGTGTTGAAGGGGAGGCGATCGTAATCCGTGATATTGGCCGCGGCATAGGCGCCGCTGGCGATGGCGTCGAGCGCACCCAGGATGGCGGGAACGTGGAGGCGGCGAAGCTGCTGCTTCTCGGGGTCGTTCGGGAGCGCACCGCTTTCGATGAGGACGGTGCTGGTGCCCCAGGTCTGCATGAGGTCGCCGAAGGCGCGTGGGTTGAAGCCGTCGTCATACTGGGCAATGCGCCCAGGGAGTTCCGGCGCGAGGGTGCGGGCGATACCCGCCGCGACCTGGCGCGCCCTGCTCCGCACCGGGCCCCAGCTGCGCTCGGCATCGGCCGCAGGTGCCAGGAGGGCGATGGCGGCCTGCGGGCCGTTGCGGCCGACGCGCGTGCGCGCGCTCTGGTCATGCAGGTTGAACCCGAACTGCGGCTGCAACCGATCACGCAGCGCCTTGAGCGTGCGGCCCTCGGGCGTGCTGAGGTTGCGTGCGTCGCGATTGATGTCGATACCACCAGCGTTCTGGCGCTGATAGCGCTGTGCCCCGTCGGGGTTGAGCATCGGGAGGATGACGACGGTGAGTTCCTGCATGAGGCGATCGCGAAGCGGGTCGCTACCCGGCGCGGCCATCCACGCGAAGATGTCGGCGAGCGCCATCGTGGCGGTGGGCTCGTCGCCGTGCATCTGGCTCCAGAGGAGGACGGTGATGGGGCCGTTCCCGAAGGTGATGCTACGGAGCGCGCGCCCTTGAGTCGACCGACCGACCTCCTCGACCCGGAGCCGCGGTGAGGCGAGCGAGGGGGCGATGGCCTGCCAGTACTCCGCGTGCGTGGTGCGCCGTTCGGTGATGGCCGCCACGCGATACTGATCGGCGATGCGGAGTCCCTCGGCGAGGGTGAGGGTCGCGGCGCCGGCCGGGGTGGTGGCCGGGGGTGCCGATGGGGCACAGGCCAGGAGCGGGAGCAATGCAGCAACGGCAAGTCGGCTGGTCATGGTGTGCCTCGTGTGTGGCTGGAAGTCATCTCGAGCGCAGCGAGAGCTCTGGGGTTGTCCGGCGCCACGGAGGCTGACTCCTCGCACAGGATGGCCCTGGATCTCTCGGCTCGGCGATGGATCGTTGCCCATCCCTGCCGCCGCCGGGAGACCACCTCGCTCCGCGGCCTCCGTCTGGCCGTGCGGGGACGTGATCCCGCGCCGGGCACGTGGCCAGCCAAGGGCCGCTGCGAGAGGGTCCCCCCGCGCGCTGTGGCTGTTCCCGTTTCACCTTTAACCCCCCACCCCTCACCCCTCACTTCGCAAACAACTGCGTCTTGTCCCGGAACGCCTTGAATTCGAGCGCATTGCCGGCCGGGTCGAGGAAGAACATCGTGGCTTGTTCACCCACCTGGCCCTGAAAGCGGATGCCGGGTTCGATGATGAAGTGGATCCCCGCCCCGGCGAGGCGCTCGGCCATCCCCTGCCAGACGTCCCAGTCGAGCACCACGCCGAAGTGCCGCACCGGGACGGCGTGGCCATCGACTGCACTGGTGCTGGTGGGGCTGCACTCATCGGGCGCGAGATGGGCGACCACCTGATGGCCGAAGAAGTCGAAGTCAATCCACTGGTCGCTGCTGCGTCCCTCGGCGCAGCCGAGGAGCCCGCCGTAGAAGTTGCGCGCAGCATCGAGGTCATCGACGGGGAAGGCGAGATGGAACGGTGGCATCGTCATGGCGTCACGCGATCGGTTGGGGAGGGAGGGAGCGCTGCATCTGGTACCGGAGAAAGATGGCGCCGTGGCGGGGTACGCGCTCCTCGGTGACCACGGCGAAGCCGAGGCGCTCGAAGATGGGTCGGGAGACGGCGCTGGCGTCGGTGCTGACGACCGCGTGCCCGAGCTCGCGTGCGCGCACGAGGAGTGCCTCCACGAGGGTGCGTGCCACGCCGCGGCCGGCGGCTTCGGGGGCCACGTAGAGCGAGGCGATATGCCCGCGGGGCGTCAGGCCCGCGAAGCCGACGGCCAGCCCATCGGTGCGGGCCACCAGGGTCTCGGCCTCGAGCACGAAGGCGGCGAAGGCCTCTTGTTTGGCAAAGCCGGCCCATGCCTCGCGGGCGGCGGCGTCGTAGTGGGCATCCGCAAGTTGGTCGACGGCACGGGCATAGAGGTCGGAGAGGGCCGGGAGGTCACCCTTGGTGGCGTGATGCAGGGTGACCGCGAGCGGCCCATCACCGCGGCTGGGTGCACGGAGCCGGGTGGAGGCCACCGCAGCCCCCGCGGTGAGCAGCCCGGGGACCACGAGGGCCAGCGGGCCGAGCTGGGCGAAGGCGAGCGCGCCTGCGACGGCACCGGTGGTGAAGCCGGCGAGGATCGCGCCAAACAGGCGCACGTGGCGGGCATCGACGCGCAGCCCGCGCAGCCGGTGGCCCAGGAGAACCCCGAGATCGGTGGCGATGCCGGTGAGGTGGGTGGTGCGGACCACGGCGCCGCTGAAGGTGGAGGCGAGGGCGTTCTGCAGGCCGCACGCCGCGCTCAGCAGGTATTGCCCCGCCGCGATCTCGCGGGTGAGGAGCGGAATGGCGGCGACAACGAGGACCGACTCGAGGCCGAGGGCCGCGGCATAGTTGCGGCCACGGCCGATCGAGGCGTCGCGCACCACGAGACCGCTGCCGGTGGCGCCAACGATGAAGGCGAGGACGATCAGCGCAAGGTGCAGCGCCATGCCGATGTCGGCACTGGCAAGTGCCACGCCCACTTCGGCGACGCTGCCCGTCACATAGGATACGGCCTGATGGCGGAAGTCGAGGAGGCCCACAGCATTGACCCACCCGGCAACGAAGCCGAGGAGGGCGCCTCCGATTCCGATCCATCGCGGCAGGCGAGAGATCATCCCCGAAACGTGGGCGAGGCGTGCAGATCCCGAAAGGGCGGCCTCTCACCCATTGGTGCCCGAAGGCGTAGATTACGGAATCTCCCCATTCCAGAGGATCCCTCCATGCGGCCTCCGTTGCTCGGTCTTGTCCTGTGTGTGACCACCCCACTCGCTGCGCAGCTCCCCACTGCCCGCGCTCCCCTGCATGCGGAGGCCGCCGCCCGCCTCACCGCGACGCTCGAGGGGACCGTGGCCGAGGGGCGCGCGGCAGGGATCGTCGCCGTGGTGCTGCAGCACGGTCGGGTAGTGTACGAGCATGCCACCGGGATGGCGGATCGCGAGGCCGGGCGCGCGATGACGATGGATACCCGTTTCCGCATCGCCTCGCAGACGAAGGCGATCACCAGCGTGGTCATCATGACATTGATCGAGGAGGGGAGGATGGCGCTCTCCGATCGGATCACGCGCTGGTTGCCGGGGTTTGCCGACGCGAAGGTGTCGGTGCCCGACAGTGCCACCGGCGGGCGGCAGCTGGTGCCACTTTGCCGCGCAATCACGGTGCGCGACCTGCTGACCCACTCGGCCGGGATGTCCTACGGCCGGGAGGCGTTCGTCGCGGCGGCCTACGCGGCGCGCGGGCTGGGGAGCGAGGCCGGTTCGGGGTGGTACTTCGCGCACAAGGCGACGGACATCTGCACGGCGCTGGCTCCCCTCGCGGAGCTGCCGCTGGTGGCGCAGCCGGGGGAGCGTTTCGTGTACGGCTACGCGACCGACGTGCTCGGCTGCCTCGTCGAAAAGGTGACGGGACAATCGCTGGCGGCGGTGGTGCAGGCGCGGATCACCGAGCCGCTGGGCATGACGGGGACGTCGTTCTGCGTGCCGGCATCGGATGCCGCGCAGTTGGCCGCGGTCTACGCCCTGCGAGATGGTGTGCTCACCCGCGCGCCGGCGGGGCCGCTCGGGCAAGGTGACTATGTCGATGGGCCGTGCACCGCATTCGCGGGGGGGGCAGGGTTGGTGAGCACGGCAGCCGATTATGCGGTCTTTCTCGAGATGTTGCGCCAGGGCGGGCGGCACCTGGGCCATCGCATCCTGTCACCGGCCAGTGTGGTGCTCATGACGCGTGACCATCTCGGCCCGGTCTATGACGCCGATGGCGTGTCGGGGTTCGGTCTCGGGTTCGAGATATTGCACCACCCTGCCCGGGCCGGTCGATACGGCGAACCGGGGCAGTGGGACTGGGGGGGGGCATACCACACGACCTACTGGGTGGATCCCGCGAAGGAACTGGTGGCGGTGTTGATGGTGCAGTTGATGCCGGCCAACGGGTCGGTGCTGCAGGATCGGTTCCGGACCGGGGTGTATCAGGCGATTGAGTGAACGGCGAACGGCGGGGTCCGGCTTGCGCCGACCGGTTCCCTCATCCCTAAGAGCGATGACCCATCGACCGATGGCGCACGACGTCGTCCCGATTCAGCTTTAGGGTCCGAGGACGGAGCGGCGCTGCCAGCCTTGGGGATCCGCCGCGGCACGGGGTGCGCGCGGGGCCGGGACACGGACGCTGGAGATGACACGCATGAGTTTCGATCACGACACGACGATGCCCGAACCGGGCGACGCCGATGCCCCGCCGTTGCAGCGGGTGCTCGACCAGAGCGAACAGGTGAAGGAAAAGGTGGAGACGGCGGCGGTCGAATTGTCCGAGGTGAATTCGGATCTTCAGGATGACGTGGCACAGGGCGTCCCATTGGTGCAGGTGCAGCAGGCACTCGACAAGAACGAAGCGGCCGAGGCGAAGGTACAGGAGGCTGCTGCGGAACTGGTCGTGGTCAACGACGCCCTGGCCGGTGAGGTCGCCGAGCGTGATTCGCTGGAGCATCGCGTTCGGCAGGGCGAGTCCGCCCTCTCGACCAGTCAGGCCGCCGAGGAGGCGTCGCGTCATCGCGCGCTCCACGACGCCCTCACGGGGCTGCCCAACAGCACGCTGGTCCGCGATCGTCTCGAGCACGACCTCGAGCAGGCGGAACGACATGGGTGGCGGCTCGCCGTGATATTCATCGACCTCGACGGCTTCAAGCAGGTCAATGATGCGCACGGTCACGATGTTGGCGACCGCGTGTTGCAGGAGGTGGCGACACGACTGGCCGGGGCGGTCCGTGGCGGGGATACCGTCGGACGTCGCGGGGGCGATGAATTTCTCGTGTTGGCGCTCGAGATGCAGGAGGATGCCTCGACCATTGCACTCGCGATGATGCTCCGTGGCATCATCGCCGAACCGATGGTCATTGACGGCGTCAGCGCCGCCGTCGGCGCGAGCATCGGCGTCGCCATCTTCCCCGACGATGCCACCACCGCGGTCGGGCTGCTCAAGTGTGCCGACCTCGCGATGTACGTGGCCAAGCAGGGGCGGCTGGGTGTCGCCCGACATTCGGAGCCGATCGGCGCGTAACGCAGCCCGGTGCCACGCGGTGGCATCGCAACATCAGCGAGGAGCATCGTGAGCAAGATTCTGCGCGGGATTGCGGCCGGGTGGGGCGCGAAGAAGCTGGGGGGCGGCTGCTTCACCACCGTCCTGGTGTTCCTCCTCCTGTGGTGGCTGCTGGGCGGCATCGGAATTTTCGAGTAGCGCGAAGTCGCGCGACCGGCCGTGCGTTGCGCCGACCAGCGCAGCCCGACATTATCCAGCATGACTGAGCGCCGCTACACCGAGCAGGAAATCACCGACATCTTCCAGCGCGCCACGGAGACGCCGCCCCAGGGTGTGCGCGCGGCGGCATCGGCCCACGGGCTGACGCTGGGGGAGCTGGAGGAGATCGGGCGCGAGGTGGGTATTCCCGCCGGTGCCATCGCCCGCGCAGCCCACGCGGTGGCCCTTCCCGAGGCCTCCACCACGCGGCGCTTTCTGGGGCTGCCGATCGGCGTGTCGCATGCGGTGCCGTTGGGTCGGCGGTTGTCTGACGAGGAGTGGGATCGACTCGTGGTCGACCTGCGTGAGGCCTTCGGCGCGCGCGGTCGGGTGCAGCGCGACGGCTCGTTGCGCCAGTGGACCAACGGCAACCTGCAGGCGCTGGTCGAGCCGACACCGTCGGGCGACCGCCTCCGCCTTCGCACGGTCAAGGGCGACGCGGTCGGGATGTTGTCGCTGGGGCTGGCAAGCATGGGGGTCTCCGTGGCCGCGCTGGTGGGGGCCGCCATGCAGGGGGCACCAGGCGATACGGGCATGGTGGTCGCCCTGGTCTCGCTCGGGCTCGCCGGCGCGGCCGCGTTCGCGTCACGTGCGCTCCTGTTGCCCCGGTGGGCGCGCACCCGACGGCAGCAGATGGAAGACGTTGCCGCCCGTGCGGCGCTGCCGGCGGGGACCGCGGTGAGCGGCCCGGGTGACAATTGATGCAACGCGGGCGCGCATGGCGGAAGTCGGTACGGTTCCATACCTTTGCCGGCACGCCACCCCCGGGTGGCATCTCCCCATCCCATCGGATCGACTCCATGCGACGTCTCGCGTCGGCCCTCGTGGCCCTGCTTGTCCTTGCACCTGCCGTGAAGGCGCAGGCTCCAACGCACCCGCTCGACGGACTCTCGGCCCGCGAGCACTGGACGGTCCGCGACGCCCTGGTCGCCTCCGGCCGGACCGACAGCACCACGAACTATCTGTACGTCGGCCTCAACGAACCGCCCAAGTCCGAGGTGCTCGCCTGGCGCGCTGGCCAGCCGTTCCGCCGCGAGGCACTCGTCCAGCTGGTGCAGTTGGGACAGGGGTTCGAGGCCATCGTGGACCTCAACGCGAAGTCGGTCCTGTCGTGGAGTGACGTGCCCGGTCAGCGGTACATGACCAACAATGTCGAGAACGGTATCGCCGAGCAGCTCGCGCTCGCCGATCCGCGGATGCGTGAGGGGATCGCGAAGCGCGGCGTCACTGACTGGACTCTGGTCGGATGCAGTCATGCGAACCACGGCTACTTCGATCTCCCCGAAGAGCGGGGTCGCCGCGTGATCCACGTGGTGTGTGGCACGGACCAGGGACGCGTGCTCGCCTACGGCGAGGACTTCGAGGGACTCGTGGCCGTGGTGGATCTCACCGAGAAGAAGGTGCTGCGGGTGATTGACACCGGCGTGCGGCAGCGTGGTGGCCCGGTCGGTGATTTCGATGCCGAGGCGATCGGTCCGACACGCACGCCGCCCAATCGCGTGATGATGGTACAGCCGGGCGGGCCGAGCTACACGCTCGAGGGGCAACAGGTGGAGTGGCAAAACTGGAAGTTCCAGTTCCGCGTGGATCCGCGGCGTGGCGTGGTGGTCTCGCAGGTGCGGTATGCCGACGGCGGACGCGATCGCTCGATCATGTACCAAGGTTCGCTCTCGGAACTCTTCGTGCCGTACATGGATGCCAACACGCCGTGGAATTATCAGGGGTTCTTCGATCTTGGGACCTATCCGCACGCCTTCGGTGGCATCGCGAGCTCGCTCGAGCGCGGCGTGGAGTGTCCAGACTACGCGACCTACGTCGATGCCTGGGTGGCGATGCCGAATGGTCGTCCGCGTCAACGCCCGCGGGCAGCGTGCCTCTTCGAGCGCAACGCCGGGGATGTGGCGTGGCGGCACGGCCACGAGAAAGGCAACACGGTCGAGACGCGCCCCAAGACCGACCTCGTCCTGCGCATGTACATGACCGCCGGCAACTACGACTACCTCTTCGACTGGGTGTTCCAGCAGGACGGCACCCTCAAGATGGACGCGTCGGCCACCGGGATGGACGCCACGAAGGCGGCGTCGGGCACTGCGGCAGATGCAGCGTACGGCCGCCTCATTGCGCCGGGACGCGTGGGGATCAACCACAGTCACTTCTTCTCGTTCCGCATTGACCTCGATGTGGATGGCACGGCGAACTCGCTGCACGTGGATCAGCTGCGCACACAGCAGCTCCCGGCGGACAATCCGCGGCGCAGCGTCTGGACGGCCACGACAGTGGAGGCACGGACCGAGCACGAGGGGATGCGGATGTCCACGATGGCGGCGCCGGAGCTCTGGCGCGTCGTGAACCCGGCGGTGAAGGGCCCCTACAGCGGGTTTGTGGGCTACCAGATCGACAGCCACAGCGCGATGCCACTGCTTGCCCCTGACGACTACATGCTCCAGCGCGCCGGCTTCACCAATCACATGCTCTGGGTCACTCCGTATGATCGCACCCAATTGTATGCGGCGGGGGACTATCCGACCGTGCACCCGGCAGGCGAGGGGCTTCCGGCATGGACCGCGAATGACGAATCGATCGTGAACAGGGACATCGTCGCCTGGGTGACGATGGGGTTCCATCACGTGCCGCGTCCGGAGGATTGGCCGTTGATGCCGGTGGCGAAGCACAGCTTCGAGATCCGTCCGGTCGGCTTTTTTGCGCGCAATCCAGCGATCGACCTGCCGAAGCCGTAGCGGGGACGACCGCCACACGCGGCACCGCTCGATGCGCTTCCCCGGCTTCTCGACCCGGTGCCGGCGGCCCTGAGTCCGGCGCACGTCACGCGCTGTCGGGAGGACCAGCGGGCAGAAACCGCTGCTGAAGGTCTCCGGCGCTGGACCATGATGGGGGCGACACGTGGGGTTGCGGCTCGAATCAGTGCCAGGGATACTCGTACATGCCCATGATGCGATCGTGGTGGCGACAGACAGCACCTGCAATCTCGGCAACGCTCTCCCTGGCCGTGGCGTCATCCGCCGGGTGCAGTGGGCCCATGCCAGCGAGTGCCGATCCACTCGCGTGTGCGACGAGCGGAGAGTTCGGGAACTAATCGAGGGCCGGGTGGTTGGTGCCAACGGTCAGCCGCTGTCTGGTGTCTCTGTCGGGCCAGCCCCAAGTGCCGATGGGGGGCAGTGCAATACCGTGTACGATGATACGGATGCCGATGGGCGCTTTGCGCTCCGGATCATGCGGATGCATCGCCCGATGGGGTCGTCGGACAGCGTGTCCTTGTGGATACGGGCAGCCGTCCGCCCGGTACCCCCAGAGGTGAACAGCACCATCATCGACCGCACGCTGGTGCGTGTCGGGGTTGCGTCCATCGGCGGTGTCCCATCCCCGGTCGTGGCCACGATCGTCCTGCCGGTGGAGTGATCTGAAGCAAGGCGATCGCGCGCTGGAGTCACCGCGGTACGCGGTGGCCATATCCGGCCCCGCTCGCAGCAGCAGTAAACGTTGGGCCGACCCGTTCTGAGGAGGGTGCGTGGATTTTGGACTGCGCGGGAAATGCGCGGTGGTCACCGGCGGCAGCAAAGGCATTGGCCGCGCCATCGCGCTCGGGCTGGCGCAGGAAGGGGCGCACGTGGCCATCTGCGCTCGAGGCCACGAGGCATTGCGTGATACGGAGCGGGAGCTGCGCGAGCAGGGCGTCACGGTCTACGCTGCCGGGTGCGATGTGGCCGATCCGGCGGCCCTGGACGGCTTTCTCGAAGCGGCCCGGACGGCGCTCGGTGGTGTCGATATCCTCGTCAACAATCCGTCCGCACTCGCCAGCGCCTTCGCCGATGACGAAGCCGGATGGCGCAGCAGCTTCGACGTGGACATCATGGCCGCCGTGCGGGCCAGTTGGAAGGTGGTACCCTGGTTCGCCGAGCGCGGTGGCGGAGCCCTCCTGCATATCTCGTCCGCGTCTGGGCTGGAAGCCGGCTCGCCACCAGCCTACGCCGCCGCAAAGGCCGCCCTCATCAGTCACTCGAAGACGCTGGCGGTTGCACTCGCGCCGCAGAAGATCCGCGTCAACGTCATCGCGCCAGGGTCGATTGAGTTCGCAGGTGGACTGTGGGAGGAGACCAAGCAGAGCAATCCGGACTTCTACGCGAGTATGCTCGGGACCATTCCGTGGAGCCGGATGGGCACCCCGGAAGAGGTGGCCAACGCCGCCGTCTTTCTGGTCTCTGCGCGAGCGAGCTGGATCACGGGCGTGTGTCTCGGTGTCGATGGCGGGCAGCGGAAGGCGAACATCTAGGCCCGCATGTGACGTTGCGCGTGGCGCCGTCCCCACGCATGGCGTCACACCGGCGCACGGCAGGATCGCGACAGATCAGATCGACGTGCCCCGGGGGCGCGTCACACCCACACATCGTTCGGTGCGGTGCGCTCGCCGCCCGCATCGCCGGTGTTCACCACGCCGCGCGGCTCGATCAGCAGCACGTGGCACTCGTCGTCGGCGTGCGGCTTGTGCTCCACCCCTGCCGGTACCACGCACATCTCCCCCGCGCAGAGGGTCAGCTCACCATCGCGAAAGGCCAGGTGCAGCACGCCCTCGACCACGAGAAAGGTCTCGTCGGTATCCGGGTGCGCGTGCCAGACAAAATCGCCCTGCAGCTTGGCGAGCTTGAACTGGTAGTCGTTCATTTCCGCCACGACGCGCGGCGACCACTGTTCACCGATCAGTCCGAGCTTCTGGCCGAGGTTGACGACGGATGGTGGCATCATGACTCCTGGGGATGTGGTGATCGGGTGCCGGCGCGCTGAGGAGAGAACATACTTGCACCGCCCGGCCGTTCCCCTCGTCGGCGGGGGGTGGTACTCTTCGGCCGTTCCTCCCCCTTCCTCTCCCCTCGGGCCGTCATGCGAAGCCTGCTCCTCCTCCTCACGCTCGGTGTGCTCGGCTGCGTGCAACCGCTCCGCCTCGCGCGGAACGACGCGCCGACGGTCCTGGCCCACCTCGACCTCCGTGCCCCGAATCCGGCGACTCGCGGCTCCTTCCCGGTACACACGATGTTCTACGGGAGCGGCACCGACCGGCACCGCCCGGAGTACCGGGATGGCGTCACCTTCACGACCCAGCCGGTGGACGGCAGCAAGCTCGCCACTGCCACACCCGACCGGAAGAAGTATTGGGGCTTCGGCATGGACTCGATGCCTGTGAATGGTCGTGTCTGGTATCCCGAGGGCCACGGGCCGTTTCCCCTGGTGTTGATCGTCCACGGCAATCACGACATGAAGGATTATTCCGACCCGGGGTACGGCTATCTCGGGGAACTCTTTGCCAGTCGCGGCTACATCTTCGCGTCGGTGGACGAGAACTTCCTGAATGGGGGGATCAGCGGCGAGAACGATGCCCGCGGCTGGATGCTGCTCCAGCACCTGAAGGCATGGAAGACCTTCAACGATGCGACCGACAGCCCGTTCCATGGCAAGGTCGACATGTCGAAGATTGCGCTGATGGGTCATTCACGCGGCGGCGAGGCCGTGGCAGTGGCGGCAGCGTTCAATCGCCTGCCACGTTACCCGGATGATGCCACGCTGGACTTCGACTTCAACTTCGACATCACGTCCATTGTGGCGATTGCGCCTGTGGATGGTCAGTACAAGCCCTCCAGCAAGCCCACCCCACTGGATGACATCAATTATCTGGTCATCCATGGGTCGCATGACGGCGATGTCTCCGCGTTCATGGGCTTGATGCAGTATGCGCGCATCGGCTACACCGAGGGCAACACCGGCTTCAAGGCGGCGGTCTGGATGTACCGCGCCAACCACGGCCAGTGGAACACGGCGTGGGGCAGCGGTGACAGCGGACCACGCAGCGCGCGCTACCTCGACCTGCGCGGTCTGCTCCCGGAGCCGGAGCAGCGCGCCATGGCAGAGGTCTATCTCTCTGCCTTCATCGAGGCCACGCTCCAGGGGAAGCGCGAGTACCTGCCGATCTTCCGCGACCACCGGACCATCGGACTGTGGCTCCCGAAGACGATGTATGCGACGCGCTTTCAGGACGCCAACTTCCATGCGCTCGCCAATTTCAGTGAGGACATCAATGTGACCACGGGGAGCGCGCCGGGGGTCACGATCACCGGCGACTCGCTCGCAACCTGGAAGGAAGCCGTGATGCCGCTGCGCAGCGGCAATGTGGGGAGCTACGCGGTCTGGCTCGGCTGGAACAATCAGCTGGCCGGGAAGGACACCACCAAGATGGGACCGCCCGCAGCGTATGGCGTGACGCTGACGGACTCGCTGCGACAGGCATGGTCGGTCGGCACCGCGACGGCGCTGGCATTCTCGCTCGCCGTGACCGATGACACGCCGAAGCCACGGAAGGTCGCCAAGGACAGCACCGCGGCGACAGGCGATTCGACCACGGCCGACTCCGCCAAGAAGAAGGCAAAGGAGCTGACACCCAAGCCGAAGAAGGAAGTGAAGGACTCGACCCCGATCGAGCTCTCGATTGAGGCGATCGACGCCGCAGGGACACGAGTCACCCTGCCGCTCTCCCGCTACGGCCTTCCCCGGCGGCCTCTGGCGGTCACCGTCCTGCGTCGTGCCGGGAGTGACAAGTCGCGGTTTGGCTCACTCGCCGAACTGGTGCCACAGACCTATGTGATCCGGCTGACGGACTTCCGGGACAAGGATCCAGAATTCGATCCGAGCCAACTCACGTCGATTCGCTGGCTCTTCGACCAAACCAAGGCTGGCACCGTGATGCTCACGGATATTGGCCTCTCGAACATCCATCCGGACTTCTTCGTGCCGGCGGCCCCGTGATGCGCCGGATGATCGCGACCGTCGCCCTGACGTTCGGGCCGGTCGCCGCCGCTGCGCAGCAGGAGGCTCCCGTCCCCATTCTCCTGCTGCTGCAAGGCTCCACGCGTGCGATGGGCCTCGGGGGTGCGTACGACGCAGCGGCCGGTGGCGACGTCGTCTTCTACAATCCCGCCCAGGTGGGTGAGGTGCGCCAAACCGCCATCGCCTGGCAACGCTTCGACAACAGCGCGGCACTCTTCTCCCTCGCCACCACCACCTCCGCCATTGGCGTCTCGCTCGGTGCCGGTGTGCAGTACCTCGAGTACACCGCCACCAGCCGGGACGGTGGGATCACCACCGGTGCGTTGGCGCACGGTGGGACCTTTACGGCGTCCGGCGTTGCCGGAGTGCTCTCCGCTGCGATCGAACGGAACGGCGTGCGCATCGGTCTCTCGACCAAGTATCTCGCCCAGACCGTGGCGAGTGGGCGCCGCAGCATGCCGACGATGGACCTCGGCTTCGCCACGGATCTCGGTCCGGTCACCGTCGCGATGGTGCTGCACGATGCCGATGGCGTGTTGGCGAAGGGGGCGGAGAATGGCTTTCGCCTGCCGACCCGGGTCAGCTTCAGCGGCATGGCCGCGCGCATGCCGGTGGGGCTCTGGTTCGACCTCGGGGCGGCCGCCTCTGTGACGATCGACAAGAATGGCGAGGTCCGCCCCGCTGGTGGGATCGAGTTGAGCTACCTCCCGGTGAGTGGCTGGGAGATCACGGGACGGATCGGCGCGCAGGATGTCTCCGGGGCCGCACGGCGTGGGGAGTCCGCGATGACCTTCGGCGCCACGCTCGGCGTGGACCGGATCGCACTCGACTACGCATTCCAGCAGTACGATGGACCGGGGGCAACGCACCGCATCGGATTGCGGGTGCGCTAAGTACGGATCAATGGATGATGGCGACGTGCGTCGGTGTGTCATCCTTGCACCTACCGGGGAGGGAAAGGGATGGCCGTCGAAACCGTCGCGTCGGTCTGAGCTGGTCCGGCAACGGTATACGTCGCTCCAACCACCGGCGATACGGTCATTGTGTAGGTCCCCGGGGCAAGTCTGAACAGCGTCTGCGCCGTGGTGAGCGTGGTGGCAGACCCGCCCGGCCCACTCACCGGCAGCCAGAGGGTGCCGCCTCCGGTGAGTCCCGGGATCTGAACGAAGCGGCTACCGGTGGCTGGCGGTGGAGTGGTCGGAGCGGAAGAGTCGCCACCGCACGCGATCACCGTGTAGGGGCCCTGCGGCATTAGACTCCATGCATACCGTCATCCGTCGAGTGTGCTTGCCGCCTCCCCACGGGCTGTCGGTGCCCGCGTTGCCCCGATTCCGGAGTCTCCATGTCCGATGTGCTCGACCGCCTCTCCGCTGCCCTGGGCGACCGCTATCAGTTCGAGCGCGAGGTCGGTTCCGGCGGTATGGCGACGGTGTACCTCGCCCAGGATCTGAAGCATCGTCGGCAGGTCGCCGTGAAGGTGTTGCGCGCTGATTTGGCGGCCGCGATGGGGGCCGAGCGGTTCCGGCGCGAGATCGAGATCGCCGCAGGGCTTCACCACCCGCACATCCTGCCGCTGTTTGATTCAGGCGACGCCGACGGACTGCTCTTCTACGTGATGCCGTATGAGGAGGGCGAGACTCTCCGTGCGCGGCTCCGTCATGAGGGAAAGCTGACGATTTCGAACGGGATCCGGCTGATGCACGACGTCGCCGATGCTCTCGCCCATGCGCACGCGCGTGGGGTGGTGCATCGCGACATCAAGCCCGAGAACGTGCTCTGCTCGGGCCAGCATGCCTTGGTCACCGATTTCGGCATCGCCAAGGCGGTGACCGGTGCCGGTGAGGGCGCCGACGGGGGGAACCTCACGCTGACGCAGGTCGGCACCTCGCTCGGCACACCAACTTATATGGCGCCCGAGCAGGTGGCTGGCGATCCGAATACTGATCATCGTGCCGACATCTATGCGCTCGGCATCATGGCCTACGAGGCGCTGGCCGGCAGTCCGCCATTCGCCGGCACCTCCGCGCAGCAGATCCTCGCCGCGCATCTGGCCCAGATGCCCGAACCCCTCATCGCCCGGCGCCCCGACGTGCCCCCCGCCCTCGCGGCGATCATCATGCGCTGTCTTGAGAAGGAGCCTGCGGTGCGCTGGCAGTCAGCCGCCGAGATCGTTGCTGCGCTGGACGGAGTGGCCGACACCGGTGGGCATGCAGTACCTGCGCCCAGGCGGCGCTGGCCGCTGATCGCCGTGGCCGCAGTGGTGGTGATTGCCGTGGCGGCCTTTGCCTGGGTCCGGGCCGAAGGACGCTTCGGCACGTTGATCGGTAGCGACGTGCTCGCGGCCGATGACATCGTGATGGTGGCGGAGTTTGCCAATCGGACGCCCGACAGCACGCTGGCGGCCACGGTGACCGATGCGGTGCGCATCGAGTTGCAG